>JBEKFI010000011.1:0-36688 GCA_050013395.1 Verrucomicrobiia bacterium | reverse complement strand
TGTGCCGCTGCGAACCTTCTTTGCCAGTGCGCGCACCTTGATCATGTCGGTGTCAAGGATGCCGACGAACTGGCATTGGCCGTTGGAGCGTCGGGCAAGCTCCGAGTAGATCCGGGCGTGCTGCGAACCGAGATGGCCAACTCCGACGACGCCAAGTCTGATCGTTTCGTTCATTCTGAGCGTGCCTCCGGGTAACCGCAATTCGTCCCCTCACCTTGATCCTCTCCCCCGAAAGCCTTCGGGGGCGAGGAGATTCCCCTCTCCTTTGCCGTGCAAGGGAGAGGGCTGGGGTGAGGGTTTGCCGTGATGTACTTGTCCAATGTCACGCCACCTCCACGGCTGCGATACACAATCCGTATTCGTCCGCTTCGTGCAGAATCCTTTCCTTGTCCAGCAACAAGCTGCTTCCGGCCTCAACCGCCAGCACGGCGATCTTCCCCGCCGCACACGATTCGATCGTGCGCAGGCCGACGCACGGGATATCGAATCGGAAATCCTGGTTCGGTTTGCTCACCTTCACCACCACCGCGCCGCCGTTCTCGCCCGCCAACGCGCCGCCGCGCCGGATGCATTCGTCCGTGCCCTCAAGACCTTCCACTGCGAGCACAGTGCCGCGCTTCACCACAACCGTCTGGCCGATGTCGAGCCGGCTGACCTCCTTCGCAATGCGCAGACCGAAGTCGACGTCGTCCTGCTGCTCCCTCGTGGGTTTGTGCCGCGTAAGGCAACCGGCCTTCGGCACGGCATCGCCGAAGAACGGGCGCGGGTCGAGCAACTCGACGCCGTCCTTCTGCATTTCTTCCGCGATCACGCCGAAAATCGACTCGGCGTTGCGCACCCGCAACCGCGCCGCGACGGCCATCATGCGGAAGTCGAGGCGAAGATTCTTGAACAGGTTCGCCGGCGTGATCCCGCCGGCCATCACGGCGCGCGAGACGCCGCGCGAGGTGAACACCTTGATGAGCTTGTCGAGTTGGCCGAGCTTGATCCACTCGACCTCGTCCACCAGCTTGTCGATTTCGCGATTCGTCTCGCCTTCAAACGCCGCCGCGACCAGGCGCGCGACGCCCTGTTGTCGGGCCGAGCGGGCGAAGATCAGGGGAAACTCACCGTTGCCTGCGATGATGCCGAGAGAATCCATAAGATGCCGCAGATTTTTGCCGCTGCCGCCACTATTGGCAAGCAATTAGAACAGGCCACAGCCAAGTTTTCTTTTCAGACACACACCGTCCGCACCCGCACACGACAGCGGCTGCGGCCACCCCTCCGTCGGAGGGGATCACGTCCGATTCCCCTCTTTGCAGGGGACAGGGGTGGGTGTCGTTTCGTTAGCGTATTTATGAAAAGATGTGCTTAATATCAGCTCTGGCAAATGAACGACATCTGGATTGGCATTGCGCTGATGCTGCTGCTCTCTTGCGTGGCGTTCCTGTGCGCTTTGCGAGTTGCGCGGCGCGTGTCGATGACTGTCGTGTTGTTGTTGGCTCTACTGGCAGTGACGGCTGTGTTCGTTCAGGCTTTTGTGTTGCAGGAGAATGTCTTGGTGGCGCGAGTACTGCCCTTGTCGAATTTGATTATTCTGGGCAACTGGTTGCCCGTGGCTGCTGGTTGGCTGGCCGGTTTGGCTTGGGTGCGACCCCGTGGGGCGGCGTGGCGGAAATACATCACGGTTCTGCCGCTTGTAGGGGCTGGCTTGTACTCGATGGCACGCCCACTGTTGGGTCATCCACCCGAGTGCGGCGACAAATGGGAAGAAGGCGTCTGCATTCAGACATCGGATGCCTCGTGCAGTCCCGCTGGCGCAGTCACGCTGTTGCGATACCACGGCATTGAGGCAACCGAGCGAGAGATGGCCCGTTTGTGTTTCACTCGTGAGCGAGGCACTCCGAAATACGGCCTGTATCGCGGGCTGAAAAGGAAGACCGAGGGCACACCGTGGAAAGTAGCAGTCTTCTCGGACGGCATCGACGGCCTGCGCGCCGGACAGACTGGTCCGGTCATCATCTCGCTCAAACTCAAGCGCGGCGCCAGCATCGATCCGCGCTACGAGCGCGAATGGGGCTGGACACCCGGCATCGCCCACGCCGTGGTGATCTTCCGTCTGCTTGAGGACGGCAAAGTCGAAGTCGGCGACCCCTCCACTGGCCGGGAACGATGGACCACTTACGAGCTGGAAGCCCTTTGGAACGGGCAAGGGTATTATTTGGTGAAACGGTGACTGGTGAAACCGCTCAGCACCGAATCATCTTCTCACGCAGAGGCGCAGAGATCGCAGAGAGGTTGAGGTAGGGCGCGCTGGCTCAGCGCGCCGCTTTCTTCACCGCAGAAGCACAAAGTTCGCAGAGAGGTTGTGGTAGGGACGGCTCGCCGAGCCGTCCGTCGCCTCCTCTTAGCGGGAGTCCCGACACGTTTGTCGGGGCGGCCGGCTACGAATCGAACACGGATCTCGGCAACTGAATGAGCCGCAGGGCCGAAGCATGCGGGCTCAGCGCACTGGTGTTCCATCGTCAGGATTGCACGTGCTCCGGCGTGGGAGAAACAATGGAATGAAGCCTTGTCGTTAGGCCAATCCCCAAACGGGGTTTCCATTCCTTCCGTTTAATTGTATCGTTACTGTGATCTTTGCATACAAGAAGATGAGCGACTACTCCAAATCACAAGAATACGTACTCGAAAAAGTTTGGTTCTATTGTCTCGGGGGACGATACGAAGGCAAGGGGCTTCTGACTTGGGAAGCGGAGCGAGGTTTCCACATTGAGGCACCGGTAAGTCGGATGGGTAAACCATTACCTGACCGTATCGAGCTCGGAAAGGCTGGTGTGCTTACGCGGCACGATGCAATCACGATGCGAATGAGACTGACAACCGGCGAAATTGCTGTCGCACCGAACATCTTCTTCAGGCCGAATCTGAGGCTCTTGCACGAAAATCATCTCTCCATAACGTTGAAGCGCGTCCTATTTGTCAACCACTGGCCCTTCGCGAATGCATCTGAATGGTGGGGCGGCTCTGCACTATACAAAACTTGTGAAGAGTTGATTCTGCCTGACACCGTCAACCGGAAGGTCACCATCGGTAATGAAGAAGTGGAAAGCGGTCACGCAGCGGCGGGAATTCTGCACAAGGACGACAGAATCGATCTTTCCGGTCGTCAAGTGGACGCTGATCATCTTGAACTCTCATGGAACCTATCTAAGGCCGATTGGACGAAGGCTGAAAGCTGGAGGTGGGCGGAGGAAGCGCAACACGCACTCGCCATCCTTTCAGGCCAGACGATAAGATTGGTGCGTCGCAAAACCTATCGTTCAATAGGAACGAATACGGTTGAGTACACCGAAATCAGGAAGCAAAACGAGCCAGAACTGCTATTGGATATCCTGTGCCCAATAAAGAAACGAATGCCTTTTGACAAGAACGCATTTGTGAAGATGACCGAGTTTTTAGCTAGGAATCCTGAACGCGGAAAAATCTGCAGGAAGATCTTCTACCAAATCGCAGACGCGTCACGTCAGCGTACTTGGCAAGGGCGCGAGTTGCTGTTGTCGACAATACTGGAAGCTGCACTCCGAACGTTGTATGGACAGCCGTTCCAACCGGGCGTTTACAGCTGGCCTGTCGAGGAGTACTTGGAAAAGTTTCGTCAGGATTTCCTTACAGTCAAATGGCAAGATGCTTGTCGAAGGGTTTTGGAGGTTCAAAAACGTCTGCGCCACCGGAATGCACATCCTGACTGGCTCTCTGACGAAGGCGGGAGCGAATCAAAGGCCGAGATGGAACAGTCCGTGGACGACATGGTTTTCCTCAGCAGCTTCTACGGATACATGATCATGGCGATAGCTGGGTTCAAAGATGTCGAACCCAGCTTCCCAAAACCTCATAAGGAGTGGCGTCCGTCGCTCACGATAGAACAACACCCCCAGCCCAAAGCGACGGGTTGACCTGTTACCGGTAAGGCATGGTGCTGCTGAAGGCATGGCGCTCGCTCGGAGCGTCCGTGGCTTGTGCCGGCCTGAGCCGCCGTTGTACACTCAGCGCCTGTGGGGATTCGGAAGATTTGCTGCGTGCTGGCCCCGACACTTGTGTCGGGGTTTGTGTGCAGCCTGTTGCTCGCTCCGACGCTTGTGTCGGGGGCTGACGGCAGAGTCCACATCACTTACTGGGAGAAATGGTCGGGGTTCGAGGCTGAGGCGATGCAGCGGACGGTGGACCAGTTCAACCGTTCGCAGAGCAGGATCGTGGTCGAGTATCTCCCGCTTTCCAACGTGGACCGCAAGACGCTGGTGGCCACGGCGGGCGGCGATCCGCCCGACGTCGTTGGTCTGTGGGCGTACAACGTTTATTCGTTCGCCGACCGCGACGCCTTGCAGCCGGTCGATGATTTTATTCGCGCCGACGGCTCGACACCCGAGCAATGGCTGGCACGTTACGAGCCGGTCTATGCCGACGTGTGCACCTATCGCGGCCACGTTTGGGCGGGACTGAGCACGCCGTCGATGACCGCATTGCATTGGAACAAGGCGATGTTCCGCGCGGCGGGGCTGGATCCCGAACGACCACCGCGCACGTTGGCGGAACTCGACGTTTTTACAGAGAAACTGACCAAGCGCGACCCGAACACGGGCGAGATCGTGCAACTCGGGTTTCTGCCACAGGAACCGAACTGGTTCGCATGGGCATATCCGCTCTGGTTCGGCGGCCAACTCCTCGACGGCGACCGGATCAGCATCGGGACCGATCCGCGCAATCTGCAATGTTATCAATGGGTCGAGAGCTACACGCGCAAGTACGGCTTGAATCAGGTTCGGGCGTTCTCCAGCGGCTTCGGCAACTTCGCGTCGCCGCAGAACGCGTTTCTCTCCGGCAAGGTCGCGATGGAGTTTCAGGGCGTTTGGATGAACAATTTCATTCGCCAGTTCGCGCCCGGATTGGAATACGGCGTGGCGGCGTGGCCGACGGCGGCGCCGGGGTTGGATGAGTTCACCGTCGCCGACACCGATCTGTTGGCAATCCCGCGCGGGGCCAAGCATCCGCGCGAGGCGTGGGAGTTCATCAAGTTCATCAGCACCGCCAACCTGAATGCACAGAGTGAGAACGAATTGCGCGGAATGGAGCTGGTCTGTTACCTGCAAGGGAAGAACTCGCCGTTGCGCCAATGGAGTCCGTTCTTCGAGCAACATCATCCGCACCCGTACATCGGCGTATTCCGTCAACTCGCCCGCACCCCGCATGCGGTGCATCTGCCGAAGATGGGCATCTGGTTGGAGTACCGGCGTGAGACGGACACGATGTTCGACGCGGTGCGCTTGCTGGCGGAATCGCCCGAGCGTGCTCTCGCGTTTTGCCAGCGGCGCGTCAGCGAAAGCTGGACGTGGCATCGGAAAAGTTTGGAAAGGCGAACCGCAGAGGCGTCAATGCCACCCAATTCCGGTGTAGCGGGGCTTCTGCGAAGCGCCGAATCCGTCCAAACAATCGACGATCCGCGCTTCATTCACCCCGAAAGCTTTCGGGGCAGCGAAGCGCGGCTACGATACGACGGCCGCGAAAAAGTTTCGCGGCTACAATACAACCCATGACCACGCGCGAAAAACATGATCTGCGGCGCGGCCTCGCGTTCTGCGCGCTGTGGTTCATCGGGTTCGGCGTGTTCACCGCGTATCCCGTGGTGGCGTCGTTGTATTACAGCTTCTGCGATTACTCCGTGTTGCAGCCGCCGTTGTGGAGCGGGCTGGACAACTACCGGCGGATGGCAACCGACACCGTGTTCTGGATTTCGCTGAAGAACACGCTGGTGTACGCGGCGCTGTCGTTGCCGCTGGGGATGATCGTCTCGCTGTCGCTGGCGCTGTTGCTCAATACCGAGGTGCGCGGGATGCCGGTCTTTCGCACCATCTTCTACTTGCCGTCGATTGTGCCGACCGTCGCCGCCGCGATGCTCTGGCTGTGGATTTTCAACGGGCAATTCGGCATCCTCAACTGGGCGTTGCGGCCGATCCTCGGGCTTTTCGGCGCGGTGCCGCCGATGTGGTTCGCCGATCCTGCCTGGTCGAAGCCGGCGCTGGTGTTGATGAGCCTGTGGGGCGTCGGCAACTCGATGGTGATTTATCTGTCGGGCCTGCAGAACGTGCCGCAGGAGTTGTACGAGTCGGCGGAGATCGACGGCGCGAACTGGTGGCAACGGATTTGGCACATGACGCTGCCGATGATTTCGCCGGTGATCTACTTCAACCTCATCATGGGCATCATCGGCACGCTGCAAATGTTTACCACGGTATTCGTAATGACGGGAACCGCGGATGGGAATCCCGCGCGCTCGACGCTGTTGTACGCGCTGTATCTGTTCAGCACGGCGTTCTACGATTTGCGGATGGGGTACGCCAGTGCGATGGCGTGGATGCTGTTCGTGCTGATCGTCGCGCTTACGCTGCTGGCCACCAGACTCACGGAGAAGAGGATCCATTATGCCGGATAGTGCTGTATCAAACGCCATTTCACGGGTACTGGTAGGGGCAGACCGCCGGGTTGCCCGATGCGGCGCGCCCGGCGGTCGCGCCCTACCATCATACAAATCAACTTTGACAGAGCACTAGCTGGCCATGCGCCCTCGCTCAATCCTTACCCGTTTGATCGTGTACGTGCTGCTGCTCACCGGCGCGGCCGTGTTCCTGTTCCCTTTCCTCTGGCTGGTCTGCACGTCGCTCAAGCCTATCGAACAAACGATGTCGATGCCGCCGACGTGGCTTCCGCGGGCTTACTACGCCACCGTCAACGGCGAACGCGTGGAAGTCACACGCGATTACCCCGTTCCCGATCGCCCGGGCTATTGGCACGTTACCGAGCGTTTACCCGCCCCGGGGTCGTTGGCGGGCTTGGCGACTAGCACCGGCTCTCACGTACCCGCCAGCGCGATCGTGCCTGCCGCGGAGATTAAGACAAGGATTCAGCCGCGCTGGGACAATTACCACACGGCCCTGGCCACTATGGGCGGGAGAAGCGCCAACGAAGCGCAAGGGAGCGCGACGGGCATCGGCTTGGACGCGCAGGTTTCGTTTTTCACCTTCTTGGGGAACACGCTGCTGGTCTGCGTGCTTGGGGTCATTGGCGCGGTTTTGTCCAACGCAATCATCGCCTATGGCTTCGCCAAAATCCGCTGGCGGGGACGCGATACTCTATTTGCGCTGACGCTGGCGACGATGATGGTGCCCTTCCCCGTGCTGATGGTGCCGCTCTATGGCGTGTTCAAGGGGCTGGGCTGGATCGGTTCGCTCAAGCCGTTGTGGGTACCGGCGTTCTTCGGCAACGCGTTCAATATTTTTCTGATGCGCCAGTTCTTCCGCACCATTCCAGAGGAGTTGAGCGAGGCGGCGCGAATCGACGGCTGCAGCGAGTGGCGCATCTTCTGGCGGATCATCCTGCCACTAAGCAAGCCTGTGCTTGCCGTGGTGGCCCTGTTCCATTTCCTCTGGGCGTGGAACGATTTCATGGGCCCGTTGCTCTATCTCACCCGCAAACACACCTTCACTCTTGCGCTGGCGCTGCAAAATTACCAGAGCCAGGGCGGCGGCGTCCAATGGCATTACCTGATGGCGGCCACGGTCGTCGTCATCATCCCGATTGTTATTCTGTTCTTCTTCACGCAGAAAACCTTCATCAAGGGTATCGCCACGACCGGGTTAAAGGGTTAGACTGATTGCCATAAATCACTTCTGGATCGGGACCCACCCCTGACCCCTCCCAAGAGGGGAATCCGGAGCAAACTCCCCTCCTTTGGAGGGGCCGGGGGTGGGTGGGGGCGTCAGGGCTATGTGGGAATTGCTTTCGGCAATCGCTTTAGGCGACCGCCGCGGGACGATCAGGCGCTGGCGGGTGAGAGTTCTGCCTGGGAGCGGCGGAAGATGCGCGTTGTTCTCTGCAAGACTGACATCAAGCCGACGTAGAGGAAGCCGACTTGAAAGATCATGACGAACGGAATCATCGACCAGCGCTGTTGATCGATCGCCTGCACGAACAAAAAGCTGAAGTACGCGCCGAAGGTCAGTTCGATGTACGGGACCAAACCGCGGAGCGCCCGGTACTTGCTGCCGGCCCAGGAGTCTTTTCGGCTGCGCACGCCGAATTTCGGCGTGCGGACGAACTCGCTCTTGTGATTGAACATCGCTTCGAGCACGGCGCGCGTGTTGTTCACCGACAAGCCGATGCCCACGGCCATCAGCAGCGGAATGTACAGCAGCCGCTTCCACCATTGGGCGTGAAGTTCCTTCTGAGCGCAGAAATAGAACGCCGAGATCGAAAGCGACGCGGCCAAGAACAACGGCACGTCCACCAGCAGCAGTTTCGTCCACGGGTTGCCGCCTGAGGCCTGCTGCGTGCCGGCGGATGCAGAGCGGTGGAAGAGCAGACACAACACCAGCAGCATGAGATGGCCGAAGTTGCTGGTCAAATGCACGGTGCCTTCGATCTTGATTTTCAGCGGCAGCTTCGTGCGCCAGAGCGACGGCAACAATTTCTTGCACGCCTGCACGGAGCCTTTCGCCCAGCGATGCTGCTGCGACTTGAACGCGTTCATCTCCACCGGCAGTTCCGCCGGTGTTACGATGTCAGGCAGGAACAGAAACTTCCATCCCTTGATCTGGGCCCGGTAGCTCAGATCCAAATCTTCGGCCAACGTGTCATGCTGCCAGCCACCCGAGCTCTCGATGCACGAGCGCCGCCAGATGCCCGCCGTGCCGTTGAAATTGAAGAACCGTCCTGAGCGCGCCCGCGCTGTCTGTTCGATGAGAAAATGGCCGTCGAGGAACATGGATTGGAGGCGTGTAAGCAAAGAGTAACGCTCGTTGAGATGTCCCCACCGCGTTTGAATCATGCCGACGGTCGGATCGGAGAAGAAGTGGATCGTCTTCTGGAGCAAATCTGATTGTGGCACGAAGTCGGCGTCCAAGATCGCGATGAATTCGCCCGTGGCCGTTTGCAGTCCGTTCTCGAGCGCGCCCGCCTTGAAGCCGTGGCGGTTGGTGCGATGAATGTGGCAGACGTCGAAGCCCTGCTGGCGAAGCTCTGTGACCTTGCGGGCGACGATCTCGGTCGTCTCGTCGGTGGAATCGTCCAGTACCTGCACTTCCAGCTTGTTTCGGGGATAGTCCAGCGCAACGACGGCATCCAAGAGGCGTTCCGCCACGTACATTTCGTTGTAGAGAGGCAACTGGACGGTTACCTTCGGGAAGACAGGCAAGCGCCCGGCGGGCTTTGGCGTTTGCTTCCGATACTTGTAATACAAGTAGATCATCAAGTACCGATGCACCCCGTAGCAGGACAAGGCGACCAGCATTGTGAAATAGATGATCGTCCCCACCAAATGGATTATTTCCATGACCTCCTAGATTGTAGCTCGCATTTGGCAAAAAGCCACTGCGCTTCCACGAACAGCGGCCACTCTGTTCTGAAAACTCCCTTGACCCCAAGAATAGCGTGGGTCATTCTCAACAGCAACATCATCTCAAAGCGCAAAGGAGAATCAAGAGAAAAACCCAGATGCCTAAATCGCATCCGCCCAAGCTGCTAAGTTTCGCTGCCGCCGCCCGCTGGACCTCTGCCGCGCGCCGTCGCGGGTTGCGCATCGTCGCGACGAACGGTTGTTTCGACCTGCTGCACTACGGTCACGTGAGTTACCTCGAACGCGCTAGGAAATTGGGCGACCTCTTGGTTGTCGGGCTTAACTCCGACCGTTCCGTCCGCCAACTCAAGGGGCCGCATCGCCCATTGGCGCGTGCGAAACAACGCGCCGCCGTCCTCGCTGCGCTGGCATGCGTCGACGCAGTGGTGATCTTCCCCCAGAAACGCGCCCATCGTTTTCTCGCCGCCGTCCGACCCGACATCTACGTGAAAGGCGGCGACTATCGGCCGGAGTCGCTCGACGCGGAAGAACGCGCCGTGCTGACAGCGGTCGGCGCAAAGGTGCGGATTCTCCCCTTCGTACGCGGCTTCTCGACCACGGGCTTGATCAACAAAATCCGCAAGAGCGGCTTGTGATTGCAGGGCCAGCCGGTGTGATTAACAGTAGAGACAACGTGGGACAAACTTCCAGCTTGTCCGCATCGTAGAACGGGCAGGATGCCTGTCCAGTACTTTGAATCACGCGCCTCACTTGCGGGCGCAACTGGACACTAATGGTTGTAGCTGCGAGCCTGCTCGCGGCCTTTGCGATGGCCAATGAGGTGCGACTTGCCCCGAAGGCTTTCGGGGCTACAATCCGGTGATGGTAACAAGATGCGCGCCTCACTTGCCCGCTGCCCGAAAGCTGCATAGATTATCGCGCTATGAAAACGGTGTTGCTTTTCTGCGTAGCTGTAGTTCTGACAATCGGTTGTGCCACCACCGCTCCGCGACCGACTCCCTTGATCCAGACTGACATCATTTCCATGACCAAGGCCGGCATGACCGATGAAGAAATCATGCGCCGCATCGATGGCACGCGGACCGTGTTTCGACTGAACTCCGACGATGTTGTACGGTTGCGCCAGGAAGGCGTCAGCGACCGTGTCGTCACCTACATGCTCGATACCTACACCCGCGCTGCCGTGGCCGAACAACGGCGACAGGACGCGTATTATTACGACGACTATTATTTCCACTACGGGTTCTACTACGGCCACCCGTGGCATCGCTGGTGGTGGTAACAAAGAAGAAGCACCAAGATTCTCACCGTGTCCGGC
Source organism: Verrucomicrobiia bacterium (assembly GCA_050013395.1). Taxonomy (GTDB): domain Bacteria; phylum Verrucomicrobiota; class Verrucomicrobiia; order Palsa-1439; family Palsa-1439; genus JBEKZD01. The sequence goes on along the minus strand of JBEKFI010000011.1, from coordinate 25,982 downwards.
GTCAAAGAAGCCAACGTGCAGACCGTTTGGGAGCTTGGTGAGATCAAAGCACGACCACCGGAGCCGGCAAAAAACGCCTTGGCATTTGGTGAACCCGAGCTTCTTCAATGCAACCGCTACGGATACGTAATCCTGATTCGGTAGAACTTGGCGGCCTCCGTGGCATTCAGGTCGGTGAGGCTGACCTCGGTGTCGTTGGTCGTCGGGCCGCCAATGCCGGTGAGCGTCGCGTACGCGCTGGCAACAAGGTCTGTCGTGAACTCCGGCGTGTAGGTGCGCCCGCTGGCCCACGGCAGAAACGTCAGCTTCTTCTGGTCCGGTTGCCCGGCCACGTTCTCGATCCGCAGCTTGAACACGGACGCAGTGTTGGTCGGGTCGAGTCCGGCGGTGTACTTGAACAGGTTGTTCTGCCCCGTACCGGTCACGTCGTTGGTTGGTGCGGCATTCGGGTTCGGCGGCATGCCGAAGTACTGCACCTGCCACCAGTCGGGCAACACGTCGCCCGCGTAGTTGCCGTAGTTGTCGGGATTGGTGTCGAGCACCAGCAACGAGCCGTTACCCGTCGTGCCCAAGTACGAACCACTGAATGTGGCGTTCGTGTTGGCGTACACGACGGAAGCCGTGGCCACACCGCTGGCGTCGATGCCAGCGATGGGGAACGACGGTATGCTCCACATCACATCCGAACCCGTCAACATCGCAGCCGTCGTATCGTCTAGCGTGGCCATGCCGCTGAGCTGGCTGGTGCTGCCTTCGTTGACTGCCGACGGCGTCCCGGTCACCGATACACTGACCACCTCACCAAGCTGCCCCGGATAACCGTGGCGCGTGACCTGTGATCCGGCGCTGGAGATGCCGCCGATGCCGCCGACGCTGCTGTCCATTGCGTAGTTGGCGCTGGTCGCGCGCTGCCCGCCGCCGTCAATCGTGCTGACGACGCTGGCGGCGAAGCAAGTCGTGGCGACCAAGGCGAAAAAGACCATGAGGGCGAGAGCCACACTCCGGCGTGGCTTGACCACACCCAATTCTGTGTTCAAAGTCTTCATGATGCTTTGCCTCCGTGTAGGCTCCGGTTCATGGGAAAGACACCTCGGCGGTTTCAACCGTCGCAGTCCAGCGGACGGTTTCGTTGGGCGGGTTGCTCACTTGCACGCGCAGCCTGCCGCCGACGACGCTAATGACGGGCGTGGGGTTAAATCCGAACTCATTCAGCACCGGAAATGTGTCGGTGTAATTGGCACCCGTGCGGCCGTTGGCACCTCCACGAATGCAGAAGGCACAGCAGTTACCACTCCCCAGCGACGACGAACTGCGCCCCACGATTCTGACGGTGTAGGCACACGCCCGATCGGCCGGCAGGGCGATTTCCAAGGAACTGGTAATCCCATAGTCCAGATACAAGGTGGCGGTGCTGTTACTGTTCATGGTTAGCCCCCGCAGCACGTAGAGAGAGAATTGGCCGTCGCCCGGATTCGCGAACAGGCCGCTGGAGTAGGCCATCTGGGCATAATTCACCGCCGCCGCGTGGTGTCCACCCGGGATGGTGGCGAGGTTGGCAGAAACGATGTTCTCCTCGCCGCCGCCAATCGTGGAGTCCTGAGCCCCGTTCTGAATAGTGTTCCCCTGGCCGCCGCCAATGGTGGCGTAAGCGGCGCTAGACTGGATGGTGATCGTGCTGCCGCCGCCAATGGTGGCGTAAGCGGCGCTGGTCTGGATGGTGTTCCGCCCGCCGCCGCCAATCGTGGCGTTATTGGCGGAGGACTGGATGGTGTTCGTGCCGCCGCCGCCAATGGTGGCGTAAGAGGCGTTGGTCTGGAAGGTGTTCCGCCCGCCGCCGACAACGGTGGCGTAAGAGGCGCTGGACTGGATGGTGATCGTGCCGCCGCCGCCAATCGTGGCGTAAGTGTCGTTGGACTGGATGGTGTTCCGCCCGCCGCCGCCAATCGTGGCGTAGTTGGCGGAGGTCTGGATGGTGTTCGTGCCGCCGCCGCCAATGGTGGAATCATTGGCGCCGGTCTGAATGGCGTTCCACTCCCCGCCGCCGACCGTGGCGGAGTTGCCGCTGGCGGTGTTGGTCGCACCCCCGCCGACCGTGGCAGCCCCGCCACTGGCGGTGTTGGTGTAGCCCCCGCCGACCGTGGCGGAGTTGCCGCTGGCGGTGTTCCAGGCGCCACCGCCGACCGTGGCGAAGTTGCCGCTGGCGATGTTGAAGGACCCTCCGGCGACCGTGGCCTCGTAGTTGGCGATGTTGTATACGCCTCCGCCGACCGTGGCGTAGAAGCCGCTGGCGATGTTGAAGGACCCTCCGGCGACCGTGGCGTCGTACCCGCTGCCGGTGTTCCACTCGCCTCCGCCGACCGTGGCGGAGTAGCCACTGGCGATGTTGAAGGACCCTCCGGCGACCGTGGCGAAGGAGCCGCTGGCAACGTTAGTGCGGCCCCCGCCGATCGTGGCGTCGTTCCCGCTGGCGGTGTTCCACTCGCCTCCGCCGACCGTGGCGGAGCCGCCGCTGGCGGTGTTGTAGGAGCCTCCGCCGACCGTGGCCTCGTTGGTGCTGGCGGTGTTGTATTCGCCGCCGCCGACCGTCGCGTAGGTGCCGCTGGCGGTGTTGACGTAGCCGCCGCCGACCGTGGAGTCGTTGCCGCTGGCGGTGTTGGTCGTGCCTCCGCCGACAAAAGCTTCGATGCCGCTGGCGGTGTTGGTGCCCCCGCCGGCGACCGTGGCTTCGTAGCCGCTGGCCGTGTTGTCGGAGCCAGCACCGACCGCGGACTCCCAGCCGCTGGCGGTGTTGCCGTCGCCGCCCCCGACCCAGGCACCCCAGCCACTGGCGATGTTGGTTTCGGTCACACCTCCCCCGCTGACCGTGGAGCCGTAGCCGGTGGCAACGCAGAAGCGGCCCCCGCCGACCGTGGCGTAATCGCCGCTGGCGATGTTGTCGGAGCCTCCGCCGACAAAGGCGTAGGCACCGCTCGCCTTGTTGTTGGTGCCGCCCGCAATGCTCGCATACTCGTCGCCCAAGGTGTTGCCAATGCCGATGTTGAGGGCTTGCCCTTGGACAACGCTGGAGGGCGAAACGCCATTGGCGACGGCGGCATTCTGCGCCTGTAGAGCGTAGCCGACGGCGGCGAGACGTTGATCGGGCGCAAGTCGCTGGAAGCCGGACTCACCATCGTTGAACCAGACCCGCAAACGCACATCGGCGTTGGTGAACACGGTCGCCGGGATGCTGGTGACCATGTTGGTGTCGCCCAAGAGCACCGCGTACAATCCTTTGGTGACCGATAACGACACCGGAGTACCGGGTTCGTCGGTGGGCGTGCCGTCGTTGCTCCAGTAGTTGGTCGTGCCGCTGCCGTCGACCAGCGCGAACTTGAACTGGCCGGTGCCGTCGAAGTTGGTGCCGCCGACGGTGACACGGCCCTGGTAGTTGATGATCCCCGGCACCTGTGCGAGCACCATGCCCGGTAGGCACAGGCAGAGGATTGTGATGATGAGGATGCTGACTGTCTTCATGGCTACGCTTCTCCTTTGGTTGGTTGTTGCTGATAGCTGATTGCTGAAAGCTGATAGCTTCGCCTTCATGACTGTGCTTCTCCTTTGGTTGAACTGCTGTTGGTAGGGCGCGGTCGCTGACCGCGCCGTTTCGCGGCGGTCGCGACAGGCCGCCGCGCCGAAGCTCCGAAAGCTTTCGGAGCGCAGGCGGGAGCGCGACCCTCCACGGAAAAGGTTCTGCGGTCCATGGGTATGGACCGACTCTTAGGCGGTTGCGTCGTGGCCCGTCCATGGACACTCGCACTGCGCAGTGCTGGTTCGCTCGCACTTGTTCGACTCGCCGAGAACAGACAACGAAAAGATCACCGCAAACAAGCCGTTGGCTTCTCCGAAGGAGAGAGATACATCACAGCGCCCTGCGTTTGTCAATCCCTAAAACGCTGTTTTTTGCTGGCGCAGAAGGCAGGACAAGCGAGACGTTTGTGCTGCGGGAGCTAAAAAGATCGGTTGTCGCACGCAGGGGCATCTGCACACTACCACCGACATAGTCCAGAGCCGATAGGGTGGTTGTAGCTGCGAGCCTGCTCGCGGCCTTTGTGATGGCCGATGAGCTACGACTTGCCCCGAACGCGTTCGGGGCTACAATCCGGTCGTATCAGAGGCAGCCGTCTCACACCACAAAACGAAACCGCGCTTGTGTTTTAGGCACCGTTCGTTTAGAAAGCTTGCGTGAACAGCGGCGGTTTACGCATCGGCGTGCTCGGCTCGGGCAACGGGACGAATTGCGAAGCGATCATCGAGGCGTGCAGTCGCGGCGCGATTCGCGGGCAGGTTGTCATTGTCCTCAGCGATATTGCGGACGCGTTCATCCTCGAACGAGCTCGCAAGCACGGCATCCCGGCGAAGTTCATCGGACCGAGCCAGTTCAAGACGAAGCTTGAGCCGGAACTGGAACAGCAGTTCGTTCAGGCGTTGCAGGAGGCGGACGTGCAGTTGGTGGCCTTGGCGGGTTACATGCGCCTGGTCAAGCCGCCGCTGCTGAACGCGTTTGCGGGACGGATCCTGAACGTGCATCCGTCGTTGTTGCCCGCGTTTCCAGGATTGCGGGCATGGGAACAGGCGTTGACGCACGGCGTCAGGATCACGGGTTGCACGGTGCATTTCGTCGATGAAGGCGTGGACGCGGGCCCGATCATCCTGCAGGAGCCGGTGCCGGTGTTTCCGGACGACACGGCGGAGACGTTGCATCGGCGCATTCAGGTGACGGAACACAAGTTGTTTCCCGAGGCGATTCGTTTGTTTGCCGAAGGCAAGTTGCGTATGATCGGCCGCAGAGTGAAGATTTTTGAGTGAAGAAGAGACTATTGTAGCCGCGAGCAGGCTCGCGGTCTTTGCGATGGATGACGAGGTGCGACTTGCCGCGAGCAGGCTCGCGGCTACAATAACCTGTCGTCTGAGAACAAGAGCAAGAGTACGAGTGAGGGTGAAGAAGAAGCCGACCGTGAAAGTTCGCCGCACGTGGATGATCAAACCCGTGCAGCGAGTCGTCGAAAGCAGGAAGTCGTATTCGAGAAGACAACAGAAACAACAACTGCGAAAAGAGACTTTGGAGACATGACTGAACCAAAGAAACAAGTGCTGCGTCTGGGATTGCCCAAAGGCAGCTTGCAGGAATCGACGCTCGCGCTGATGGCGAAGGCGGGCTGGAAAGTGTTGACCGGCAGCCGTAGTTACGTGCCGCGCACCGAAGACCCGGAGTTGGAGTTGCGCTTGATTCGGGCACAGGAAATCAGCCGCTACGTCGAACACGGTTTTCTCGACGCGGGGATCACGGGCGCGGACTGGATTGCGGAGAACGACAGCGACGTGCATGAGGTCTGCGAGATCGCGTACAGCAAGCAGACGACCAATCCCGCCCGCTGGGTGTTGGCTGTGCCGAATGATTCGCCTGTCAAGTCGGTGAAAGATTTACACGGAAAGCGCATCGCCACCGAGTTGGTCGCGCTGACAAAGCGCTGGCTGAAGGAAAACGGAGTGACGGCTGACGTGGAATTCTCCTGGGGCGCGACCGAAGTGAAAGCGCCGGAGCTGGTGGATGCGATCGTGGAGCTGACCGAGACGGGTTCGTCACTGCGCGCGAACAACCTGCGCATCGTGGACACGTTGGTGAGCAGTTACCCGAAATTGATCGCCAACAAACAGGCGTGGAAGAACGCGTGGAAGCGCAATAAGATCGAAACACTGGCGCTCATGCTCCGTGGCGCGCTGGCGGCAGAAGAGAAGGTCGGGCTGAAGATGAACGTCCGGCGATCCAAGCTGGACGGCCTGTTGAAGAATCTGCCCGCGCTGCGGAATCCGACGGTTTCGCCGCTGGCCAAGTCCGAGTGGGTTGCGGTGGAAACGATCATCGACGAGAAGGTGGTGCACGAAATCATACCACAGTTGAAAGCGGCGGGAGCAGAAGGTATTATCGAGTATCCATTGAACAAAGTGATTTACTGATTCGGGACGGCAGAATTTGACGAGAACGAAGGAGACCTGAATGGGCTCAATCAAGAAGCGGCGGAAGAGAAAAATCAACAAGCACAAGCGGCGCAAACGTCTCAAGGCGATGCGCCACAAGAAGAGAAACCGCTAGTTCCCCGAGGTCGCACATGAAGGGGCGGAGTCAACAGTGGCGGGCCACAGTAGCCGCGCTAGGGGCGATGGTGTGTCTCAGCTTTGGTTGTGCCTCCACCGTTTCGCGGAGCGCCGCCACGTCCAGGGGGGAAACGCGCACGCGAGCTCTATCGCAAGCGCCGCCCTCCCTCACGCTGACTGCGGACCAGGAGCGACGCGCTGAAGCGTTGGCTCGCTACGCTTCGGGTGTTTCGCTGGAATCGTCAGAGGGATTGGACGCCGCGATGCCGGAGTACGCGAAGTCGTTCGAACTCGATCCGCATCACATTGCGCTGGGGACGCACCTGGCTCAGGTTTACCTGGGCCGCAAGGACTACACCAACGCCGTTTCGTTGCTCGAAACAGCGATCAAAGCAAGCCCGAACGCGCCCGAACTGTGGTTTTGGCTCGGGATCACGTATCAGGGCACCGAGCAGTCTCAGAAGGCGCTCTCCGCTTTCCGCCAGACGTTGAAGTTGAATCCGAAGTACTTGGACGGCATGCGGGAGCTGCTGAAGATTTACCTGGAGCAGGGGCCGATTTCCGAAGCCATTGCGGTGTTGGATCACGCGTGGCGCCAGCAATCCAAAGATGCCAGCTATTGGATCTCTGTAGGCGACCTTTACACGCTTGCGTTGAAGCAGAAGCCGTCATTGGCGAGTCAAGTTGACCGCGCCAGAGTTGTTCAATGTTACGAGAAAGCCTTGACGCTCTCGGCGCGCGATCCCGAAGTTTTGTGGCGGCTGGCCGGCGTCTATCTGGATGCGAACGACTTCAAGATGGCAGCGGATATGTTCTCTAAACTTCTCGCGTTGCGGCCCGACGCGCCCCAGGTTCGGGAGCGTCTCACCCTCATTTACATCCAGGCGGGGGAAAAGGAGAAAGCCATCGCGGTACTGGAAGAGATCATCAAACGTGATCCGCTCCGCTTCGAGACGTACAATGCGCTCGGCGATCTCTACGACGATCTCAACAAGGAGGAACGCGCCATCTCCAATTACCAGCAGTCGCTCGTCCTCAACCCCAATCAACTCGAAGTGTACGTCCGCATCGCATACGCACAGTTGAGGCTGAAGAAGTACGACGACGCATTGCAGACGCTGGGGACAGCCAAGGAAAAGTTTCCTAGGACGTACTGGATCCCCTATCTGTACGGGCTCACCTACAGCGATCAGAAACAGTACAATCGCGCCGTTGAGTCGTTTGCCGATGCGGAGACTTTGGCGCGGGAGTCCTCCGAGGAAAACAAACCAAATAGCGCGTTCTATTTTAGCTTCGGCGCAGCCTGCGAACGCGCAGGCGATACCGACAAAGCGGCCACGCTCTTCAAGAAATCAATCGAACTCGACCCCGACAATCACGCGGCCCTCAATTATCTCGGTTATGTGTGGGCGGACAAAGGCATCCGCCTCGACGAGGCCCTGAAGCTGATCAACAAAGCCGTCGCTCTCGATCCCAACAGCGGCGCCTACATCGACAGTCTCGGCTGGGTGCTTTACAAGATGGGCCGTTACGAGGAAGCGCTGCCGCAATTGCGTCGGGCTGCTGAGTTGATCAAGGACGACTCAGTCGTTTACGATCACCTCGCCGAACTGTTGATCAAACTCGGCAAACAGGACGAGGCAATCGCGCAATGGCGTCGCGCCCACGAAATCGATCCCGACAACAAAGAGATCACCGAGAAACTCGATAAATACACCGGCAAGCACACCTCCGCGGAGTAGTCAGCGGCCGGGTGTTACCACTTGGATCTCCAACACCGTGGTGGACGGCAGGGCGGCAGGTAACGGTTCTTCAGGCTCCAGCGGTTGCTTTGGCACGGCTTGGGGGGTGAGCGTACTGCCGCCAAGACTAATCTGCGGTCTGTTCGCCGCAGCGGTTTGCGCCGCGACGACTGCGGCCGCATTTTTTTCCTCATCAACAAATGGTGCTCCGACGGCGCCGCTCGACGCCGTCGCTGCCACCGTGGTCTGGCCACTGGGTTGATCTCCGAGTTGTGGCTTTCTTCCCTTTGTAAGTGCGCCCGCTGCGGCGGACGCGCTGCTCGCAGGCGTTGAAAATCGGTCCACCACTGCGCCCGCGCTGCTAATCATCCTTGAAGGCGAAACGAATTGATTGGCAAACTGAGCTTTGAACGCCGTCACTTTCTCAGTCGGCAATTCGACGAAGAAACTCTGCACCGCGCCGCTGGCACGTTTGGAAGTCTCGACTCTCCCACCCAAACTGTTTGCCACCATCCCCGCATGAGCCAGCACTGTTAAAGAATCTTCGGCTTCGACCACGATCGTCTCGACAGGCTGCCGCTCACCGTACCTGACGATTCCTGAGACGGGCACCGCCAAACCGAATGCTGGCACGCCGAGACCGTGAGAGGCCACACCGCCCCCTGTATCTCCGGCGCCAGATATTCCTCCGCCCGCCGTCAACACCTCCCGACCGTTCGCCCGAGCTTCCGCACGTGCCGGCGCGGAAACTGGCGGAGCGAGGGCTCTCACTCCACTTTCGCGTGCGCGTTCTTGCATTGCTTTCGCCGCTGCGGATTCCTCTCTCCCGAGAAGAGCGCCATTCTGCACGGCCTCTACCTTGGCCTTCACAGGCGCATTCAAGACGATCGGAACGGGTTGGGCAGGTGATCTCGCCGGGGCATTTAGCTGCGCTTCAGCACGTTCAGCGGGAGTGGACTCTTTGCGGTTCATGGCCAACGTCTGCTGGGCAGTGTTTCGTCTCGGAGGTGTGATCAGCACGGTCGCGACCACCAGGATTGCCACAACTGCCATTGCATCGATCGGCACTTTCAGCCACACAGGCCGAAACAGCAGATCAATCCAATTCTTCTGCTCCGGGGTCTCCCCGTGCGCAATCTTCCGCCTCACTGCCGCCAGGAATTGCGGCGCGGGTTGCAGCTTGGGCAATGCAGCAACGCCCTCCGCGAGCTTTCTCAGTTCAGCCAGGCGCTCCTGACAATGTGCACAACCTTCGATGTGCGCCTCGACCTCCGCTCGTATCGAAGGCGGTAACTCGCCGTCGACGTACGCGGAGAGTTCTGTCTGTATTTGCGGACAGTTCATCACAGTTCACCTGCCATAGCTTGGCGCAACGCCTCTCTCGCGCGCGCGATCCGTGACTTGACCGTGCCAACCGAGCAGTCCAGCACGACCGCGATCTTTTCGTAACTCATATCTTCGACATTCCGTAACAAAAGTACTTCGCGATAGCGGGCCGGCAACTTGGCGATTCTCTCTTCCAGCGTCCTCACGAATTCAGCCCGCGCCACTTCCGCATCGGGAGGATCGGTCGCCGCGGCGACCTGCGCAGTCATCTCGCCGTCCGTCGTTTCCACCGGGCAATCCATCGAGACCGTCGTTTTCCTCCCGCGGCGCATCCACCAACGGCGTCTGTTGCGCGCGAGATTGACGACGATCTGGTACAGCCAGGTCGTAAACTCGCAGTCGCCGCGAAATTCACCGATGCTTCTGTAAACTTTCACAAACGCGTCCTGGGCAACCTCGGTGGCATCTTCGTAATTGAGCAGCAGCGGATAGGCAATGTTAAACGCTCGTTCGCGGTGTCGTACCACCAGTGTATCAAATGCCGCCTCATCGCCTGCCTGGCAACGTGCCACCAGTTCGCGGTCGGTAACCTCCGCCGCGGGCTCTGAGTTTGAGACACTATTCACGCGAAAAAGTTCCCGTCAGGATTAGACTGCCTACACGACAAAACCGTTAAAAGGTTAAAATCGTTAAAATGAAACGGCCAAACTGTTCTGGAATCCTCTGACCGTTTTAACGGTTTTAACCACTTTAACGACTTCACCGTCCGTCCCATTCCGGCTTTGCTTCCCGCGTCATCAAATCGCGCACCGCCTGCCTGGGTGATTTGCCTTCGTAAATGATTGCGTACACTTCGCGCGTGATCGGCACATCAACCCGATACCGCTGCGCGAGTTGCCACGCCGATTTCGCCGTCCTGACGCCTTCGGCTACCATCTGCGTGCTCGCGGCGATTTGCTCGGGAGTCTCACCCTCGCCTAATCGCTCGCCAAAACGGCGATTGCGGCTGTGCCGACTGAACGCCGTCACGATGAGATCGCCGACACCACTCAAACCAAAAAACGTCTCCGGTCTCGCTCCCAACGCAACACCCAGTCGTGCCATCTCGGCCAAACCTCGCGTGCACAGTGCCGCCTTGGTGTTGTCGCCGAAACCGATGCCATCACACGCGCCCGCTGCAATCGCGATGACGTTCTTCAGCGCGCCGCCCAACTCGACGCCGACGACATCGTCGTGCGTGTAGATGCGAAATCGCTCGTTCGCGAAAACCCGCTGGGCTAGCACAGCCAACTCCGGCTGTTTCGACGCCACCACCACTGCCGTGGGGACGCCGCGGCCCACCTCTTCGGCGTGGCTCGGACCAGAGAGCACGACGAAACGATCCGTGTTCAGTACTTCGGTGATGACTTCGCTCATGCGCGAGCCAGTCTCATTTTCGATGCCCTTGGCCACGTGAACCAACGTCGCGTCATACGGGATAAACTCGCGCAGTTGCTTGCAGATCGACCGCATCCCGTGCGACGGCACGCCAAGCACAATCAATTCGGCATCGCGCAGGGCCGCTTTGGAGTCGAGCGTGACGGTGATCGCCTCGGAGATTTTGACGCCAGGGAGAAAGGCCTTGTTCTCGCGTGCGGCGAGGATCGGCTCGACTTCCTCCTTGAGCCGACCCCAAAGCGTGACTTTGTGCCCGTTGCCGTGCAACAACGCCGCCAGCGCCGTACCCCACCCTCCTGTCCCGATGACCGTGACGTTCATGCGCTCTTCTTGTGTTCCGTTGGTAGGGCGCGACCGCTGGGCGCGCCGTCTGCGCCTCCCGGCGGCGGCCTCGGTGAGGCCGCCCTACCGACGCGGCTCTCTGTTCCCGCCACCAGCCGCTGAATATTGGACTTGTGCTTGTAGATTGCCACCGCAGCGAGGATTGCAGTGAACCAAAACAGCGTCGCATTCCTCTCAATCAACCATGTGGCCACTGGCAGCGCGATCGCCGCGCTGATCGACGCGAAGGAGACGTAGCGACCGATCCCGAACATGATGAGCCAGACGCCGAGCGCGCACAGCAGCGGATATGGCAGAAATGCGAGCAACGCTCCCGCACTTGTCGCAATACCTTTGCCGCCTTTGAAGTTGAGCCAGCAAGTCCAGTTGTGGCCCGCGATGACAAACAAGCAACAGACAATCTGCAGCGCGTTGTGATTGAGGTTCGGGAAAATCTGGGGCGCGAAGAAAACCGGCACGAAACCTTTCGCGGCATCGATCAGCAGCACGGCGATGCCCGGGCCGTTGCCAAGCGCGCGCATCACGTTTGTCGCGCCGACGTTGCCGCTGCCAACCGCACGGATGTCGATGCCGCGCGCCTTGCCCCACAGAAAGCCTGTGGGGATCGAGCCGAGAAGATACGAAAGAATTCCGCACCCGACGAAAATCGCCGCTATCATGAGCCCGACTTTAACGGAAAGCGCCGTGCGACCGCAAACCGCAAAATCACCGCGCTGCCGAACAAGGCACAGACTCCAACAAAGACGTCTCCGTGTTGCGTGTAAAAAGTGATGGCGCGGGCTGCGGGCAACGCCAGTTCACAGTTCACGCTGCCATCGGTGAACGGTTGGAGGCGCGTGCGAACGAAACCGAATTCGTCCACAACGCAGGTCACGCCGTTGTTGGTGCAGCGCACGAGAGGGCGACGTGTCTCGGCGGCGCGGAACACCGCGTTCGCAAGATGCATTTCGGCAGCAGGCGACGTTTTGAACCACGCGTCGTTGGTGACGTTGACCATGAAATCCACACCACGCTGAACGAAGTGCCGGTACAAATCAGGCATAGTGTCCTCAAAGCAAATTACTGTACCAAATTGCACCCCCCCTACCTCGAACACGGTGAACTCCTTGCCGTTCTCGAAACCATAGTCATCGCCCACCTCATACCCTTTCGGCCCGAGCAATTTGAGAAACGGAACAGCGAGGCGACGGAGCGGGACATATTCGCCAAACGGAACGAGATGAATCTTGTGGTAAATTCCAGCGATCCTTCCATCGGGACATACCAAGATTGCGCCGTTGAACAGTTCGGGCGGTGAAGAATGTGGCGTCGCGTCGATTGTGCCTGTGAGAAGGCACGCATCGGCTTTCGCGGCCAGGTTCGTCACCAGCGCAAACGAGTCCGCATCGTAGCGCATTGGCTGCGGTGTGGCCGTCTCCGGCCAGATGATGAGGTCGGGTTTCAAAATTATCGCCTTCTCAGTCAGCGTCCGGTAACGTTCCAGGATCATCGGCTTCTCGTGCGGGTCAAATTTCAACGTCTGCGGGATGTTTCCCTGAACGAGCGCCAGACGCAGCTTGCACGGCGACTCGTCACCATGAATCTGGCGCAACCCGTACAGGAACGCGGCGCATACCAGGAGCATGGCGACATAAAACTCCCAGCTCGGCTGACGCAGGAGTTCTGGATGGTACAGCTTGAGCACGAATCGGCGGGCGGTGAAAAAGAGCGCGAAGTTGACGAAGCACACCAGGGCCGACACGCCGTACACGCCTGTCACGCTGGCAAATTGAATCAGCGGCACAACACTGTGCTGGCTCACGCCGAGACCGTTCCATCCAAATCCACCGAAAAGAAACCTCCCGCGCACCCACTCCAACGTCACCCAAACCGCAGAGCACACCGTCGCCACGAGCAGATTCCGCCACGCCGAGTCCGACACAGTCCCTTTCCCTTGCTCCACGCCCGCTTCTGCGTCCGCCGCCTTCCTGTCGCCATCCACCGCTGCCGCAGCGCGCTTATCCCCTTCCGCCCCTCCCAAGGTGTTTACAATATCAAACACTCTGTTTACAATTGTAAACAACACCGCGGCGGCACCGAAGTACAGTGCCAGAAATGCAACCAGAGCGACCATGCCGGGCAAGGTCACATGAATTATCCACCACACCGTCGCACCGAAGAAGACCAAGCCGGCAATGTAGCCGCGCCGAAATGTTTCGCCGCGGTCGCATCGCTGCGCCGCAAATAACAGCGGTACGAGCGCGAGCCACGCCAGTTGGCTGAAGTTGAACGGCGGATACGCCAGCGCCAGCAGCACGCCAGTGGCAATCGGCAGAAGCCAGCGGTGCAGCAAAACCATGTTCATCGGCGGTCACCCCGTGCGACGCGCACGCCGCCTTGGCACGACGCCGCTGGAACCTTTCCGCAAACCCAATCCCGGGAGTTTGTCATTCTGAGCGGAGCGAAGAATCTCTGGTGTTTCCCCGGTTTCCCGAACGACTGAGACCCTTCGCTGCGCTCAGGGTGACAACCGATAAAAGGCCCAAATGAATTCTACAAACTGAGTTTCACGCATTCTTGCCACAGCAGTTCTTATACTTCTTGCCGCTACCGCAGCGACACGGCTGGTTGCGACCAACTTTCGGCGCATCGCGTCGAATCGGCGCGGTGGCTTGCTCGATCGCTTCCTCGACCATGTCTCCGCCTTGTTGCGTAGCGCCGCCGGCCCTGGGTTGCTGCACTCGCGCCGCCGCAGCTTGACCGAATGACATGCTTGCTGCAAGGTCGGGCGCGATGAGCTGTTGGGGCAAGGCGCGCATGAAATCCTCGAACGCAGCCAGTGAACTGGCAGAACGGAACACGTTGCTGGCGATCTCGCTCTTGACGTTGTCCATCATCTCCTCGAACATGGAAAACGCCTCGGCCTTGTATTCGACCAGCGGGTCGCGCTGACCGTAGGCGCGCAGGCCGATACCGTTGCGGAGCTGATCCATATTGTAGAGGTGCTCCTGCCAGAGTCGGTCAAGCGCATTGAGGACGATCAACCGCTCGATGGCCTTCAGCGCGTCGGGGCTTTCGTTGGCTGCCTTGGCCTTGTAAGCTTTCTGGACTTTGTCGAGAATGACTTGGCGGATCTCGTCGGCGGTCTTTTGTTCAATCTGGTTGCGCCGCAACCCGAGCGGAAACGCGTGGTTGACCCAGCGCAGCAGCGCGTCGATGTCCCACTCGTCCGCCAGCTTGTCCTCTGGCAGATACTCTGCGACGCGCGCCTCGACGACCTCTTCGATGATGTCGAAGATCGCTTCGCGCGGGTTGTCGCCCTGAATAATGGCGTTGCGGAAGCCGTAGAGCACCTCGCGCTGCTTGTTCATCACGTCGTCGTACTCAAGCGTGCGTTTGCGGATGGCGAAGTTGTGCTCCTCGACGCGGCGCTGCGCGGTTTCGATGGAGCGGTTGAGGAGCGGATGCTGCAGTTCTTCGCCCTCCTTCATACCGAGTTTTTCCATGATGTTGGCGATGCGGCCGCTGCCGAACAACCGCATCAGATCGTCTTCGAGCGAAACGTAGAACTGCGAACTGCCAGGGTCTCCTTGGCGTGCGCAGCGTCCGCGAAGCTGACGGTCGATACGCCGCGCTTCGTGCCGCTCGCTGCCGATGACATGCAAGCCGCCAAGATCGGTGACGCCGGAACCGAGTTTGATGTCCGTCCCACGACCCGCCATGTTGGTGGCGATTGTGACAGAGCCGTGCTGGCCGGCGCGGGCAATGATTTCGGCTTCTTGCTGGTGGTATTTGGCGTTCAGAACGTTGTGCGGGATGCCCGTGCGTTTAAGCATGCGCGACAGAACCTCGCTGGCCTCGACGCTCACCGTGCCCACGAGCATCGGCTGACCTTTGCGATGGCGATCTTCGATTTCCTTGATGATCGCGTTGTACTTCTCGCGCCGCGTCTTGTAGACGACATCGTGTTCGTCTTTGCGCACGCACGGCTTGTTGGTCGGGATGACGACGACGCCGAGCTTGTAGATGTTTTCAAACTCAGTCGCCTCCGTCTCGGCTGTGCCGGTCATGCCGGCCAGTTTTTTGTAGAGACGAAAATAGTTCTGAATCGTGATCGTCGCCAACGTCTGGGTCTCACGTTCAATGGCGACATCTTCCTTGGCTTCGACCGCTTGATGAAGGCCGTCACTCCAACGCCGGCCCGGCATCAGGCGGCCCGTAAACTCGTCGACGATGATGACCTTGTTGTCCTGAACAACGTACTCGACGTCCTTCTCGAACAAGCAGTAAGCGCGCAGGAGCTGCGAGATGTTGTGAATTTTTTCGCTGCGCTCGTCGAAGGCCTGCTGGACCTGCTGTTTCTTCTTTTCCTTCTCACCGTCTTCGCCGGGCAGGCTGTCGATCTCTTGGAGCGCTGTCACCAAATCGGGAATGACGAACGCGTCGGGATCGTTCGGGTTGAGAAACTTGCGGCCCTTCTCGCTCAAGTCGGCGTCGTGCTGTTTCTCGTCGATCGTGAAGAACAGTTCCTCCTTCAACTCCATCAATTCCTTTTTGCTGGAGTCTGCCAGCACTGCCAGCTCCGCCTCGTCGAGGAGCTTGCGAACCTCGGGATCCTCCATCATCTTGAGCAACTGCTTGTTCTTGGGCATCCCCATCCTGACCTTGTGCAGCAGCCGACCCGCCTGCTCTTCCTGATCGGGTTCCTTGCTGGTGCTCTTCTCGCCGTTCCGGTTCTCGAGCAGTTGCTTCGCCTCGTTGACGAAGCGGTTGCACAACATCGTCTGGGCGCGAACCAATTCGGCCACCTGCGGTTTGTGCTTGTCGTAGGCGTGCGTCGAGACGGTGGACGGGCCGCTGATGATCAAGGGCGTGCGCGCTTCGTCGATCAGGATCGAGTCCACTTCATCCACAATGGCGTAGAAATAGCCGCGCTGGACCTGCGTCTCGGCGCTGGTGGCCATGCCGTTGTCGCGCAGGTAGTCAAAGCCGAATTCGGCGTTCGTGCCGTAGGAAATGTCGCACGCGTACTGCTGGCGGCGAATCTGGGGCGGCTGGTCGTGCTGGATGATGCCGACAGTCAGCCCGAGAAACTTGTAAATCTCCCCCATCCATTCGGCGTCGCGCGCAGCGAGGTAATCGTTCACCGTGACGAGGTGGACGTTGTTGCCCGAGAGCGTGTTGAGGTAAAGTGGCATCGTCGCGACGAGGGTTTTGCCTTCCCCCGTAGCCATTTCCGTGATTTTGCCCTGGTGCAGTGCGATCCCGCCGAGCACCTGCACGTCGAACGGAATCATGTCCCACTTGTAAGGACGCCCGCGCACAATCCATTCCCTGCCAATCAGCCGGCGACAGGTATTCCTCACCGCGGCGAATGCCTCGGGCAGAATGTCGTCCAGCGATGCGCCGTCCGCGATGCGCTTGCGGAACTCGTCGGTCTTGGCGCGCAGTTGCTCGTCGCTCAACTTCTGATACTCCGCTTCGAATTCGTTGACGCGATGCACGGTCGGCCAGAGGCGCTTCACTTCGCGCTGGTTCTTCGAACCCAGAATTTTCTTCAGAATCCAGTTAATCATGGGATTAAAATCGTTAAAACCGATAGAATCGTTAAAAGGACAAATCCCGATTGCAGCGCCGTACGCCTTTTAACGGTTTTAACCTCTTTAACGGTTATAACGCTGTTCATTCAGCTCCCCGGTTTGACCAACAGCACGCCCTCCCCGCACATCGGGCAGTCCGCCGACTCAAACGTTTCGATGCGTAGTTTTAGCAGACTTTCCAGCCGCACGCCAAAATCCACTTTCCCGCCCGAGCGATCCACCAATGCGCCGACTCCTACCGCCTCGCCACCGTGCCTCGCCACGATGTCGATTGTCTCCTGCACGCGCCCACCCTTTGTGATCACGTCCTCAACCACGAGAACCTTTTCGCGCGGCCCGATCTTGAAATTGCGGCGCAGTTCGAGCTTACCGCCCGCATTCTTTTCCACAAAGATGTGACGTCGTCCCAACGCGCGCCCCACCTCGTGGCCGATGAATAGTCCACCCAGCGCAGGCGAAATCACCATTTGCGCGCCTGCGTCCTTTAACTTGACCGCCAACGCACCGCACAATCGCTGCGCAATGTTCGGGTACTGAAGCACCAGTGCGCACTGGAAATATTGACGGCTATGCAGGCCCGAGCGCAGTAAGAAATGGCCGTCCAGCAGCCCGCCGGTGTCGCGGAAGATTTGAAGAACCTCACTGTCAGTTAACATCGGGCAAACTCATGGGTTGACCCCTCTCCCTTGCCGCGCAAGGGAGAGGCTCAGGGTGAGGGTTCGCCGTTCCGGCACATAGCTCGGCATAAATCACGTCCAACAGTCCGTCCAGATTTTCTTGTACCTCGACATTCCAGAATCGCAGCACCTGAATGCCCTGCTTTGCGAGATACGCATCGCGTTCGATATCGTGGCTCCTGTGATCAGGAACTCCATGAACATCACCATCCAACTCAACCGCCAGCTTTCTTGATGCACGATAGAAGTCCACCACATACGGGCCTACCGGATGCTGCCGGCGAAACTTGAACTGAGCGAAACTCCGATTGCGAAGATTACGCCAGAGTACTCGCTCCGCCCATGTCGGAGTCTTGCGCAGACTTCTAGCCAGTGAATGGCGTGAGTTCATAGCTCGCCCCTCACCTTAATCCTCTCGCCGGAGGGGAGAGGAGATCGGCTGACAAAGTTCCGCTCTCCCTTGCCGCGCAAGAGAAAGGGTCAGGGTGAGGCTTCGCTTCACACGCTCACCACCCACTTCGGATTTGGCTTACTTGCCTGCTCCACTTCGCGGCGTTTGGCGTCGTAGCCTTTGCGGCCCATGAGACCGTACGTGAAATTCTTGCCGAGTTCCACGCCCGGTTGGTCGAACGCGTTGATGTTGTAAAGTTCGCCCGCGTACGCCGTCTGCATTTCCAGCAAGTACAGCAACGCGCCAACGCCGCGTTCGTCCACCTTTTCCAACCGAATCGCGCAGTTCGGCTTGCCGCTCTGCGTCAACGCCAATTCCGTTGCACGCTGCTCGGCGTTGATCAACTCATTCAGCGTGTGGCCGCCGAGATATTCGACCGCCTCGTATTCATCGAACGCATGCGGAATCTCCACGCTCGTTTCAAACTCGTCAACGGTGAGGAACGTGATCACCTTGTCGAACGGCCCTTCGATGTAAAGCTGCATCACGGAATGCTGATCGGTCGCGCCAAGCGCCTTTTCGGGCGTTTGCCCCGTGTGAACGACCTTCCCCTTCCGATCCACGCGCTTGCCGAGGCTTTCCGCCCAGAGTTGACGGAACCAATCCGCCACGTCCCGCAACGCGTGCGAGTACGGCATCATCACCTGCACGTTCTTGCCCTTCGCCTTCTCCATCAGGTAATGCAGCGCCGCGCCCGTCAACGCCGGATTCTCCCACAGTTTCTTCGACTTCTTGCAGATCTCGTCCATCTCCGCCGCGCCCTTCAACAACGTGTGAATGTCAATCCCCGTCACTGCCGCGCTGAGCAAGCCCACTGCGCTGAGCACGGAAAAACGCCCGCCCACGTCCGGCGGAATCGGCAACGAACTGTAACCGAACTTCCTCACGATCTTGCGAAGCTCACCTTTCTCAGGATCGGTTGTGATGACGATGTGCTCGACGTGGCGTTCTTCACCCAGCTTCTTGATCAACGCCTCACGGAACACCAAAAACTCGCTCATCGTCTCAGCAGTCTCCCCGTTCTTGCTGATGACGTTGAACATGGTGTCGTCGAGATCGACGGCGTCGAGCAACGCGTTGATGCGGTCGGGGTCGACATTGTCGTGGACGAACAACCGCGGGCCGCGCCGAGGCGGCCTGACCAGATTGTTGTATTCGGGATGATTCAGCGCCGAGTGCAATGCGATGTTGCCCAGCGCCGAGCCGCCAATGCCGACCACCACGAAATTGTCGCACCGCTCCTGTATGTCGCTGGCCATGACGGTGATCTCGTCGGCCAGCTTGGTATTGTACGGCAGCTTCCGAAAACCGAGTGGCATCTTCGCGATGGCGTCCGCCGCTTCCCCGATCTTCGGGGCGAGTAGTTTCAACTCGGCCTCGCCGATCCCGTGGTAGCCCACGCGTTCAGCGAGCAAATTCTTAAAGTCGTAGCGCAGATTCAGCACAGTCACACTCCTCGTTTGCAGCGGTTATATCGCAGATTCCGAGGCGAACGACAACAAATTTAGCGGCCAAACCAACGCGGCAGCGTCGTCGTCAGCGGCGGCACGTAGGTGATCAACAGCACACCGACCAGTAGCACGAACAGCATCGGCAGTACGGCGCGCGTCACTTCGGCCATCGGCTTGTGGAAGCGGTACGAGGAGAGAAAGAGATTCATGCCGACGGGCGGCGTGAGGTAGCCGAGTTCCAAGTTTGCCAGGAAAATGATGCCGAGATGGACGGGGTTGATGCCGAATTCCTTCCCGATCGGCACAATCAGCGGCACGACGACCACGATCGCCGAGTAAATGTCCATCAGACAGCCGACGACCAGCAGGAACAGGTTCAAAAGCAATAGAAACATCCACGGCGCGTGAATCGAGCGCGTTGTCCACTCGACCATCTTCGCCGGAATCTCGGCGTCCACGAGGTAGTTTGTGAACCCGTTCGCCACGCCGAGAATCAGCAGCACGCCGCCAACGAGCAGCCCGCACTCGGTCACGACGCTCACAATAGTTTTCGTCGCATTACCTGTCGAAGTTGTATCGGGTTGTGATCGTCCCGCCCCCTCACCTCGATCCTCTCCCCCGATGCACGGGGGAGAGGAAACTCCCCTCGCCCCGCTCGCGGGGGAGCCGAGTCCGCGAGACGCCGCTGTCGTTTGCGGCAAAGGGACAAGGTGAGGGGTCTTCGTGTGGTTGGAAACCCGTTTCGGCAGGATTCGTAGGTCTCGATACACGAACGTCTCCACAATAAACGCATACAACGCCGTGACCGCCGCCGCCTCCACGGGCGTGGCAAACCCGCTGAACAATGCGACCAGCGCGACGACGGGTAACAGCAACTCCCACTTCGCTTCCCAGATCGCCCGTCCCGCTTCAGCGGGATCGAACCGCCTGTGTTCCGCCTCGATTTTCGGTCCTGCAATGACACCCCACCAAATCGTGAGTCCGACCATGAGAAATCCGGGCAGAATACCGCCGAGAAACATCTGCTCGATGGTGATGGACGCCTTCGCCTGCGTGGAGATGATCGCGTACAGAATCAATGGCAGGCACGGTGGGAACAACAGACCAAGCGAGCCAGCGCCCGTCAGCAGGCCGAGCGCGTTGCGCTCCGAGTAGTTCGCGCCCAACAGGACGGGCATGAGCAGTCCGCCCAACGCAAGAATCGTCACGCCCGACGCACCGGTGAACGACGTGAAGAACGCGCACACCAACGCGGTCACGATCGCCGGTCCGCCGCGAATCTGGCCGAACAAGGCATTGAACACGCGCACCAACCGCCGAGACGCGCCGCCCTCGGCCAGAAAGTAACCGGCCAGCGTGAACAATGGTATCGTCGGGAGCGACGGATTGACCACGAGGCTGTAGTGTGTGACTGAAATCGCAGCAATCGGCACGTCCGCAGCCCAAAACAGAATCAGCGCGGCACCACCGAGCGTGGTGAACACCGGTGCGCCCAACACGGTGGCCGCCAGCAGCGCGGCGAGCGCGGGCCACTTCAGTTGCGCGGGCGACATCGGGTGCAGGAATCCGATGCTGAGGGACACCGCAAACAGCACCAGCGCCACCGCTCGTCCACGCCACCCCTCGGCTGCGTGCCGCAGCAGTCGCACCGCCACCAAGCCGAATCCGAGCGGCAGCAATAATTGGACGACCCACGTCGGTATCCCGTAGGCGACGACATTTCCCGTCGTCCGTTCCGACAGGGCGAATTGCGCCGCTGCCACACACAAAAACGTAGAGATCGCCGCCGCGAATGCGCCGCTGAAGATCGTGGCCGCTGTTTTCCAGCGGCCTTTCAGGATCGTCGTGATGGTGGACAATGCCAGCAGCCGGTTCTCTCTCGCCGCAATCGCGCCGCCGAGCATGCCGACGACGAGCGTGAGATGCTGGACAATGGAACTCGCCCCGGAGATTCCGACATGAACCGTTTTGCGCAACACGACTTCGACCAATGGCAAAAACATCATCGCCAACAGCGCGAACGTCACAGCGAGGTTTTCGCCGCCGCGCAACGTCCGCCGCCAGCCGGTGGGCTCGGTTTGCGGCTCTGATGAGATTTCGTTGGTCATGATTTCGTAGGGCAAGCTTCCAGCTTGCCCGTTCGACGCCTCGGCAAGCAAGGATGCTTGCCCTACTTCTTTCCTCGGTACTCTTTCAGCAGCGCCTGCACTTCATCGAACATGTCGGCGGGCACCAACGCGCCGCGAATCTTCGGATAAACGCTCTCGGCAACACCGCGCCACGCGGCCTCGGCTTCGGGTGTCAACTCATGCACGACAAGCCCGCGCTTCTTCATCGCATCGACGGCTTCGGTCATTTCCTTGCGGGCTTGCACGCGAACCTCGTCGCCAGCCTTCTCCGCCGCCTCACGCATGGCCTTCTGGGCGTCGGACGGAATCTTGTCCCAGGTTTTCTTCGTGATGACGCATGCGCCGACGAGTGGCGCCCAGTTCATGTCGAGCATGTGTGGCGCGGGGCCGTAGAATTGTCCCGCCAACGCGAAGAACGGCGGCGCTGGCACCGCGTCGATCAAGCCCGTCTGTAGCCCGGGCAAAATGTCGGCGGTTTCGAGCGGGATCGGCTGGTAACCCGCCGCTCTCATGATGTCGAGCGCCTTGTTGTCGCCCGCCCATGCAAAAAGTTTTTGCTTTCTCAAGTCGTCGGGCGTGACCGCCGGCCTGCGCGAAAAAAACTTCACCCAACCAGCATCTGCAAGAAACAGGACGACGAAGCCTTTGTCAGCGAGCCGTTGCTCCAACTTCGGGCGCAACTTCTCGCGCACGTAGTCCACCTCGTCGAGCGAGCGATACACCATCGGCATCGTCTGCAACGCTGTGACCGAATCATCGATCTCCGCCATGCCCGTTCCCGTCAGCATCGCCGCCTGCAGTTGGCCGATGCGCATCCGTCGCACCATGTCGGCCTCGCCGCCCTGCGTGCCGTCGGTGAAAATGGTCAACTGCACACCACCGCCCGGTGCCTGCCTCCACTTCTCCGCCATCGCCTTGAGGCTCTGATGCGGTGACGAATCCTTCGGCGCCAAAGTGCCGAGCTTGATCTTCACCGGCGCATCGGCAGCGAATGCGCTGGTCGCCCACAAGACGCTCAGGACTGCAATCAAGTATCTCATATCATTTTCTCAATCGCTTGCCCCTCACCTTGATCCTCTCCCCGCATGCGGGGAGAGGAGATAGCAATTGTTTCCCCTCTCCCTTGTCGTTTAAGGGAGAGGGTCAGGGTGAGGGTTTGCCTCATTCCGCAAACAGTTCGTCCGTTCTCGACAACAGCCACTGCGCGCGGCGCTGCATCACCAGATTCGTCAAGCGCCATTCAGGCTTCTGATCGACGTCGATGGCGAGCGCCTGCTTCAACAACTGCTCGAATTCCACGCGCTGCTGTTTCTGCACGCACACGGCTTCCGCATACGTCACGAGCGGTGACGCCAACTGTCGCCCGCTCAATTCCATCGCGCGCTCGAAGTGCTGCTTCGCTCGCGTCGCTGCTTCGTCCGCCTTCGCGCCGGGCCGCGCGATTTCGTAATTGATCAGAAACGTGTGGATGGCGCCGTGATCAAATTTCTCGTCCAGTTCCAGCGCACGATCGATCAATGCCTCCATCTTCGGCAGGTCGGCGACGATCTCGGGCTTGTCTTTCGACACCGATATCGCCGCGCCCCACGCCGCCGCCGTCCAATACAAGAGCGGCACGTCGCGCCGCGCCGCGCCGCGCACGGCCTTCTTCGGGTCATTGCGCAGCGATTGACCGAACCCGCGATGGTTTACCTCCAGTCCACGCAAGCCGTAGTCGCGCGCGCGCAGGTAGAGCTTGCGTGCGCGCACGCGCAACGCCGTCGTCGCCGCGAGGTCTTTGCCTTCGAGTTCGTCGGCGTCCTGCTGCACGAACGCATAGCCGTACTGCGTGAACCCACTGGCCGTGGCCAGCAACAATCCGCGATGTTGCGGACTTTCTGCGAGCAGACTTTCCATCAGCTTCAAGCTGAACGGCGCCGCGTCGCGGATCAAATCAGGATCGTCGTCGGACGAGATGGTTGCTCCACCGCCTGCCAATGCGTTGCCGACCTGGTTGACAGCAAATCGCTTGATTGCGCATCCGCTGTTGAGCGCCAGCGCCGCGATCAGGATGATAACTCTAGCCTTCAAGTCGTCCGGCTTATCGCATGTCGCCGCGCGGATGACAAGTCACTTTACTTCGGTGGGGCAAGCTTCCAGCTTGCCCGTGTGTTGAGGGCGGGCAACCAAGATGGTTACCCCACTCTGACCAAAATTTTCAATTACACCCGTACCTGGACCCTGTCGCCCACCCGCAGCCCCAACTCCTGCGCGGCATTGCCGTTGTTGACGGCGATTTCCAGGAAACCGCTTGAGCCGACCAGCGCCAGCGGCTGGCCCGCGGGCGCGTCCTGATAAAACCGTTTCAGTTCACACAGCGGGTGCCCCTTGAGAAGTAGAACGGGCGTCCCGCCCGTTTTCCCCGCGCGCCCGTCCTGCTTGACAGGCGGGACATCCGTCCTACCAATCTGCCGCACCATCGCCTCATCCAGATTGGTAATCGCATTGCCGAATCGGTCGATATAAATGATCTCGCCGCGCAACACACCGCCCGCAGCCCCGCCGAGGCGGGGCTGCGGCCAGTCGAGCCGTACGTAGTCGTTCAACTTCTCGCCCAGCGAGTCGAACGGAACGTTTTGCGTCAGCCGCGCGGCAACGGGCGCGAATATGTCGCGCCCGTGAAACGTGTTGCTTACGGGCTTATGAATCACGCTCGGAGCGTGATAAAAATAGGCGTCGTTGTCCAAGCGACGGACCTCGAGGACCTTCTCCTGCGCCAGCGCAAACGAGAGCACACCGTTGTCAGGCCCGACGAAAAAGTAATCGGCCGTGCGGACGACGATCGGCATGCGGTTGCTCCCCACGCCCGGATCAACGACCGCCAGATGAACCGTGTGTCGCGGGAAACAGCGGTAGGACGCCAGCAACGCGAACGCGCCTGCTCGAATATCGCTCACAGGAACGTCGTGCGTGATGTCAACGATGCTGACTTGCGGATTGATCCCCAGAATCACGCCTTTCACACTGCCAACAAACCAGTCGGCCGTCCCGAAATCCGTGGTCAAGGTGATGATGGCCATGGGCTGGCTATCAGCTTTCAGCATTCAAATGTCCAGCGGGCTGCGCACGCCGAGGCCGGGTTTGCGCATGACGTGCGTGTAGATTTGGGTGGTGGACACGTCCTTGTGGCCGAGCAACTCCTGCACGGTGCGGATGTCGTACCCTGCCTCCAACAAATGCGTGGCAAAGGAGTGCCGCAACGTGTGGCAACTGGCGGGCTTGGTCAGCTTCGCCATCCGCACCGCAATCTTGAGCGCCCGTTGCACGCTTGTCTCGTTGACGTGGTGGCGTTGCCGCCTGCCGCTGCGAGGATCGGCGGACAAGCCACGCGCGGGGAACACGTACTGCCATCCCCATTCGCAGTCGGCGTTGGGGTACTTGACGTGCAATGCGTACGGCAGGTAAACGCGGCCCAGTCCCGCAGCGATATCCTGCTCGTGCAATGCTTTGACCCGCCGCAGATGCGTCTCCAACGCAGGTCTCAACGACTCGGGCAACATGGTCACCCGATCCTTCTCGCCTTTGCCGTCACGGACGATGATGTGGTTGCGGTCGAAATCGACGTCTTTGACCCGCAACCGCAAACCTTCGAGCAGTCGCATCCCGGTGCCGTAGAGCAAGCGCGCGATCAACTGATACGTCCCGTCGAGCACGCTGAGCAAGCGATTGACTTCTTCACGCGTCAACACCGTCGGCAGCCGTTGCGGGCGCTTGGCTCGAACGACTTCTCCGAGATTGCCAAGGTCTTGTTCTAGTACCTGATGATAGAGAAAGACCAACGCGTTGAGCGCTTGGTTCTGGGTGCTGGCCGCGACGTTACGGTTGACGGCCAGATGCTCCAAAAACCGGCGCACTTCGACTGCGCCCATTTCCTTGGGATGCCGTTTGTGGTGGAATAGGATGAACCGCGTGATCCAGTCCACATAGGTTTGTTCGGTGCGGATGCTGTAATGCTTAAGTCGGCACAGGTCGCGAACTTGATCGAGCAACTTCGGTGCATGTAGGTGGCCCAAGGTATGGACAGGTTCAATTGCAGCCTTTACTTCTGTCTTTACATGGAGGGGGAAATCGTTCATTGTCTCGCTGAGGAGATTGATAACCAGTGGACTACGCAAACGCAAGTCTTGATTGCACCAAGGTGGCTAGGCTGCAAAATCGCAGCTCACTATAATGTTAGACGAAAGGAGCACAAAATGGGTGTAATCACTGATATTCTGAAAGAAGTTCCGCTTTCGGCAGTCCTGAAAGAGCGTCTGACGGACGCAGAATCGAAGATGGCGATTTTGGAGAAGGAGAATGCGCATCTGAAAGCGGAGAACCAGAATCTTCGCGTGGACCTCCAGAAGGCGCATGCAGAGATAGAGAGGCTCAAGGGTAAGAATCAACCCCAGATTTGTTTCGGTGCCGACCCGCCTGTCGATCTGTGATGTTTTCATTCGTTTCATGGTATTAGCGTCTAACCAGTCGGTGGAGCGAACGGGGCTTCGCCCCGTCGCTCACCTCCGGCGTTAGGCGATACCACAGATGACACCACATGATTTTGTTGAAGCGTGGGCAAAGCTGGCCCAGGAACGGGAAGAGAAATATTATGCGTGGCTGCGGCATCTGTTGCTCTTGGCATCAGCGAGTTTAAGCGTCCTTGTAGCACTTCGAGCAGGCGAGCACAGTGCGGGCATT
>JBEKFI010000010.1:0-63502 GCA_050013395.1 Verrucomicrobiia bacterium | reverse complement strand
GAACTGTCTCACGACGTTCTGAACCCAGCTCGCGTACCGCTTTAACCGGCGAACAGCCGGACCCTTGGGACCTTCTCCAGCCCCAGGATGCGATGAGCCGACATCGAGGTGCCAAACCGGGCCGTCGATGTGAACTCTTGGGCCCGATAAGCCTGTTATCCCCGGCGTACCTTTTGTCCGATGAGCGACGGCAATTCCACATTCTACCGCCGGATCACTTGCGCCCACTTTCGTGTCTGCTCGACTTGTAGGTCTCACAGTGAGCCTGGCTTGTAGGCATACCCTCAACGCTTGATTGCCAACCAAGCTGAGCCAAGCTTCGCGCTCCTCCGTTACTCTTTGGGAGGAAACCGCCCCAGTCAAACTGACCCGCTGACACGGTCCCTCGGCCGGATTACGGCGCGAGGTTAGAACCTTAATGAGCGAAGAGTGGTGTTTCATTGTCCCCTCCGCCGAACCCGAGAGCTCGGTTTCAAAGGGTCCCACCTACGCTACGCATCACACACCAAAGTCCAATATCAGCTTACAGTAAAGGTGCACGGGGTCTTTCCGTCCTACTGCGGGTAGGCGGCATCTTCACCGCCACTACAGTTTCGCCGAGCCTCTCTCCGAGACAGTCGCTCTCTCGTTACAAGATTCGTGCAGGTCGGAACTTACCCGACAAGGAATTTCGCTACCTTAGGACCGTTATAGTTACGGCCGACATTCACGGGGACTTAAGTTCAGAGCTTCGCCCCGCTTGCGCGGGACTGACCCCTTGCCTTAATCTTTCCGCATTGGTCACTTGTCACTCTGTATACCGTCTCTTGCGAGTTCGCACAGAGCTGTGTTTTTGTTAAACAGTCGTAGAGCGCCTTTCACTGCGGCCCCAATGGGCTTTGATATAATCTGACCCTCCGGGGCGCCCCTTCTTCCGAAGTTACGGGGCTAATGTGCCGAGTTCCTTAGAGAGATTTCACTCGCGCGCCTGAGAATACTCATCTCACCCACCTGTGTCGGTTTCCGGTACGGGCACCCTGGTGAACACTGCAAGGCTTTTCTCGCCAGCGTGAGTGCGGCGGATCCGCTTTGACCGTAGTCGCCACGTCCTTCACCCAGCCCTTTTAACCGCCTTGCAAGTCGCTCGCTAGATTGCGCACGATCAAGTGCTTCGACTAGCTCACGAACCTTGAAAGCAGCTAAAAGGGCTGGGCAACGACCACCACTTTCAATCGGTGGCCCGCTTTCCCTTCTGGGTTCCTTACAGCTTAAACCAAGGTGGTGTTGGAATATTAACCAACCGTCCATCATCTACGCCTTACGGCCTCGACTTAGGTCCCGACTAACCCTGGGCGGACGAACCTTCCCCAGGAAACCTTGGGTTTACGGCGAGTCGGAATTTAACCGACTTTATCGCTACTCGTGTCTGCATTCTCACTTCCAAGCACTCCAGTTTCAGTCACCTTCCACCTTCAATGTACTTGGAACGCTCCCCTACCACTCACTCCCGCCGAGGCGGGAATGAATCCATAGCTTCGGTATGACGTTTGATCGCCAATCATTTTCGGCGCGAGATCGCTCGATGAGTCAGCTGTTACGCACTGTTTAAATGATGGCTGCCTCTAAGCCAACATCCTCACTGTCTTAGCAACCTCACATCCTTTCCACTAAACGTCATTTAGGCACCTTAGCTGATAGTCTGTTTATGTTTCACTCTCGACGATGAAGCTTATCCCCCACCGTCTGACTGCCCGGGTAGTGCAACGCGGCATTCGGAGTTTGGTTGGATTCGGTAGCCCGGTAAGGCTCCTATCCCATCCAGTGCTCTACCTCCGCGCGCTAGTGGCCGGACGCTATACCTCAATATATTTCGGGGAGAACCAGCTATGACGGGGCTTGTTTAGTCTTTCGCTCCTACGCTCAACTCATCGGAGAATTTTTCAACATTCACCCGTTCGGGCCTCCAGCTGGTGTTACCCAGCCTTCACCCTGGCCAAGCGTAGATCGCCTCCGCTTCGGGTCTATTGCCAGCGACTGGTCGCCCTATTCAGACTCGCTTTCGCTGCGGCTCCTCCCGCTCCTAGCGGGATTAGCCTTGCCACTGACAATAACTCGCAGACTCATTATGCAAAAGGCAGGCCATCACCCAGCCCTTTCTAAGTCTTCAACCTTCAAACTATGCTTCTGAGACGCGCTTTGAGCTTTCCACGCGCTGAACCATAATGCTTCTGCATCTGTTCACGCCCGCGAGCGTCACACTCATCACGGTAGGCTTCGTAGTACACCAAGTCCCATCCCCGATGCTCGGATGCTTGGTGCTCTCGCAGTCGGCGTCGGAGATCCGACGTATACCCGTAATAGAGAGCGTCGCTCTTTGGCTTCTTCAGCACATACACCTAATGCATAGTTTTCGTTTGTAGCCCCAGAAAGGGCTGGGCTATGACACATTGT
The DNA here is from genome assembly GCA_050013395.1 of Verrucomicrobiia bacterium. Taxonomy (GTDB): domain Bacteria; phylum Verrucomicrobiota; class Verrucomicrobiia; order Palsa-1439; family Palsa-1439; genus JBEKZD01. The sequence continues at coordinate 61,072 of JBEKFI010000010.1, read as the reverse complement.
AAGCACAGGGTTTCAGGTTCTTTTGACTCCCTTAACAAGGGTTCTTTTCACCTTTCCCTCACGGTACTAGTTCACTATCGGTCGACAAGGAGTATTTAGCCTTACGCCGTGGTCGGCGCGGATTCAGACAACGTTTCACGTGTGCCGTCTTACTTGGGATACCGCTAGGCCGCTTTGAGTTTTTGCTTACGTGCCTCTCACACTCTTTGGGGGCTGTTTCCAAAGCCTTCTGCTAACTCTCTGCGTACCACACCGCGGTCCCGCAACCCCCCGACACAAGTGTCGAGGTTTAGGCTGTTCCCGTTTCGCTCGCCACTACTCAGGGAATCGATGTGCTCTTTCTATTCCTCCGGTTACTGAGATGTTTCACTTCACCGGGTATGGCTCATATGGTCCTATTGAATTCAGACCACTGTATCCAGATATTACTATGGATGGGTTCCCCCATTCGGACATCCACGGATCAAAGCGTGTTTGCCGCTCCCCGTGGCTTTTCGCAACTTACTACGTCCTTCTTCGCCTCTTGTCGCCAAGGCATCCGCCCTGCGCTCTTAGTAGCTTGATCACAAACTATCCGTCCGGTTCTCCTTTCGGAGTTCCAGACCGAATATTCTCAGCATTGTTGTAGTTTTACCCACTACACTGTATGCAATTGTCAAAGAACATCCGCGACGCAAAGCGTCGAGGAAATCGTTAAAACCGTTAAAGAGGTTAAAATTGTTAAAACTCCAACCGTAGCTCTCGCCGAGCTTCTAACGGTTGTAACGATTTTAACATTTTTAACGCCTTCCCGCAAAGAACTGGTGGGCGCGATAGGATTCGAACCTATGACCCTGCGCTTATCAAGCGCATGCTCTAACCAACTGAGCTACGCGCCCCAGCGGAGTGCGTGGCCGGTTGGTGGAGCCGACGAGGTTTGAACTCGTGACCTCCTGGTTGCAAACCAGGCGCTCTCCCAACTGAGCTACGGCCCCAAAAGGTTCACTCCAAACTCCCGTCTGGGCTATGCCCCAGAAGGCATTATTTCCAGTACTTCACGTTTGAAAAGAACATCAGTTCCTCGAAAACTGAAGTGTGCGATACGATCAAGCTCCCCACACTTTGCAAGCAAAGTGCGGGATTCGACCTAGGATCCGACCCGAGATTACGAGAATCTCGGATCAAGGTCTCCTTAGAAAGGAGGTGATCCAGCCGCAGGTTCCCCTACGGCTACCTTGTTACGACTTCATCCCAGTCACCAACCATACCTTCGGCGCCTGCCTTCCCGCCGAGGCGGGATTAACACGGCGACTTCGGGTGCAGTCGGCTTCCATGATGTGACGGGCGGTGTGTACAAGGCCCGGGAACGTATTCACGGCGCCGTAGCTGATGCGCCATTACTAGCGATTCCGGCTTCATGAAGGCGAGTTGCAGCCTTCAATCTGAACTGGGCGCAGTTTTCAGGGATTTGCTCCACCTCGCGGTCTTGCATCCCTCTGTTCTACGCATTGTAGCACGTGTGCAGCCCTGGCCGTAAGGGCCATACTGATTTGACGTCATCCCCACCTTCCTCCTGGTTTAAGGCCAGGCAGTCTGTTTAGAGTGCACCAACCTTGCGGCTGATTAGCAACTAAACACAAGGGTTGCGCTCGTTGCGGCACTTAAGCCAACATCTCACGACACGAGCTGACGACAACCATGCAGCACCTGTGCTGGCTTCCCGATTGCTCGGGATCGTCACCCTTTCAGGCTTCTACCACCAGCATGTCAAGGCCAGGTAAGGTTCTTCGCGTTGCATCGAATTAAGCCACATGCTCCACCGCTTGTGCGGGCCCCCGTCAATTTCTTTGAGTTTTAGCCTTGCGGCCGTACTCCCCAGGCGGTTCACTTATCGCGTTAGCTTCGGCACGCAGGGGGTCGACTCCCCGCACACCAAGTGAACACCGTTTAGGGCTAGGACTACCGGGGTATCTAATCCCGTTTGCTCCCCTAGCTTTCGTGCCTGAGCGTCAGGAACTGTCCAGAGACCCGCCTTCGCCACCGGTGTTCTTGTCGATCTCTACGCATTTCACCGCTACACCGACAATTCCAGTCTCCTCTCCAGTCCTCGAGCCGAGCAGTTTCGAATGACCTATCACAGTTAAGCTGTGAGATTTCACATCCGACTTACCCGACCGCCTGCGCACCCTTTACGCCCAATGAATCCGAACAACGCTTGCCGTCTCTGTATTACCGCGGCTGCTGGCACAGAGTTAGCCACGGCTTCCTCTTCTGGTACTAGCAACTCCGCACGTATTGGGTGCGGAGCATTGATCCCAGATGACAGGGGTTTACAATCCGAAGACCTTCATCCCCCACGCGGCGTCGCTCCTTCAGGGTTTCCCCCATTGAGAAAAATCCTCGACTGCTGCCACCCGTAGGTGTCTGGACCGTGTCTCAGTTCCAGTGTGGCTGGTCGTCCTCTCAGACCAGCTACCCGTCTAAGCCTTGGTGGGCCATTACCCCGCCAACTAGCTGATAGGCCGCAGCCCCATCTCAAAGCGCTAGGTCTTACGATCCCCAGCTTTGACCTTGCGGTCACATGCGGTATTAACTCCGATTTCTCGGAGATATCCCCCACTTCGAGGCAGGTAGCTACGTGTTACGCACCCTTTCGCCGCTACCCCGACGTTTTATTGCTAAAATGTCGGGGCCGCTCGACTTGCATGTCTTATCCACGCCGCCAGCGTTCGTTCTGAGCCAGAATCAAACTCTCCGTAAAAAATCTCTCAGACCCGAAGATCTGATCGATCTCACTTTGAGCCGACCGATCGGGGCTAACCGATCGATCTACTTACTTTACTCAAAGCTCGCTCCGACTTGTGATCGGAACGAACGTGGGCTCTCACGTATCGCACAATTCAATTTTCAAAGAACCGCTTGTCGCCCGCGTGGACGACAAAAAACCCGACACGACGACAGCACAGCCGCGCCGTGCCAAGCAAAAATTGGTTACTCCTAAAGAACTATCCTTTCTTCCCCGCGCGAGCAGCGTCTATTTACTCCCAGTTCCGTCGCCTGTCAATGCCTCCGCAGAAAATCTTCCGGTACGACCGCCTTCTGCGGAATGGGGAGAGAAATACTCATTCCCGAAGGTCATTGCAACAACTTTTTAGCGAAATCCTCGTCTCTCGTCGCGCCAAATCCCAATATTCACGGCCATCCGCCAGTGATTCTGATCTTTTTTGCCAGGAGCAGGACACGAGCCGAGCGAAAACGGAATGGCCCTCTCCCTCAGCCGAACGAGGAAAAACAAGTGCGCTGGGCAAGCTTTGCCAGCGGTCCTGGCTAACGACCCCGGTTCTTAGCCGCAAGCTCTCAGTTGCCGACTTCGATGAGGCTACACTCTCTGAACGTTCTGGGCTCTTGCTCCTTTGGCATCCTGGATGATCTCAAACTCGACCGCTTGGCCTTCGGCGAGCGTCTTGAATCCGTCACCCAGGATGGCCGAAAAGTGGACGAAAATATCCGCTCCGCCTTCCTGCTGGATGAAGCCGTACCCTTTCTTCTCGTTGAACCACTTCACCGTACCGCGTGCCATGTGTTGCTCACCTCCTCAACGCCTCTCACAGCCTGACTTACTTCTGTTTCAGGAAACAAAAAAACCGTGCGCCACCCCCTCACGGGCGACCACGGTCACTCACACATCCAACTCAAATCCTCCCAATCTCGAACGGTCCAGTTGCAAAACCTAATCCATATCATACAGCCTAAAGCCACCGCATTCTTAGCAGAGACGCGTGCACGCTGTCAAAGCTTTTTCCGGCAGTGCCCTAATTTGGGTTTCTCTGCACCTTTACAGGGCGAAGCCTGCCCCGATATTCTCCATCATGAAAATGGAGAAAGGTCAAAACTGTTTTGGGGAAACGAAAATCGCCCACTCTCCGGGTTTCACAAGGTTCGTTGTACCCAAGAATTGTGTGTACATATCAATATCCGTGAAGGCCTTGAAAAGCATCGCCGGAATAGCGCGCACATCTTCGCTTTGATACTTGTAGGTCTGAATGAAAGTTACACCCTTCCGCTCGGTCGCAAGGGATATACCCGGCCAAGAAAGAGATTCCGTGTTCGTTGCGAACATCAAGAAGTAAATGGGTGAGGAGCCAAGAAGCGAAACATCGGCGTCGGCTTCTTCCTCGGCACGAACCAAACTGGATTCGTCACCGTCGCCCCAGTTTCTCCATGAAAGTGAAACTGGCGGAGAGGGAGGGATTCGAACCCCCGGGACGCTCGCGCGTCCAACGGTTTTCAAGACCGCCGCATTCGACCACTCTGCCACCTCTCCGCTTCCGGCAGGCGTGCAAACCATACCACAATTTCAGCACGGTTTGCTTCCAAAATTTATCGCCATCGCGCCGCCGACAAACTCTTCGAACCCGCAGTCGCGGTAGCCGCACGATTCCATCAGCGATTTGATCCCCCGCTGCGCCGGATATTCCTGCAACGAAGCCAGAATGTAACCATGGGTGTCGGGGTCGCCGCAAAAAATTCCGCCCAACAGCGGCAGCACAACCCGCAAATACCAGAAGTACACACTACGCCACAACGTCGACTCGGGCTTGCCAAAATCAAGCGACAACAATTTCCCGCCGGGCCGCAGCACCCGTAGGATCTCGCGCAAGCCCGCTTCGATGTCAGCGAGGTTGCGCAACCCGTAGCCGATGCTGACTGCGTCGAACGAATTGTCAGGAAGTGGTAAGCGCAACGCATCGGCTTGTATCCATCCGACGTTCCCGTTGCGGGTGCGCGCAACGCGGAGCATTTCCATCGTGAAATCCGCTCCGACGGCGCGCGGCGGCGGCTCGCGTCGCAGGAAGTGCAAGGCCAGATCACCCGTGCCGCAGCACAGGTCGAGGACGGCCCGCGGCTCGCCAGCCATCTCGATGAGCCGCCGCTTCCAGCGCCGATGCTGAGCAGCGCTCATGATGTCATTGAGCAAATCGTAGCGGCGCGCGATAGTGGCAAACAACTCGTGCACCTTCTCCGCACGATTCTCGTCGGGTTGGCAGAATCTGCTTTGCACGGCACGCAAGCCTAGCTAGAAGAACCGTGATGAGCAACGACCGAATCGCCAAAGCGTTGGAACTCCTCCAAAAGTTTCCCGACAACGATTTGGCTCGTTACAGCTTGGCGCAAGCGTATTTCGATGCCGGCGGCTTACGTAAACGCTGCCGGCATCTGCGTCCTCTCTGTGCAAAGAAGAACGACTGGATGGTCGTGCACATTCTTCTCGGCAAATCGCTGATCGCTCCCGACCGCGGTGCCGAAGCCAAACCGATCCTCGAACACGCCCATGAACTCGCAGTCGCCCAACACCACGACGGCCCGCGGGAGGAATTGGAGGAACTGTTGAAGACACTGTAGCTGCGCTTCAGCGAAGCGCATCAATCACTTCATCGCTACATCACGGCAAAACCACATCCCTTCCGGGTACGAAAAGAGGGGGTGCCGAGTGGCGACGCACAGCAGCGGCAGGGCGACGCTCGCCGCCGTGTTGACGAACTGATCATGTTCGCCTCTGAAGTTACTGTCAGTGACGAAACCGCAATGGGCGATCCGGCTGGCCGCCTGTCATCCATTGCCCCAACGGCGGCAAGCTGGTCGCCGACGCGCCATAGCGCTTTGGCGACGGCGCGAAGCTTGCCCTACATCTCCTCGGGCGGAGGGCCTTTGGGCGGCGCTTGTTGTTCGATTTGTGTCACGTGGAATCGGCGCTCCAGTACGAGCGCATCGTCGCAGTAAAATTCGATTGAATACAAACCGGGCTGCGGAAAAACAAGCCCGACGAGATTGAAATTCAGCTCCACCACGGTGTGAATGTCGGGAAACTCAATCTGGCCGTTGACGTCTGCCACGACCTTTTCCGTCTCCTCATTCACGATGCGCAATCGCGCCGTGTAAGAGCCGCGCCCTTCGGTCAGGGAAACAAAGACGCTTATCTGCGGGTGGTGGCAGGGAAAGTTGGTGCTAGCAATGTTGTTGAAAATGCCGATCAGCGATTTCTTGTTGGTGAACTTGTCGTCGATGATCTGGTCGCAGACCACGATGGCCAAACCCGTCGGCGAAGATTTTTCAGCGGCCATCAGCGGGAAATGTCCTTCTGGCTGATCACCGCGAACCCCGCCTTGGTGAGAACATCGCGCGCGTACTCAGAGTCTTCGCAGTGCAGCGCCAGCAGCGCCTTGTCGCGCGGTCGCACCATCAGCGAGTAAGTGTACTGCACATTCACTTCAGCAGCCACGAGATGCTGCAGGACGCTGTCGAGTTTTTCAGGGCCGCGCGGCAGTTCCACCACGACGAGGCTGCATTCATTCACGGGCACCCGCGCTTTGTGCAGTGCTTCGCGGCATTGATCGGGGTCGTCCACCACCATCCGAACCACCGCGGAATCTGCCGTGTCCACGACCGACAGGCCGCAAATGTGCACGTTGGCCTCGCCAAGTGTGCGTGTCAGATTGAGGAGTGCTCCGACTTTGTTTTCGAGGAAGACGGAAAACTGCTTCACCAGCGGCGGACGCAATGCCTCGGTCGTTTTCGGGGTGACTTCGGTCATGATCTCCTCGCGCGCCTACTGTAACGCAATCAGGCGCGCTGGCAAGGTTTTAAATCGAGTAATCCTAGGCAATATGCGAAATCTTCAGAAAATCAATGATCTGCGCGACGGATTCCTTCACGGTCTGACGATCCGTGTGCACGACGATCTCAGCTTTCTCAGGCGGTTCGTACGGCGCGGATACGCCCGTGAAGTTTTGAATCTGTCCGGCGCGCGCTTTCTTGTACAGGCCCTTGTTGTCGCGCGCCTCGCACACCTCCAGCGGCGCATTCACCCATACCTCGATGAACTCCCCGTCCTGCAGCAACTCGCGCACGAGTCGCCGGTCGTCGCGATAGGGCGAAATAAATGCTGTAACGACGAGCACCCCCGCGTCGGCAAAAAGCCTTGCCACCTCGCTGACGCGGCGGATGTTCTCCGTGCGGTCTTCAGGCGAGAACCCGAGGTTGGCGCTCAACCCGTGGCGGACGTTGTCGCCGTCGAGCACATACGTGTGCAGGCCCATACTGAACAACTCCCGCTCCAACTCCGTCGCGATGGTGGACTTGCCCGCAGCCGACAAGCCCGTGAGCCAGATCACGGCGCCCTTGTGCGTATTGCGACGTTCGCGCTCGGCGCGTGTAACTTTACCGGTCGTCCAGAAAATGTTCGTGCTCTTGATGCCCGACAACAATTGGCGGCGGTCGGGATATTCGCCTTTCGAGATGATGCCGCCGCCGCACACCTGCCTGCCATCGACAATCACGAAGCGTCCTGTTGGGACAATGCGATCGTAACGATCGAAGGCAATGGGAGATTTCGTGCGAATGGTTACTTCGGCCACGTCGTTACGGGCGATGTAGTTGCGCTGGGAACTGTCGATCTCGGCCAACGTCGAAGCATCGATGATCTTTTCAATCGACTGAACCTGGCACTCGATTTCCTCGGTCGTCAGCTTGAGCTTGACATTGCGCCCGACTTCCAGGTTCTGCCGCCCCAGCCAGAACAGTTTCGCGTTGAACACGTCGGTTTCCACCGGCGCGTCCTGTTCGTGCGAGGCGACCTGCCCGCGATTGACGAAGATCTGTTCGGTAAGCGTGATTCCGATCGATTCGCCGGTGTTGGCTTCGGTTCGCGGCGGCGCGTTCCGGCACTCGATGCTTTTGACGGTGCTGGTTTTGTTGCGCGGCGAGAAAACCAGCCTGTCGCCGACCCGCAACGTGCCTGACTCGATGCGGCCAGCCAGAATGCGCCGTTCGTCGAAACGGTAGACGTCCTGGATCGGAAATCGCAGCGGAAGGTTGTGCGGCTTCTCCGCGATCTGCAAATCATCGAGCGCCTGAAGGACTGTTCGCCCTGAATACCACGGCATATTGGCCGATTTCGTCGCGATGTTGTCGCCGAGTTTGGCGGAGATCGGAATGAACAGCTTTGGAACGACGCCGAGCTGACCGAGAAATTCGCGATATTGTTTCTCAATGCTCTTGAAGACCTTGTCGCTGTATCCCTTCAAGTCCATCTTGTTGACGAGCACAGCGATCTGGTCGATGCCGAGCAGGTGCAACAGATAGCCGTGGCGACGCGATTGCTCTTGCACGCCTTCCGTGGCGTCGATGAGGAGCAAGGCGGCTTCGGCGTTGGCCGCGCCCGTGACCATGTTTTTCAGGAATTCCTTGTGACCCGGCGCGTCGATGATCACGTATTGGCGTTTCGGCGTGCGAAACCAGATTTGCGCGGTGTCGATGGTGATGTTTTGATCGCGCTCAACCTGCAGGCCGTCCGTCAGAAACGCCCACTCGAACGGGACACCGCGCCGCTCGCACGCGGCCTTGATCTTTTCGTATTTGCCGTCGGGCAATGAACCCGTGTCGTGAAATAATCGGCCGACAAATGTGGACTTGCCGTGATCGACATGGCCGACGATGACGATCTTCAGTTGTTCGCTTGGCTGTGCTGTCTGCTGCATGAAATTCACCACAAAGCTCACGAAGAACACGAAGACTTCGTGGGCTTCGTGCTCTTGGTGATTTAACTCTCACTCACATGTATCCATCGCGCCTCAACTTCTCGAACGCGTCTTCGCTCTCTTGGTCCTGGGCGCGGACGCTGCGCTCGCTTTTCTTGGTGGTGCGCAGTTCCTCTCTGACTTTTTCAAACGTGTCGGCGTTTGAGTCGATGGCAAAGGTGCACGGCGTGCAACCAAGACTGCGGCAGCGTTTGCCGTTCTTGGCGAAATACAGATGCACCATCGGGATCTTCTCGCGCTCGGCGTATTCCCAGACGTTCATCTCGGTCCAGTGCAAGAGCGGATGGACGCGCAGATGCGTGCCGACGGCGAGGTCGGTGTTGAATTGATCCCACAACTCGGGCGGCTGGTCTTCGACGTTCCATTCCATGTGCTTGTCGCGCGGCGAGAAGTAACGCTCTTTCGCGCGCGTCGGATCTTCGTCGCGGCGAACGCCGACGATGAGGCCGCCATATTTTTCGCGCTCGACGATCTTCTTAAGGTTCTCCTTCAACAGCGCCGAGCAGCAGACGACGCGGCCGCGGGTGTGGTTCATGCCTTGGGCGAGTGCTTCGTCGTTGCGGGCGATGACGAGATTGAGATTCCACTCGCGGGTGAGGCGGCCGCGGAGTTCGATCAGTTCGGGCATGTCGAAACTCGTCTCCATGAAGACACAAGGGATTGGCACGCGGCCAAAGAACGCCTTGCGCGCCAGCCACACCAGCGTCATTGAGTCTTTGCCGACGCTCCAGAGCATCGCCAGCCGCTCGATCTTATTGAACGCCTCGCGGATGATGAAGATGCTTTGGTTCTCCAGTTTGTCCAGGTGATCCATAAGATTATTCTCTTTCCCGAGTCTGTCATTCTGAGCGAAGCGAAGAATCTCGCTTGTTTGGGGCTAAACCCTTTCCACGCTTCAGCGGGGTCAGGGTGACACGCGCAGCGTGTCAACTTTCGATTACGTTGATCCCGACGGGCTCGACTTTGACACCGACGCCCTCAAGCCATTTGATAGCTTTCTTGATTTCCGAGCGCTCACCTTCAAGTTCCAACGAGACAATGCCAACGTCTTTGGTTACGCTCGCCTGTCGGATGTTGGTTACCACTTTGAATTTGTGCCCGAGCTCGTAAATCACAGGTCGTTGAATCACTTTTTTTGGATATGTCAGCCACAACCGTTTTGTTTCCTTCGCTGCTTTCGCCATGTTGTCCTTTCAAAAGGTTAACGACACCCGCCCGCGATGGCGGGGATAATCGAGATTTCGTCGCCCGTCCTTCATGGCGTTGACGATGGGAGCACAGCCTTCTGCTTGTGCGCCGTGAATGTGCACGTCGTGTTTGTCCACCAACCCGAGCTTGACGAACTCTTTGAACGACTTGTGAATCTTGGTAATCAGCGAGCCGCCAGCCATCGGCACGGCGACGTGATCGGGCAACGTCCACCCGAGTTGCTCAGCGATCTCAAACCCCATCGCCTTTGAGCCTTCCGCATAGTAAGGCCGGATATTCACGTTCACGAACGCCCAACCGTACTTGCCTGCGATTTCGCTGCAAAGGCGGTTGACCTCGTCATACATGCCGTGAATCCCAATGACGTTCGAGCCACACACCAGCGAGCCGACCACTTTACCCGTCTCTAGGTCGGCAGGGAAGAACACATGGTTCTTCAGCCCAACGCTGGCCGCGTTCGCCGCAACAGAGTTGGCCAAGTTGCCCGTCGAAGCGCAGGCGACGATCTCGAATCCCATCTCCCGCGCCCGCGACAACCCCACGCTGACCACGCGATCCTTGAACGACAAGGTGGGGTAATTGACGGTGTCGTTTTTCACCCACACCTCGCGCAGCCCAAATCGTTTGGCCAAGCAGTCCGCTTTGACGAGAGGGGTAAATCCGACCTGAAACCCTACCGTTGCCTCGCCATCGATCGGCAACAACTCGCGGTAACGCCACATCGTTTGAGAACGGGATAGGATGCGATCGCGCGTCAGTACCGACCTGATCGCGTCGTAGTCGTAATCAACCTCGAGCGGACCGAAGCAGAATTCGCAGACGTGGAGCGCTTCCTTCCGGTAGCGGCGCCCGCATTCGCGGCATTTCAGACTAGTGAAGAAACCGTGTTTCGCTTTCATGCACACCTTTCTTCTCCACAAAGACTCGTCCGCTGAAGGGCAAAAAAACTGCCTCGTCAGCCTCCCCGATTTGACGGGGCAAGCAGTGAAGAGGCAACCAAATGACACTTGTCTCTCCCTCATCTTCCCCCGCTACCCGACAGTTCATCGGGATTCGGAGTTGGAATTGGCACCTTGTCTCCCCCGAATTCCTTCGGGGGACGGTTGCCGCGGCTTCACAGGGCCAGTCCCTCGACCGCTCTTGATAAGAGGTGTCGTTCGGCTTTACGCGGAACGACGCGGGGGAACTATATCAAAGAACAAAAACCTGTCAATAACTGAAATCCTAGATGTAATACATTTGCGTTCGACTGGTGGCTTCCGCGCAAATCGCTTCAAACGTCGCGTTGTTCGCCACTTCTTCAGCGGCAAACTTGATTCGCCTCCAGACCTTTTGGATTTCCTGTGGGCAGGCCGAATCCGCCAGGGCCGAAAGCTCCACCAGTTCTCCATGAACAGCCCGAACCACATCGCCGACCGTGATTTCCTTGGGAGGTTTCGCTAATACATACCCTCCTGCCTTGCCACGGTGGCTCTTGATCAACCCCTTACTCTTCAACTCGATCAGAATCTGCACCAGGTAGTTCGAAGGAATAGCTTCACGCTGAGCAATCTGCTCGATCCGCAGCGGTCGATTGTTTGGATGATGAAGCGACAATGCCTCCACGGCTCGGCATGCATAATCGGCCTTTACAGACACCTTCATATAATCATTAGTACATCGCTTAACTTGCACAAGTTTAGCAGGACGACAGTAATTGTCAAGAGTCGTCGAGACAAAATCCAGACACAGCCTGTGTCGTAATTCTTACGACTTGGCAAGATGCATGGAAATCTCGGCAGCGACGTGTGTTAGGCAGAATTTCTTTCACAGAAAATCAGGCAGAAAATCGTTGCAATGGCACATTATTTTGAGCTATTGTTCCATTATCAATGGGGGATGGGAAATAATGCCGAGTAAGACTTTAGATAAGCCTAAAACTCTCGTGAAGCCGAGCAGGACTGCAACAGCAGTTTCGCTCGGGGCGAGCGATTACACAGCCGACAAAATTCAGAAGCTGGAAGGCGTCGAGGCTGTCCGCAAACGGCCCGCGATGTACATCGGCGACACGGGCGAACGCGGTCTGCATCATCTGGTTTACGAAGTCGTGGACAACTCCATCGACGAAGCGCTCGCCGGTTTCTGCAAGCACATCGACGTTTTCATTCACGTGGATAATTCCATCACCGTCATCGACGATGGACGCGGTATTCCCGTGGACATGCACAAGACGGAGAAGAAACCGGCTGTCGAAGTCGTGCTCACGATGCTCCACGCGGGCGGCAAGTTCGACAAGAAGAGCTACCGGGTTTCGGGCGGTCTGCACGGCGTCGGTGTCACGTGCGTCAACGCGCTCAGTGAATGGCTCGAAGTCGAAGTGAAGCGCGACGGCAAGGTCCATCACATGCGGTTCAAGCGCGGCAAGACCGCATCCAAGCTCGAAGTCATCGGCAAGGCCAAGGGCACGGGCACGAAGATCACCTTCAAGGCCGACAACGAGATTTTCCCTGTCATCGAGTACAAGTACGAGATCCTCGCCAACCGCCTGCGCGAACTGGCCTTCCTGAATCGCGGCATTGAAATCACGCTCAAAGACGAGCGCACGAACAAGCAGGAACTCTTCCGATTCAACGGCGGCATCGAGGAGTTCGTCAAGCACATCAACCGCGCCAAAGAGCCGCTGCACCCCAAGGTCATTTACGTCCAGAAGGAGAAGGACGGCATCACCGCAGAGGTCGCGATCCAGTACAACGAAGGCTACAACGAATCTGTTTACAGCTACGCGAACAATATCAGCACGACCGAAGGCGGCACGCACCTCAGCGGTTTCCGCAGCGCGCTCACCCGCGCCATCAACCAGTATGCCAAAGCCAACAACCTGCTGAAGGAAAAAGATCCGACGCTCGGCGGCGACGACCTGCGCGAAGGGTTGACCGCGGTCCTCAGCGTCAAAGTGCCGAACCCGCAATTCGAAGGGCAGACCAAGACGAAGCTCGGCAATGGCGAAGTCGAGGGCATCGTTTCCTCCATCGTGTACGACGGGTTAATGACGTTTATGGAGCAGAATCCGCCGATCGCACGCCGCATTGTGGACAAGGCTCTGACCGCCGCTCGCGGCCGCGAGGCCGCGCGCAAGGCCCGCGAAGCCGTCCGCAAAGGCGCGCTCACCGGTGGCGGACTGCCCGGAAAACTCGCGGATTGCTCCGAGCGTAACCCGGAACTTTGCGAGCTGTACATCGTCGAGGGCGATTCCGCCGGCGGTTCCGCCAAGCAGGGACGCAACCGGCAATTCCAGGCCGTGCTGCCGATCCGCGGCAAGCTTCTCAACGTCGAAAAGGCGCGCAACGACCAGATTCTCAACAATCTCGAAATCCGGACGATGATCACCGCCATCGGCACGGGCTTCGGCATCGGCGAGGACGAAGGCGCGTTCGACATCACACGCCTCCGTTACCACCGCATCGTCATCATGACCGATGCCGACGTGGACGGCTCGCACATCCGGACGCTGCTGTTGACCTTCTTCTATCGGCGCATGCCAGAACTGGTCAAGCAAGGCCACGTCTATATCGCTCAACCGCCGCTCTATAAAGTGAAGCGCAAGAAGCGTGAGGAATACATCGAGAACGACGACCAGATGAGCAAGATTCTCATCGAACTTGGTTCGGAGGATGTGCGGTTGTTTCGTTTGAAGGACAAGCGGGAGTTTGCCGGCCAGCAACTCGTGTCCGTTCTGGAATCGCTTCAGGAACTGGAAAAACTCGTGGACACGATCGAGCGGCGCGGCATCAAGTTCGAGGACTATCTTGCCGCGCGCGACGAGAAGCGTGGCGATCTGCCCGCCTACGCCGTGCGCATCAAGGAAGAAGGCGCCGTCCGGTTCGAGTTTGCCCGTAACGACAAGGAACTGGCGAAACTGACCGAGAAAATCGAGGAGAACCTCGACGAAATCGAGGACGAGAAGGCCGAGGCCAGTACGAATGGCAAATCCTCGCGGACCAAGGTCATTGAGCTTTACGAGTCTGCCGGCATCCAGTCGGTCATCGAGACCCTGGCGCGCAAAGGCTTTGATATTGATCACTACGCCACTCAGGAAAACCCGCTCTTTGAACTCGTCGAAGGCGCGGCTGCGGAAGGCGTGGAGAGCGAGGTTCAACCCGACAACGTCGGAGCTTCCACTGAGCCGCAGACCAAGGGCGCGAAGCCCCGCGGTAGCGGGGCGAAAGGCAAAACCGCTGAGAAGCGCACGCCGGTCCACTCGATCCCGCAGATTCTTGATCAGATCAAAGGAATTGGCAAACGCGGCCTCGTTATCCAGCGCTACAAAGGTTTGGGCGAAATGAACCCCGAGCAACTCTGGGAGACCACGATGGATCCCGAGCGCCGCAAGATGCTCAAGGTTGAGGTGCGGGATGCCGCCGACGCCGACACCATGTTCACTATCCTGATGGGCGATGAAGTCGAACCGCGCCGCCAGTTTATCGAAGAAAATGCGTTGAACGTCCGGAATCTGGATGTGTAGGCTGGCTCAAGGTTTTGTAGGCCGCTTCCCTGCCCCGAAAGCTTTCGGGGTGAACGAAGCGGCGCGGGAGGGAACGCCGACTCATTCACCCCGACATCGGATGTCGGGGCAAAGAGTCGGCCTACAACTATTTGCGGTATGACACCCGAGGCCAACGATTTGATCGACATGCGGATCGCGCAGGCGACCGAAAGCCTGACCGAGGCGCGTCTGTTGGTCGAGAAAGACATGCGGCGCGGCGCGATGGATCGTATCTATTTCGCGATGTTCTACTGCGCCTGCGCGCTGCTGGCCACGAAGGAATTCGGCCCGTCGCGCGACGGCGGCGTTGCAGCCAAATTCCAACGCGAGTTCGTCAAGACGGGACTGGTCCCGCACGAAATCGGCGACCGCTTCAAACGCGCCACCCAACTCCATCACGACGCAGACCTCGGATCCGACGCCCCGCCCGACGCTGGCCGGCTCACCGAGTTGCTGGTGGATGCCGAGAGTTTCCTGACGACTACAAAACTTTTCTTAGCCAAACAATAGGACCCAATCATGTACGCGCAGAACGAAAAAATTTCGGTCGTCAACATCAGCGAGCAGATGCAACAGGCTTACATCGATTACTCGATGTCCGTCATCGTCAGACGCGCCCTGCCGGACGTGCGCGACGGGTTGAAGCCGTCCAATCGCCGCGTGCTGTATGCCATGCGCGGACTGGGCCTGCTCCACAACCGTTCCTACACCAAGTGCGCCAAGGTCGTCGGCGAAGTGCTCGGCAAATATCACCCTCATGGCGACGCCAGCGTCTATGACACGCTCGTCCGCATGGCCCAGGATTTCGCGATGCGTTATCCGCTGATCGACGGCCAGGGCAACTTCGGCTCGATCGACGGCGACCCCGCCGCCGCCTACCGGTACACCGAATGCCGCCTTGAAGAGATTGCCGAAGAATTGTGCGCCGATCTCGACAAGGACACCGTCGATTTTCAGCCCAACTTCGACGAGAAGGAACGCGAACCGGTCGTCCTGCCGGCCCGGATCCCGAACCTGCTGATCAATGGCAGCACCGGCATCGCCGTCGGCATGGCCACCAACATCCCGCCGCACAACCTCAACGAGATTGTGAATGCCTGTTGCGCGATCATTGACGAGCCCGAACTTGAACTCGAAAAAGTCGCCAAGATCGTCAAAGGCGCGGATTTCCCGACCGGCGGTCTCATTTGCGGCAAACAGGGCATCAAAGACTACCTCCTGACCGGCCGCGGCAGCCTGAAGATTCGCGGACGCATCGGTGTGGAGGAAGTCAAGGGCGGCAAGGAACGGGTCATCATCAGCGAGATTCCGTACAACGTGAACAAGGCCTCGCTGATCGAAAACATCGCCCGCCTCGTTAACGACAAGAAGCTCGACGACATCTCCGACATCCGCGACGAATCCAACAAGGAAGGCATGCGCGTCGTCATCGAACTCAAGCGCGATGCCATCCCGAAGGTCGTCATCAACAATCTCTACAAGCACACCCAGCTTGAGGACACCTTCGGCGTCATCATGCTCGCCATCGACCACGGTCGGCCGCGCACGATGAACATCAAGCAGATGATCGAGTGCTACATCGCGCATCGCAAGGAAGTCATCACCCGCCGCACGAAGTTCGAACTGCAAAAGGCCGAGGAGCGCGCCCACATCCTCGAAGGGTTCCGCATCGCGCTCGACAACATCGACGCCGTCGTCAAGATCATCAAGGAAGCCGACGACCGCGAGGACGCGAAGAAGAAGTTGATGGACAGGTTCAAGTTGTCCGAGGCCCAGACCAACGCGATCCTCGACCTGCGCCTCTACCAACTTACCGGCCTCGAACGCGACAAGATCGAGGAAGAGTATCTCGGACTCATCAAGCGCATCGAATACCTCAAGGGCCTGCTCGCCAGCGAAAAGAAGCTCATGGGCGTGGTGAAGTCCGAACTGCTCGAGGTCAAAGAGAAGTACGGTGACTCGCGCCGCACCGACATCGTGGCCGACGAAGGCGAGATCAACATCGAAGACCTCATCGCCAACGAAGCCTGCATCGTCACCATCAGCCACCAAGGCTACATCAAGCGCACCGCCGTCACCGCTTACCGCGCCCAGCGCCGCGGTGGCAAGGGCGTCATCGGCATGGAACAGCGCGAAGAAGACTTCATCGAGCACCTGTTTACCTGCTCGACGCACGACTACATCATGTTTTTCACCGACGACGGCCGCGTTTACGTCGAGAAGGTTTACGAGCTGCCCGATATGGGCCGCGCTGCCAAAGGCAAGAGCATCGCCAACTTCCTGCAACTCCGACCCGAGGAAAAGATCGCCGCGTTGATCCGCGTCAAGGAGTTCTCCGACAAACAATACCTCGTCATGGCGACGAAAGTCGGCATCGTCAAGAAGACCAACCTCGGCGAGTACGCCAACCCGCGCAAAGGCGGCGTCATCGGCATCAACATCGAGAAAGGCGACCGCCTCATCGGCGTCAAACTCACCACGGGCAACAACGAGATCGTGCTCGTCACCAAGGACGGCATGAGCATCCGCTTCCACGAGGAACAACTCCGCGACCAGGGCCGCGCAACTGTCGGCGTCTGGGGCATCCGCCCCGACAAAGGCGATTACGTCGTCGGCATCGAGATCGTCGATCCGAACGCCACGCTGCTCGTGGCGGGCGAACGCGGCATTGGCAAACGCACGCCCTTCGACGAATACCGCGTCCAGAACAAGGGCGGCAAAGGCATTATCACCATGAAAACCACCGACAAAGTCGGCAGCGTCATCGGCGCGCTGAGCGTCACCGAAGTCGACGAAGTCATGCTCAGCACCGCCCAAGGGCAGACGGTTCGCACCCCGTGCAAGGACATCCGCACCGCCGGCCGCAACACACAGGGCGTGAAGCTGATCAACCTGGAAAAAGGCGACAAACTCGTCGCCATCGCCCGCGTCATCAGCGAACAACAGGAAGAAGCAGCCGAAGCAAGCGAAGCCGAGAAGAAGGTCTGATTCTCACCACAGAGACACAGAGGCCACAGGGCCTTGGAAGGTCGCGATTCCGCGCGACGGCTTCCGTGTCGGTTGTCACCCTGAGCGAAGTCGAAGGGTCTCTGTCGTTGCCGTTCGTGGGAGCGGCATTCTCCGCCAGCAGGCGGATCTGCCCGCCGGCAGGACTTTCGACGGACTCAGGACAGGCTCTGCTGCGATCCAGGCTGTCATTCACCACGAAGCGCACGAAGCACACGAAGAGTAGCAATTCTCCAATCGCTGTCATTCTGAGTTTAGCTCGAAGGTTCACCCCGACACAGTCGGGGCTTTCGGGGCGGGCGAAGAACCTCTGTCCTCTTTGCCGTTCGTAGGAGCGGTTTGCCCGTCGGTTAAGGTGGTCACAAGCTGCAACGCGACAGGGCGAAAACCCAGCATGGTCGTCGGGCCAAATCTTGTAACTTGAGAAGTTCGCTTCGCTGTCCTGATCCTTCTGTCAAAGCGCAGCGCGATCACGTTTAACAAAACCGCTCGAAAAGAATTCTTTATTTTCGCTTCTTTGTGCTGGTGTAATTGCGTGAGCACGTTCATGGTGGCGTGCAATAGCTCTTCACAGGGCAGAAACGGGGGTGACGTCCAATGGCAGCGAAGAAAAAAGGCGTGAAGGGTAAGAAGAAGGCTGGAAAGAAGAAACGTTAGTCCACAGTTGCGGGCCTCACTGGTGGCGCCAAGCCTGACGTCCCCGGTGACGCCCGCGAGGGTCGATGTTACGACCGCAGTCTCCTGAATGTGAAGTTCCAATTCTTGGTTCACACCGCAGCGAAACTTCCGCCCAACTCCGCACCCTGTGCGTTCCGCCACCACAACCGCCACGGGAACCCGTTTTGCTCACGCAACTGCTTTGATCTGTGGTGCAAGGATTAATACCTATCGGGCCTCACGAAAATCAGGCCGTGGGACCGGACCGGGCATGGGAACCCGCGTGGTAGCGGGGTCAGATCTCTTCCTTCTGCATTCTGGTTCGCTGTCGGCCAGCATGGTACCCTCCTCTGGAGGGTATCATCGCGACAACTGGGACGATGGTTTGATTAGCCCGGCATGACAGTCGTTGGCAATCCATGCTAATCTTTGTGCATCTGTGGCTGCGAAAACCGACATCAAATCGCTCTTCCGCGATGAACTGGCTGCCAGGCTCGCCGGGTGGCGCGAACCGGCGTATCGCGCCGACCAAGTCTTGCAGTGGATTTACCAAAAGCAAGTCGAATTGTTCGACCAGATGAGCAATCTGCCTGCCCCGCTGCGCCAGAAACTGGCGGAGAGCTTTGAGTTGTGCGCCGTGCGCAATGTGCGGACGCGAAGTTCGACCGATACGACGGAGAAGTTCCTGTTCGAGCTGCACGATCATTCGCTCATCGAGACCGTGCTCATCCCCGCGACGCCGGGACTGACCACGAGCAGTGATCGCCACACGGTGTGCGTGTCCACGCAGGTGGGTTGCGCTTATGGCTGCAAGTTCTGCGCGAGCGGCTTGGAAGGCGTGAAACGCAACCTCTCCGCCGCCGAGATCGTCGATCAGGTCGTCGCGCTTCAACGCTTAACGCTTCAACGCCCCACGAACGTGGTTGTTATGGGCATGGGCGAACCGCTGGCCAACTACGACGCCGTCATGCGCGCACTCCGCATTCTCAACGCGCCGTGGGCGCTTGGCATCGGCGCGCGCAAGATCACCGTCTCCACCGCCGGCGTCGCGCCGCGCATCAAACAACTGGCCGATGACCCGATGCAGATTCGCCTTGCGGTTTCGCTGCACGGTGCGACCGACCAAGTCCGCGAACGCATCATGCCCGTGAACAAGAAGTATCCGCTCAAGGAATTGCTCGCCGCTTGCGATTACTACTGCAACACGAAGCACCGCATGATGACCTTCGAGTACATCCTCATCGACGGCGTCAACGACACGCTCGAACAGGCGCACAAGCTCGGCGCGATGGCTCGTCGGCTTCGCGCGAAGGTGAATCTGATTCCCTGCAACCCCGTGGAAGGTCTGCCGTGGAAGCGCCCTGATCGCGACCGCTGCAAGATGTTCCAGCACACCCTGCGCGAGCACGGCATCGCCGCCACGTTGCGCATCGAGAAAGGCACCGACATCAACGCTGCTTGCGGACAACTGCGCCTGCAGCATGAGAAGGTGTAGCGGCGCTTCCCTGCCCCGAAAGCTTTCGGGGTGAACGAAGCGCCAATCCCGCGCACGTATCGCCATGGCCTGCGCTTCATAGAAGCGCAGCTACAACGAACCGAGACATAAAAAGCGAAGTGGTCAGAAGCCGAAAAGTAGGTCAGAATCGGGTCGATGCCGAAACCCTACGAGTTTTTCGACCACACCGCCGATGTCGGCGTCCACATCTACGGGGCGACGTTGCCGGAGTTGTTCAGCAACGCCGCGCAGGCGATGTACGAGGTGCTGGGGAAACTGGAGACGACAGGGGTCAGAACTCAGAAGTCAATAGAACTGCGGGCGGAATCGCTGGAGGACTTGCTGCACGACTGGCTGGCGGAACTGCTGTACGAAGTCGAAGCCAACCACGTTCTTTTTGATGAGATTGCGTCACTCACCGTTTGTGGGAGCGCCGTCCCCGGCGCGAAGGGCACGGTGAATCGCGGCGAGGATGCCGTTCCCACATTTGAGTTGCATGCGACGTTGAGCGGCGGCACGATTGATTTCTCTCGTTCTCAAACCAACGAAGAGATCAAAGCGGTGACCTATCACCAGTTGCGCGTGGAGCAGACAGCCGACGGCCGGTGGCGCGCGACGGTGATTTTCGACGTGTAGTCTTGGCGTGCGGTGACTTGTCACCGCTTTGCCGTGTTCTGACCGCAGATCGACAACAGCCGAACAACAAAGCGCCGACAAGTCGGCGCACTCCAAAGCACCGGCGTTTTGGCGGCGGCTCTGTTATCGGTCGCGCCCTTATGGTTGCCCAGCAAAAATCCGCTCGCTAGATTGTGGGGCGTTTTTAGTTTGGCAATGGCCGCGTCTCCATTACAATCGGGCCTTTTGCGCTATGGCTGCCACTGAGGGTTATCATCAGCAGTTGAAGGATTTGCTTGCTCGCGGCGAGTGGGAAGCTGGCCAGACATTGTGGCTGGAGTTGGCCGAGAAACTGGCTGGTCAGCCGGAGTTTCTGCTGCTGCTCGTCAAGGACTTCGCCGACGTCGGGCAGGGCGCGTCCGCTGCGGAGTTGGCGTCACTTCTCGTTCCCGATCTGAAGTCAGCAGGCAAACTTCACGAATGGCTTTATGCATTGAAGTTACAGGCAGCCGCCAAGCCGAATGATAAACTGCTGCGTGCCGAGTTGACCGAGGCGTATCAGCAGATTTACCAGTCCGATCCGCGTCTGAGAACGATTCTGGGCATCGCAGAATTGGAACGCTCGCCTCTGCCTGCTGCAATCACCAAGGCAGACACACTCTTGGCGCTCAGTGTCGGCGCGTTTTGTCAGCATAAAAGCTGGGGTTTCGGTCGCGTCAAAGCGTTCGACACCACCTTGAGCCGCATTGTTGTGGCGTTCCCGCACAATCCCGACCACGCCATGCAGCTCTCGTATGCCGCCGAAAGTCTGACGCCCGTCAGCGCCGACCATATCGAGGTTCGCAAGATCACCGACATGGACAGTCTGAAGCAACTGGCGGCCAACGATCCACTTGATCTTCTCCACATCGTGCTGGTCGGTTACAACCACGCCGTCACAGCCGATCGACTCGAAACGATCCTTTCCGGCTCAGTCATCCCAACCGCCGACTGGAGAAGATGGTTGGACAACGTAAGAAAACTGGCCAAACGCGATCCACACTTTGTCTGGCCCGCCAAGAAGACCGATCCCGTCGTCCTCCGCACCGCGCCCGTGTCGCAGCAGGACGAACTTCTTGAAGCGTTTCGGACCGCGCCAAGCTTGAAGCAAAAGACCAATATCGCGCGCCAGTTCCTGAAGATCTTGGACGAAATCAGCGATCCGGAACTGTTGCTCCAAGAATTTCAGGATGGCCTGCTGGACGCGATCGGCAAAACCAAAGCCAGCTATCAAGCCGAACGGCTCGAAGCCGCGCTTCTCCTCGAAGAACTTCGCGCCCACCAGCGCACGCCGACCGAGGATACGCCGCAGCTTGTGGCCGAAATCCTGGGCCGAATCGAAAACCTGCCCGGCGTCTTGGAGAACCTGAGCGCCGCGGCCCAGAAACGGGCGATGGCCGCCCTCAAAGTCTCCCAAGCAGATCGCCTGCTGAAGACCATCAATTATTTCTCCGCCAAAATCCTGGACGAGATGGCCGATCTTCTCCCACAAGCGTCGGTGCAGATCGCTCAACTTGTCCAGAACCAGAGCGCCAACCCAGAACTACTCTGCTGGATCTGCAAAAACATCTCCTCGACCGATTGGCTTCAGCCGCTGCAAAGTGTGCCGCTCGCGCTGGCCGTCTTCAGCGTGCTGGAATCAGGTTCGGGCAAATCGACAAAGAAACTCCACGACCTTCTGCTCGACGACGCGTCGCTGTTGGTGGACCTGCTCGCCAACACCGACACAGAGACCGTCCGCGGCATCGCGCGCCAGCTCATGGCCAGTTCCGCCTTCGACGAACTCGACCGCCGTTCGCTGATGGCGCGGCTGATCAAAGAGTTCCCGTTCGTACAGGAATTCGTCGTCACCAAGACCGTGAAGGAGCAGCCGTTGATCGTCTCGTGGGCCAGCTATCACAAGCGCCAAGCGGAACTCGACGACATCATCCGAAAAAAAATCCCGCAAAACAGCAAGGAGATTGCGCAAGCGCGCAGCTACGGTGACCTCAGCGAGAACTTTGAGTACAAGGCCGCCAAAGACATGCAAAAGCTGCTCATGCGCCGCCGCGCCGAACTGGAGATTCTCCTCTACCGCGCCCAGGCAAAAGATTTCGCCGACGCCAAAACCGATACCGTCGGCATCGGCACCAGCGTCACCGTCACCGATCCCGCCACCAGCCAGCAACACACCCACCACATCCTCGGCGCATGGGACAGCGACCCCGCCCGTGGCATCATCAGCTACCCCGCCGCTCTCGCCCAAACTCTCCTCAACAAACGCGTCGGCGACACCGTCGAGGCCAGCGGCGAAACCGGCCCGCAAGAGCTCCGCATCGACCGCATCGAAAAAGTTTCTGCCGAAATCCTGCAAACGCTGTAGCCAGTCTGTAAAGAGATGAACGTGATGCCTCTGATGAAGTAGGTGACAAACAGAATGGACTGCGAATTCAGACGGAAACTGTTTTTTCAAGAACCAGCAGTCGTGGTCTGTCGGCGGGCGGCTTCTTCCAGCCCGTAAGCGACGCCGCCAAGAATTGCCATCAGGGTCATTGCCCACAGGTACACAATCGCGAACTGGACCACGCGACGTACATCAACGCGGTCGCATGTGTCGAAGAAATGCGCCACGACGAGCGTGCTGAAGAGCGCCATCCAAACGGCACCCGACAGGCCGCATGCAATTTCGACTGCCGTCCTGACACGCTTGTTGCGGATCACAGGAAGAAACCTGTGGCCATACCGCCAGCCAAAGAAAGACAGAATCGTGATTGCGACCGCCGCCGACCCGAACAATCGCGCCGCCACACTCACGCCGCTCCAGGCGAAAAGGCCGAGCAACATCGCCAGTGAAAAAACACTCGCGACCGTGGAATAAACCATTCCGACCAGTATCCACCGTCTCGCTTCCTTTGTCCCGCCAGCCCTTGCGAACTCCGCTTGGAGCGCGCCGGCTTGGCCGATCCGCTGGACGGCAGCTTCGAAAGCCTGCTGCGCGTTTGACCCCGACCGCATCTGCTGCTCCACGTCGTCGCGCAGATGACTTTCCAGTTCGTCGAGCACTTCTGCCGTCTTGATTCCACCGGCGGCCATTTGCCGCCGCCAGTCTGCGACAGCTTTGTCGAGATTAAACATATTGCTCCTTCCATAACTGGGTCAGGACATCGTGGACTTTCAGCCATTGTTTGCGTTGCTCGTCCAGCGCGCGCTTGCCGCCCTTCTTGAGCGAGTAATATTTGCGCTTGCGTCCGTTCTCGATTTTCACCCACCGCGATTTAATCCAGCCTTCGTGTTCCATCCGATGCAACACCGGATACAGCATGCCGTCGGTCCACTGCAGGTGTCCGTCGGAGCGGGTTTTGATCTCCTGAATGATCGCGTACCCGTAACTCTCACCTTTGGCGAGGAGAGACAGAATCAGCGCCTCGGAAGACGCCGCCACAAGTTCTTTCGGAATCATGCCAATAGCACATGGATCTCGACGCACATCACGCCAAACGTGACAAGTCGGGTGCTGCTCAACAAGAATGTCTGGGATGTCGTCGAAGCAGCCGGCGAAAGCGGCCCACAAAAGCTGCGCATCGACCGCATCTAAAAAGTGCCGGAAGAGATACTGCAGGCGTTGTAACGGTCAAGCTCAGCCGCCGCGAGTCACGCAGCGGGTAGTGGTTAGCTCCAGCGAGTTGTTTGGCCTGACTTATTCATGAAGTTTTGCCTCTCCCCGCACGCGGGGCGAGGAGATTTCCCCTCTCCCTTTCCAAGGGAGAGGGTCAGGGTGAGGGTTCGCGCGGTTACGCACTGTTACGGATTTGAGCGTCTCGTGAATAATCCGGGCTAGGTAAACGGGTCTTTCATTTCTTTTCCTAAAAGCGCGGAGCGGAGCGCAGCTTTTGGTTTTGTTTCCTTTCTGCGTTTTCGTGGTTGCGTCTCCGCCCCCGCTGGCGTTTCCCGAACTGTCGGGAAAGCTCATCCTGCTATCCGCCCGTCAGCCGCATCGGGCTGAGTGCCGTTAGCCCGATCACCTGCAACGCAGAACCGATGTCCTCTGCCCGCGCTTCCGAGCTTTGATTGCTGTTGCGCCTTCACCGGTGCGGACTTGTCCGCCGCAGTCCCGCGCCTGCGGGACGGAGGCGGGTTCTTCATACAGGCAGGAGGAGGCGGAAAGTCGTTCCCTTTTTCGGGGCGCTCTCGACTTCGATCTGGCCACGGTGGGCGTCGACGACGATTTTGTGGACGATGGCGAGGCCGAGGCCGGTGCCATGTGCCTTTGTGGTCAGGAACGGCTCGAAAAGTTGTTTCTGTTTCTCCGGCGACATGCCGACACCGGTGTCCTGGAAAATGAGAAGGATGAGGGATGAGGGATGAAGGGCGGTGGAAACTGTCAGCATGCCGCCGCGCGGCATGGCTTCGGCGGCGTTGAGAATCAGATTCAGGCAGGCTTGTTCAATCTGGCCCCGGTCGATGCGGACCTTGGGCAGTTCTTTGGCCAACGCGGTCTTCAGCACGATCTTCTGTTGGCTGAGTTTGTGCCGGGTCAGCAGCAGCACGTCTTCGAGCAGCCCGTTGATGTCCGCCAACTCGAACGTTGGCTCGTTGGAGCGCGCGTAGCCGAGCAATTGGTCCATGATCTTGTTCAAGTGATCCATCTTCTCGGCCATGATCTCGGCATCGCGCGCCCGGGGGTCCGACGCCGGGAACTTCAGGTCGAGGGAATGAAACAACATTTTCATTACCGTCAGCGGATTGCGGATTTCGTGGGCGACCTCGGCGGAGAGAAGGCCGAGCGTGCTCAGGCGCTCGTTGTGGCGCAATTGCTCCTCGACTCCCACCATTTTCTGGTGCAACCGCGCGTTTTCGATGGCGACGGCGGAGAGATTGGCCAGCGTCGAGAGAATATTGATGTCCTGCGTCGAGTAACGATACGGCAGCCCTGTGTACACACTGAGCGCGCCGATGATCGTGTCGCCGACCACCATCGGCACCGACAGCAGTGACACCAACCCTTCCTTGCGGGCCAGTTCGATGTGTCGATAGGCGTCGTGCTCTTGGACGTTGTAGACCTGCGTCGGTTTGCCGCGGCGGACCACGTTGCCGATGAGACTGTCGTCCACGCTCAACGGCGGTTTGCTCAGATAATCTGGACCGGCCCCGTGGCAGGCGCACAGGTCGAGCTTGTCGCGTCCCGGACTGAGCAACATGAGCGAGCAAACTTTCGTCTCCATGAGCTGGCAGGCATCGACCGTGATGCGGTGCAGGATCTCCTCCAGATTCAGCGAAGAGATAATCGATTGCGCGATGCGGAACAGTGACTCGAGTTTCCGCGCACTGTGGGCGACGGTTTGGTACAGCCAGGAATTATGAATGACCTGCGCGGCTTGATTCCCGAGCGCGACGAGCAATTCCTCGTCCTCCACACTGAACGCGTCCTTGCGCGTGGAATCCACGTTGAGCACGCCGATCAACGTGCCGTCGAGGAGCAGCGGCACGGCGAGCTCGCTGCGGATGTCTTTGCGGACGGAAACATAGCGCGGATCGGCCGTGACGTCGGGGACGCGCAACGGCTTGCCGGTCTTGGCGACCCAGCCCGTCACGCCGCGCCCGATGGCCAGCTTCAGTTTCCGGGCTTCCTTGCTGAGTCCGATGGCGACTTCGATTTCGAGGAGCTGCGTGTGAGGGTCGATAAGGACGATCGAGCCGCTTGTGGCGTGCATGATGTCCACTGCTTCGCGGAGAACTAGGTTGAGAACCGTTTTCGGCTCAAGCGAGGAATTGATGACGTTGCTGACGCGGGCGAGCAACTCGAACCGGCGCAGCCGATCAGGCTGTCCCAATCGTTCCTTCGTGGTACGGCTCATGGCAGGTTTTCGCGAACGCATTTTGTCGCCTCACTAATGGCAATCCATCTGGAAGTCAACCCGGAACCTGGCCGACAATCGAGTGGTCACCGCAGCAGCAGCCACGAGACGAGCACGAACAACGGGATCAGAATCGGCAACGTGTACTTCACGACATAGCCGAAAAAACTGGGGCATTTCACTCCGCTCGACTCGGCGATGCTCTTGACCATGAAATTCGGGCCGTTGCCGATGTACGTACACGCACCGAAGAAGACCGAGCCGAGCGAGACAGCGACAATTAACTCCCATGCCTTCGGATCGAGCTTGTGCAGGCCGAGATCAACCAACTGCCGCGGCGAATACTGGTTGACGATATCGGGATTGAGCAGCGCCTGCACGTGAATCGGGTTTTCCAGCGACATATGCTGCAAGCCGAACGCCGCTGTCAGGAAGTTGAGATACGTCGGCGCGTTGTCAAGCACGCTGGAAAGCACGCCGCTGCCCCAGAAGAATTGACGGACGGTGTTGATGCCGAGTCCGGCCGCGTGTTTTTCCAGAAGATCGAGCGCGGGCACCATCGTCGCAAAGATGCCAACAAACAGGAAACCGACCTCCCGGACTGGGCCGAAACTGAATTCGTTTTCATAGAGCGCGTCTTGGTTGCTGAATCGATAGGCCGCGTACGCTGTGGCGATCATCAAACCGGCGACTGCCACCGTAACGAAACTCTCGACCGCCTTCGTCGCGCCCCAGCCCAGCACCTCTCCCAGCGCGCGAAACAACAGCCAGCGTTCGAGTTCCTTGAACCATTCCGCCTTCTGCGCGAGCACCAAGCCGATAATGACGAACAACCAGATGAAATTGTGCGTCCCCTCCAGTTCCACCCGGTCTTCCGCGCGCCGCTTGACCTCCTTTTTGTGTTTCTGGAAGTCGCGCGAGTCGATGATGAAAAACAGCGTCAGCAGCACTCCGATACACAGCAGCCACGAGACCACCACTTGTGGGACTTGCAGCAGCCAGAAAAAAGGCACGCCCTTCAGGTATCCGAGAAACAGCGGCGGATCGCCGATGGGCGTGAGCGCCCCGCCGATGTTGCTGACGATGAAAATGAAGAAGACGACCTGAAACGGTGCGGCGCGATACTTGTTGATCCGCAGAAACGGGCGAATGAGCAGCATCGACGCGCCCGTCGTGCCGATAAGGTTTGCGAGCAACGCGCCCAACGCGAGCAGCCCGGTGTTGACCATTGGAGTCGAGCGCCCCGTCATCTTGATGTGAATGCCGCCGGCGATGACAAACAACGAGCCAATCAGCGCCATGAACCCCATGTATTCCACCAGGCTCGTCAACATGCGCGGCGCGTTGTGCAACACGGCGACGTAGTACAGCACCGTTACCAGTCCCAGCCCGATCGCCACTTTCGGATAGTGGTTTTCCCAGTGATGCTTGTGGATGAATGGCACCAGCGCGATGGCCAGCAGCAACAGCACGAACGGCAATACCATCAGCGGGTGCGGTTCGGTCGGCGTGCCCACAACCGCCAGCCACGCTCCGGGCGTGGCCAGCGACGTTAAGGAGGGAACAATTGCAGCGCTCATTTTTGCGCGAGTCCTAGTTTCTCCGTTTGTATTTGGGCGAACACACCGGCAACCGCGCCGCCCGGTCAAAACGTATGCCAGACAACGCGGCAATGTTCACGCAAAAAAGTACCGGCGGGAAAGAACAGGCGCATCTCGGCACTACCACCTGATTGTAGCCGCGAGCCTGCTCGCGGCAAGTCGTACCTCATCGGCCATCGCAAAGGCCGCGAGCAGGCTCGCAGCTACAACCACCCTATCGGTTATGGACGATGTCGGTGGTGGTATCAGATGCGCCCCTCCGGGGGAAAGAAACTGCGCGAGCCGTATGGGCTCGCGCAGTTCTTCGTTGTTGAATGGCGGCCGTCTTATACGGCCGCTTCGTCGACCTCAGCGGTGCGAATCCGGACGACCTTGTCGATGGCCCAGACGAAGATCTTGCCGTCGCCGATCTTGCCGGTCTTGGCTGTTTCCCGGATCGTGCTCACGGCTTTGTCCGCGATGTCGTCAGACACCACGATCTCGATCTTGATCTTGGGGATGAAATCCACTGTGTATTCGCTGCCGCGATAGATTTCGGTGTGGCCTTTCTGGCGGCCAAACCCCTTGACCTCACTGACGGTCATGCCTTGGACACCGACCTCCTGCAGGGCGGCCTTGACCTCGTCGAGTTTGTGCGGCTTGATGATCGCTTCGATTTTTTGCATCGATGGCCCCCTTCGTTATAAGACGTAGCCCTCTTCGCCGTGCTCGGCAATGTCGAGCCCCTGGGTTTCCTCTTCCGGGTCGGGACGCAATCCGATGACGGCTTTGACCACCAAGGCGATGATGGTCGTTCCCACAACAGCCAGAACGAGCGTAACGCCAATCGCCCCGAGTTGGTGCAGCCACAACGTGTGTCCCACGATGCCTTTGAGATTCGTCAGCACGTTCGGGTTTGCGTCGCTGGTGGCCAACAGCCCGGTGAGAAACGCGCCGAGCGTGCCGCCGATGGCGTGCACGCCAAACGTGTCGAGCGCGTCATCGTAGCCCAACCACCCTCTCAGTTTCACGACGGCGAAGAATGGCACCAGACCTGCCAGCAAACCGATGATCACCGCGCCGGTCGCCGTGACGAAACCCGCGGCGGGCGTGATCACCACCAGCCCCGCCACCACACCGGAGCAGAACCCGAGGATGCTGGCCTTGCCGCGCATTACGAGTTCGGCAACCGCCCATGTCGCGGAGGCAACCGCCGCGGCGATGGTCGTCGTCATGAACGCATTGCCTGCGATCCCGTCGGCCCCTAGCGCGCTGCCCGCGTTGAACCCATACCAGCCGACCCACAACATGCCGGTGCCGACCATGCAGAGCACCATGTTGTGCGGGGCCATGATCTCTTTGCCGAACCCAAGTCGCTTGCCGAGAATCAGGCACAGGATTAACGCCGACCAGCCCGACGACATGTGGACTACCGTGCCGCCGGCGAAATCGATGGCCTTGATTTTCGCGTTGGCGTTCCACACGCCGTTCATCAGCCCGTCGATCCCCCAGACCATGTGTGCGAGGGGGAAATAGACGACAAACATCCACAGGCCGACAAACGCCAGCACGGACAAAAACCTCACGCGCTCGGCAATCGCGCCGATGATCAACGCCGGCGTGATGATGGCAAACATCAGTTGATACATGGAGAAAACATTGTGTGAGACCCAGTAGGCGTAGTCGGTGTTCGGCGCGCCGTCCACACCGCGCAGGAAAGCGTATTTCAACCCGCCAAGAAACGGTTTGCCGGGCGCGAACGCGAAACTGTATCCGACCGCCCACCACAACACCGTCACCAATCCGGCGATGCCGAGACATTGCGCGAGCACGGACAACACGTTCTTGCGACGCACAAGACCGCCGTAAAACAGCGCCAGGCCGGGCAACGTCATGAACAGCACCAGCGCCGACGAGGTCATCATCCACGCGTTGTGCCCGGGGCCTGGGCCGGCGATCTTCGTGGTCACTTTCGCATCGGCGGCATTTGCGCCGCGCGCCGCGTTGTTGACGTATGCTTCGAGGTCCTCAACGCGCTGCTCCAGTGTCGGCTCGGCAGACACTGTAACTGCCGCGCCTGCGCGCACGGGACAAAGCCATCCACCCGCGACTGACAGAAGCATCCCGACAAACACCGCCACGATTCTTCGGTTCATAAGAGATGATCTCCGTGGATAAGTTTTAATCCCGTCGACACAGTTAAGAGACGAACCCACGTTCGGTAGGCAATGATTGTGCCGAGCGAGAGTGCGAAATGCGCAATCGCTGGTTTCGCAAGGAGTTCCGGCTTTTGCGGGGCAAAGAAACCGAGCTCCGGTCAGTTGGTTCTTGACCAGAGTGGTCACATCTCGCCACCACGCCGAATGTGGCGAGCTATGTCTGCGCCAACTTAGATTGTCGCTCTATACCGCCGCGCCGCCACGTTCACCGGTGCGGATGCGGACGACCTCTTCGACGAGCAACACAAAGATTTTCCCATCGCCGATCTTGCCGGTGCGCGCGGTATTGGTGATCGCTTCGATCGCGTGGTCGAGTTTCTCGTCACTGAGCACGATTTCGATTTTGATTTTCGGCAGGAAGTCCACGGCATACTCACTGCCGCGATAGATTTCGGTCTGGCCCTTCTGGCGTCCGAATCCTTTGACCTCGGTGACCGTCATGCCTTCGATGCCGATCTCGGCCAGCGCCTCTTTGACCTCTTCAAGTTTGAACGGTTTGACGATCGCTTCAATTTTTTTCATCTGTGGTCTCGCATTCTATTGGGTGGCCGAGGGCCGCACTTGCAGCCCTCAGCCGCCACTTGATTTGGCTAGTGCGCTGACACGGCTGATTTCGAGTTGGCCGCACTGGGATAACCCCTTGGATGCGGAGTCTCTACTTCCTTGTCCATCACGAAGCCATGGTAGCCGTGGACGCCCATTTCGGGGATGTCCACGCCTTCGATTTCAATCGCCTCTTCAGGTCGTTGGGTGCCGCCCGAGAGCAGGCTCACGATCTTGAAAACGATAGCTGTCGTCAGGCCGATGACGACGAAGTTGGTCGTGACGCCGATCAACTCCGCCCAGAACTGCGAGATGCCGCCACCGTAGAACAAGCCTTTGACCGTGCCAGCGACGCCGTTCCAGCCGTCGCCATACGTGCCGTCGGCGAACAAACCGATGGACAAGCAGCCCCAAGCACCGTTCACACCGTGCACGCTGATCGCGCCGACGGGATCGTCAATGCCACGCTTGTCCCAGAAGAACACCGACTCAACCACCAGAATGCCCGCGACCAAACCGATAATGCAGGCGCCGCCTGAGCCAACGAATGCGCAGGGCGCGGTGATGGCTACCAGACCTGCGAGCATCCCGTTGCACATCATTGTCGGGTCTGGTTTCTTGGTCTTGAACCACCACATATATAGGCACGACGACATTGCGCCCGTGGCCGAAGCCAACATCGTGTTAGTCGCCACGACGGCGATGCGGAGGTCGGTGCCCGCCAGCGTTGAGCCCGGGTTGAACCCGAACCAGCCGAACGCGAGAATAAACGTGCCGAGAATGGCGAACACCACGTTGTGCGCCGGCATCGGATTGACACTGCCGTCCTTGTTAAACTTACCGTAACGCGGCCCGAGCAGCCACGCCCAGATGAGACCGATGACGCCACCGGTCATGTGCACCACCGAGCTGCCGGCGAAGTCCACGTGACCGTGACCGAGGCCGAAGTTCTGGCCGAGCATCGCCAGCCAGCCGCCGCCCCAGACCCAGTTGCCGAAGAACGGATACATCACCGAGCCGACAAATGCGCCGTAGAGGCAAAACGAGGAGAACTTCCAGCGTTCCGCGCACGCGCCCGTCGGGATTGTCGCCGTCGTGTCCATAAACACCATTTGGAACAGGAACAGCGCGAACACCGAGGCGTCATATGAACTGCCCTTGAGGAAGAACCCTGTCAGCCCGCACAGGCCGAACGGTTTCCCGAAGAGGTTGATGGTGAATTCATGATTCAGCCCGCCGTAGCCGCCCATCGTCGCGATCGGCCCCAAGCCACCGAACATGAAGGCAAATCCGCAGACATAGAATCCGAGCATGCCAAGCGGATAGATCAGCAAGTTCATGGACATCGTGTGCGCCGCGTTCTTCGCGCGACACAGACCCGTTTCCACCAATGCGAAGCCTGCTTGCATGAACATGACGAGGAAGCCCGTAACGAGCGTCCACATGAAGTTAATGGCCACGCGGTTGTGTCCGACCCCATCGGCGAGCTTGACCGCTAGCGGTTCGGCCTTCATCTGTGCGAGATACTCGTCGTAGGCCTTCTTCGCTTCCGCGTAAGTCTTCGCTTTTTGAGGGTCCTTCGCGTCGTCCGCGCCCAGATCCGCGGGCGCCGTCACGACGAAGTGAGTACCGCTCGCATCCTGAACGTCACTGGCGTTGCCGGTCGCGGTGTCTGCGGGATCGGGTTTCGGTGCATCATCGCCCCAGGCGTGCGCCGTCAGCCGCGAAAAAATCGCGACTGCCAGCAAGAGCACACCGAGCCATGTTGTAGTGCGGCGTATTGGTTTCATTCGTTTGGTTCTCTTTACTGATTGAGTTTTCCCTAGTACAGATAGGCGACGCCGACGCCGGCCGTGAATTGATCCTTCCTGCCGTTGAACGCGGTGTCCGCCGAAGCGCGGTCGTAGCGAACTTCGGGACGGACTTGCAGACTCGGCATCGGTTTGAGGTTCAGCGTCAACGTCGCGCTGTACAGTTCCTTCGGCGCAACGGTGAAGGTCACCGGCGTGGTGATCGGACCGCCTGCGGTGTTGGGCGTGCGCACGCCGTCCTTGTCGCGCAGGTAGTCGCCGCGGAACGCCAACTCCACCTTGTCGGTGAAGTCGTAGGTCAACCACAAGCCGGCCGCATACCAGTCGGCGTTCGCCGTTGTCGTGCCCGAGCCGTCGGCGAGAGGCGCGTTATCTTCGTGCCCGTAATCAAGCTGCACCCAGCTATTCAGTTTGTCAGTGAATTTGCGGTTGAACACGATGTCCGTACCCGTGCGCCAATCGTGATTGTCACTAGGTTGCTCGGGGCCGCCGTAGCCAAGCAAACTGAGGTTCTCCTTGTCGTCGATGGTCCAGACCACTCGGCCCATGAAGGTCTTGGAGGCGTTCACGTCCGTGACCTGATCCCAGCCATTGATCACGCAAAAATCTGTCTCCCACTTGTCATTCCACTTATAGGCGAGCAGCACCCCGGTCTCCGTGGTGTTCTCCACAAACATGAACTGATTGCCGATCGACCAGTTCGGGTTGGCGACCTCTTCAACCACCTCCACGCCCATCATGGTGACGTGCTTGCCGAAGAGGACCGTCAGGCCGTTGCCGACCGGAACGTTGAACTTCACGTAGGCTTGCTCCAGATCAATGCTCTGCGAACTGCCGGGACCGCCAAACAGGCCGGTCGAGTGAATCGCCTCGGCGTCTTTGCCGGCGATCAGGTCGGCACGGAAGCCCACGTTCCTAGTTCGTCGGGCTAAAGTCGACCGGTTTTTCCAGCGTGAGCTTGAACTTGTCGGGAATGAACGAATTGTTGTTCGCATCAAACAACCGGCCCGCAATCATCGGATTCGCTCCACCCACGGTGCCCTTGCTGAAGTCGTAGAAATACGACGCCGAGACAAACCCGCTCAGATTAACCTGATTGAGAAAGTCGAGGGTCGCGGATGCTACGCTGGCCTGTGTCACCGTCTGGGTGCTCTTGCCCTCCAAGACGGCGATTTTGTCTTCGAGCGCTTTGATTCGATCCATCAACTGCTGCTCGTCGGCGCGAGCCTGCGTCTGGCCCAACACCACCGCGGCCGCCAGGCACAACCCGATCACCTTCAACCTCTGCGCACGAACGCTCATTTGTCCTCCTGTTTGGGTTCTCGTTCTTGCATTGGTTTTTCTGAAAATACAACTCGCACGACCGCACCCGTTCGCAGGCGTTATGCCAAGTGAGTTTGTGAAAGCTACAACAGGCCGTTTCGCAACCGCTTGCGGTTTTTTGCGGTCGTCACGCAACGGCGAACGGCGGCGGACTCTTAACCAGCGTGGTCAAAAACCGGCAGCATCAACTTGGTTGACGTGGACGCGATCAAAATCCACATCGGCCAGGTCGTCTGACGAACCACTGTCATTGAACGAATCGCAGCACCGCCGACGATGGCCGGCGACCGACCGCATCTGCGCGCCACGCAACCATGCCCGAAGACTTCCCAATCCTTGCATGCAAAAGGCCTTTCCCTCATACTCACGCCTGATGGCGATGATGGCTTATCAGGAGATCAAAGATTCACTTCGGCTCTAATCAAGTGGCCGTATCAGCAAACCCAGTGTGGGAGAAGATACCAGCCAACGGAGAACCGCTCACGTTGGTGTTTGGCATTGATGGCTCGCTACAGATTATCGAGTCGGAAACCCCGCCACACAAGGCGCTCGGCTTTGTGAAGACGGCTCTGTTGAGACTCGATCAGGCCGCCCTCTCTTCCATCGACAAGGATTCTCCGCACCCCTTTGCCCTGCGAGATATTTTGGCGGATTCCGCGTTGTACCACGCGACAGTGTTCCCCTTGAGACACGTGGTTGTTCCCGGCATGTCAACGTATGACGCAATACGACAAGCGATCTTTGAATCCGTCAAGGATGCCTCGCTGCATGGCGAACCCATGGAGACGCTGAAATGGATCGCCTATGAAAAGTGGGATGGGCGGAACAAGGGCCTGCCTCCATTCGAATGCCCCCACTGCGGGCACGGACGGAGCAATGCGACTCTGCCGTATGATACTGAAGAAGGAAACTGTGCCGAATGTGGGGGGCATCTTTTCCTCACAGACATGCTCGGTTTCCACCTGTAGATGGCGGTGGATTCCGCACCTGATTCAATTGCTTCTTCTTATATGGCGATTCATGAAACACTGCTGTTGTTCACAGGCATTCGGTACTTCTGGGAGCACAACAAGGCTGCACTGTCACAGTGCCTGTTTGTGAAGGATGGGCCGTTGTCGATCCGCGCACAATACTCAAAACTCGTAGCCCCGATTCGACGCTTTCTGTCACACGCCAAGGACACAAACTGCCCTGTCCACATTATCGGACAAGAGAAATCCGGTACTTTTTTCGACCATCTTCAGTTGATAGGCCGAGGCGCACCTTTAGAACATCTCTGCGTTCCCGGCGACCTCTACATCAAAGAGGAGATACAACACCGGCCGAGCACTGGCGCTGTCTACGGGAAAGACACGAACTACGGCGCGAAGGTGTTCGTCAAACTGAACCAATACCACCAAATGGTTCTCAACATTCCCACCGCTGAGCACAAGGCAAACCCTACTTCATCGGAGTTGATTGGTGTGGAGAGGATATTCGCCACAATCCCGAAGATTCTGAGCAATCGCCACGAAGGCGCTCTCTTGCCGATCGAACTGGCGCATGGTGTCGCATCGCTTTCGACCTATCCTTCAGCTCACATCTTGAAGATCTTTGCCGAGTCGACAATTCGTCGTGCGCCTTGAGTATTGCCATCTGTGATTTTTCGCCGCTTGCACGGTGTCGCCATAAAGGTAAAAGGGTCAGTCAATAGTATTGACAACTTCCTTGCCGGCTTTGGCGCAACGGATGCCGCAGTCGCGGCACTGGATTCCGACCGCGACGCGACGGTTTTTCTACCTACGGCGTTTGCTCACTTCATGCCGTATACGAGGATCTTGAAGGTGCCGGGAACCATCCGCGGACGTCCGCGACCACCGGCGGGCGCTCCCTCTGCCGGTGCCTCGTATTTGGCTGCGCCGAGGTAAATCTTGTGCGTCTTTGGATCGAGCGCCATCGTGCGCGAGCCGCGTTCGGTCGCCAGCGTCTGCACCACCGTCAGTTTGTCCGGTGCGTCTTCGTGCGCAATCGTCACCGTCCCGGTACCGCAGGAAGCGAAGGCATACTGCGTACCGGGATCAAACTCATTGGCATCCACACCCTGTCCGATGGGCACCGAGCCGACGACTTTGCCATTCTCGCTATCCATCATGACCATCAACTTGTTGCTGCAACCGAGAAACAGCCGATGATGCGCCACGTCAATCGCCATGCCCGTGGCGCCTTCGCCGGGCGCGATCGGCCAATGGTTCACGACTTGGTGCGTCTTGGTATCAATCGCGACGACTTCGTTTTTGTCTTCGATATTGTTATAGACGCGTCCCGCCTTCGTGTCGGCGGCAGCAAACTCCGGCCTGCCTCCCAGCGGGATGGTGGCAACGACCTTGCCCGTTTTCGCGTCGATCACCGTCGCCGATTGGCCGCGCCCGTTGAACATATAAACTTCCTGTCGCCCCGGCTCGTAGAGCATACCATCCGGGTTCTGACCCGTGTCCACCTGCGACAGCGTAGTCAGCGTCTTCAGATCAACGATGCTCGCCGTATTCGAACGCCCGTTGCTGGTGAACCCACGCTGTAGATCGGGCGCGACCGCGAGCCCGTGAACGCCCGGAGTGTTGGTGATCTCGCCTGCGACCACGTCCTTGTCGAGATTGATCACGACCACCTTGGTGGCATGGCTGACGTACAGCCGGCGACCCGCTATGTCAACCGACAGATAATCCCATCCGCCGTCGCCGCCGACCGGGATTTCCTTCAATAAGTGATACGGACCGTCCGCGCCGTAAAGCGGAGCTGCCACGATGCCTGCGATGCCGAATGCAATCGCGCCAATAAACTGCAGATGTTTTGTCTTCATATAGCCACCAGATCTCCCGTTGAGGTTTGGCAGGAGAGTAAGGCTCGAAATGCCCCCTATTCAAGGGCAAAAGCCCGGCTCAATTGCGCGTGCCTCCATCCTCCGAACTCCCGCCACATGTTCTGTTGCTTGCACGAACCCGCTTCTGTGCGGACTCGCCGTTAGGTCCTCCGACCAAGCTTGGTAGATGATGTCAGGAGCAACATTACGGAAAGATTATGCGGCTGACAATTCGGCGCCCTCCTCCATCCCCGCGTCCGGTGTCGTGTCCCGCGTGGGCACAAGGGCAAAAGCGGCGGGTTTTCCGTTTTGGTTTACAGGCTTTCCTTCTCCTTTTAAACTTCGCACTCGCCGATCACTGCCGCGGTCGCCGAAGCGGCAACTGCTGTTGTTTGCGTCCGTGAACTTGCGCCGATTCCATTCGTTGCGTAATCCTTGTATAATGTGGCACTTGGCATCATGCGCGCCAGTTTGGTCAGGAGACCGACTCGCGGATCCGCAGTGGACGGATTCGTCGAAACAAACCAGTCGTTCGCTAAAAGGAGAGAGGATCATGAAGGTACGCAACATCATCGCGTGCATGGCGGCCTTGGCCGCCGTCACGGGAATCGCAGTACAAGCCTACGCCGAGGAAAAAGGCGGGAAGGACGAGACAGTCGCGTTGTCGCAAGTGCCTCAGGTAGTCCAAGACACCATCAACCAGCAGGCTGCTGGGGGCACGGTTGGAAAGATCGAAAAGGGCGACGAGAACGGGACGGTCGTGTACGAAGCCGAGATCACCAAGGACGGCAAGAAGTCCGAATTGACCATTACTGCCGACGGGAAGGTCAAGCCTGAGGACGCCGACGACAAGGAAGAGAAGGGACACGGAAAAGCGGAAGAGAAAGACGAATTCGTCTCTTTGTCGCAGGCACCGGTAGCGGTCCGGGCGACCATCAAGGCGCAAGCGTCTCCAGATCAGATCGTAAAGATCGTGAAGGCCGACGAGAACGGGACGGTCGTGTACGAAGCCGAGATCATCAAGGACGGCAAGAAGTCCGAATTGACCATTGCCGCCGATGGGAAGATTCTGGATACGGAGAACGCCGGCGAGGAGAAGGAAGAGAAGGGAACCGGAAAAGCCGAAGAGAAAGCCGGAGAGAAAGACGAAGTCGTCTCTTTGTCGCAGGCGCCGGCAGCGGTCCAGGCGACCATCAAAGCGCAAGCGGGCGACGGTAAGATCGGGAAGATTGTGAAAGGCGAAGACAACGGAAAACCGGTTTTCGAAGCCGTAATCACGAAGGACGGCAAAGACACCGATATTAGCGTCGACCCCGACGGCAAGCTGCTGAGCTCGGAGGAAATGACTTCGCTGAAGGACGTTCCCACGGCGGTGCGCAAGACCATTCAGGCGCAGGCGGGCA
The DNA here is from genome assembly GCA_050013395.1 of Verrucomicrobiia bacterium. Taxonomy (GTDB): domain Bacteria; phylum Verrucomicrobiota; class Verrucomicrobiia; order Palsa-1439; family Palsa-1439; genus JBEKZD01. Next base: position 23,404 of record JBEKFI010000010.1, on the reverse strand, counting down.
CGGGCGAGATCAAGACGGTCGAGAAGGTTACCGTGGACGGGAAAGTCACCTATGAAGCACTGGTGACCAAGGACGGCAAGGACGTTGAAATCGCGGTTACCCCCGATGGTAAACTACAAACTGGCGCAGGGGCAAAGGCAAAGGAAAAAGACGAAAAGACAAAGGGAAAGGACGCAAAAAACTGAACAGGCAAACGGACATTGCCTTGCGGGCGCGGTTCTGGGGCGAATGAATTCGCTCCAGAACTCGTCGCATTCATCGAGGGCCGACGGATGAAAGTTTTGTTGGTTGAGGATTCCAAGCTGCTGCAGCGCTCGGTGGGAATGGGCCTGAGGAAGGCTGGCTACGCCGTGGACGTCACCGGCGACGGCGCGGAAGGCCTCTGGTATGCGGAATCCAACCAGTACGACGTGATTGTCCTCGACCTGATGCTGCCGGGACTGGATGGCTTGACGTTGTTACGTCGCCTGCGCACCCAGGGCAAGGACACTCATGTCCTCATCCTCACGGCGAAAGATACCGTCCCGGACCGCGTGCGCGGATTGCAGTCCGGGGCGGACGATTATCTGGTGAAACCGTTTGCCTTGGAGGAATTGCTGGCGCGCGTCCAGGCGCTTTGCCGACGCGGGTATGGACGGAAGACCTCTCGCCTCCGCATCGCCGACATGGAAATCGACATGGCGGCCAGAACTGTGACGCGCGCCGGCGACGTCATCGACTTGACCGCCCGCGAATACCGTTTGCTGGAATATCTCGCCCTTCGCCGCGGCGAAGTGGTGTCGCGCAGCGAAATCGAAGAACACATTTACGGCGAGTCGGTGGATCCACTCAGTAACGTGGTGGATTCCACGATCTGCGTGCTCCGCAAGAAAATCACCCCGGCCGGCCAAGCGCCGCTCATCGTTACCAAACGCGGCCTCGGCTACGTGATGGATGCCCCGACCGAATGAAATCCATTCAAACACATCTGACGATCGGGCTGCTGGGGAGCAGCTTGCTGATCCTCGGCATCGGCGCGGCAGTGATCCATTTCGCCACGCGCACACTGTTGTTCCGTGAATTCGATTCCACGCTGCGCGCAAAGGCCATGGCGCTGGCTGCCGTGACCAAGGTGGACAAGGGCCGAGTCGAATTGGACTCTGCCGACGAACTCCTGCAAGAATTCTCGCGCCCGCATTCAACCGACTACTTTCAGATTTGGGATTCCAACGGCAAGCCGCTCGAACGGTCGCCGTCGTTGGGAACCAACGATCTGCCCCGCTGGTTCGGCACAACCGGCTCTCCGCGATTCTGGAATCTTAAGCTGCCCAACGGTCGACCGGGGCGGGCCATCGGGTTCCAGTTTTCCCCGGAGCGCAACGAGACCGACGAGCAGCAGCCATCGGCGACGGCAACCGATCCCACCGTCACGCTCGTGGTCGCCAGCAGCCTGCGCAGTGTGGCGCGGACGCTCGACGCGTTGACCGGCGCCCTTCTGCTGGCAGCCGCAGTCGTCCTCGCCGGAATGGTTGTCGTCGTACGTCTTATTGTCCGCCGAGGACTGGCGCCGCTGGCGGGTGTCGCTGACCACGCGGCCCGCATCGATGCCTCATCGTTGGGATTGCGATTTCCCACGGATTCGTTGCCCGTCGAGTTGCTGCCCATCGGCCACCGCCTCAACGACCTGCTCGCGCGGCTGGAGTTGTCCTTCGAGCGGGAACGGCAGTTCACCGCCGACGCCGCCCACGAACTCCGCACGCCAATCGCCGAGCTGCGCTCGTTGGCCGAGGTTGCCCTCAAATGGCCGGAAGGCACCGAAACCACGACCCAGTCTTTCCGTGACGCGCTCGAGATCGCCCGAAAAATGGAGGCCGTTGCCATCGGGCTTTTGAGCCTCGCTCGATGCGAGGCAGGCAAGCAGACGGTCAGGCGGGAACCGGTCGCAGTCAAGGAATTGGTTGATGAGAGTTGGCATCCATTGGCTGACCAAGCCGGCCGCAGACAACTTCACGTCGCTCTTGAGGTCCCTTCGGACATCCATCTCGCCACTGATCGCGCTTTGCTCGGTCTGGTCCTCGCCAACCTCTTCTCCAATGCGGTCGAGTACACACCAGTCGCCGGCACCGTTCGCGTCAGCGCCGAACAGCACAACGGCCAGTTCAGATTGTCGGTGGCCAACACCGTTGATAATCTTGGTCCACACGATCTCCCGCATCTGTTTGAACGGTTCTGGCGCAAGGATGCCTCGCGCACTTCCCCCGAGCACGCGGGCTTGGGACTGTCCCTGGCCAAAGCGTTTACCGAATTGCTCGGAATGAAGATCCGCGCCGACCTCGTCGGCCCTGACATACTCGTGCTTTCGCTGGAAGCTCGGATGGCTGCGTAGTGGCAACCCTCTTTGGATACTTCATGGCAGCGGTAATGACCCGGTAATGTTCCTTCGGCGAAGATGCAGCCCGCCGCGGGGAACCCCGCAGCAAGTAATAGCCTATATCAAATAATGCGCTGCGTTTTCTATAAGGCCCTTTTGTTTTTAACCGGTCTGTCGCTGGGGGTTCCCTCCACTCTAGCTGAACCGGTCCGCCCGGTTTTTGAGATTCGCGCAACTGCGAAACCACCCGTTATCGACGGCAAACTTGACGATTCTTGTTGGCAGGACGCGCCCGCGCTGACCAACTTCACTCAGGTTCTCCCTGTCGAGGGCGCACCGCCGACCGAGCGCACCGAAGTCCGTTTCCTTTACGACCGCGACTGCCTCTACATCGCGGTGCGCTGCTTTGACAGCGAGCCAGCCAAGATTATCGCCAAGCAGATGCAGCACGATAGTTCCTTCGATTCCGACGACTTCGTGAAGATCGCTTTCGACACGTTTTTCCGTCAGCGCGACGGTTACTTTTTCGCCGTGAATCCAGCGGGCGCTCGCACGGAAGGACTCATCGAGAACTTCTCCGAGGAAAACGGGCTTTGGGACACGATCTGGCAGGCTCGCGCGCGCATTGACGAGCAAGGCTGGACGGCGGAGATCGCCATTCCGTTCAAGAGCCTCTCGTTCGACCCGCAGCGCGACGCGTGGGGCTGCAACATCGAGCGCGTTATGCGCCGCAAACAGGAAACCGCGCGCTGGACGGCCCTCTCGCGGGCAAAGGACATGACTTCTTTGGCTGACTTCGGGGAACTGCGCGGTCTAGAAGGCATGAAGCAGGGCTTGGGATTGGAAGTCAAACCCTACGTCAGCCTCAAGTACCACGATGACGCTACGACGCACGATTCCGGCTGGAAGTTCAAGACGGGTGGTGACATCACCTATAGCATCACGCCGTCGCTCAAAGCCAACGCCACGTTCAACACCGATTTTGCCGAAGCGGACGTTGACGAGCGCAAAGTGAACCTGACCCGTTTCCCGCTGTTCTTCCCGGAAAAGCGCGATTTCTTTCTGCAAGATTCGTCGTTGTTCAGATTCGGCGGTCTGGATGAATCGGTCTTGCCTTACTACTCTCGGCGCATCGGCCTCAGTGAAAACGGCCAGCCGGTGAACCTTATTGCAGGCGGGCGGCTCACGGGACGCATCGGCAACACCAGCGTCGCATTGCTGGACGTGCAGCAGGACGGATACAGCATCAATCCGACGAACCACATCCAGTCGAAAAATCTCTTCGTCGGCCGCGTCTCGATGCTGGTGTTGGACGAGTCCAATGCCGGCATGATTTTCACGCACGGCGACCCGTTGTCCAACGGTGACAACACGCTGGCTGGACTCGACTTCAACTATCTCAACAGCCACCTGACGGATGACAAGACGCTCGTGGGACACGCATGGGTCATGGGCACTTCCTCCGACTGCGCGGGCGGCGAGGACGCGGCGTTCGGTGGCGACTTGGATTTTCCGAACGAGCCGCTCGAAGCGGAGGTTATCTTTCGACAAATCGGCAAGAAGTTTGACCCCGGTCTCGGGTTCATCGAGCGGGAGGGCATCCGCGAATACATCGGCTCGGCGACATACACTTGGCGACCGAACACCGCCTGGCTCCGCAGCATTTCTCTCGGCGCTGAGCCTCATTTCACCACCGACCTCGACAATCGGCCGGTTGCCGAAGACCACAGCGTGCCCGTTTTGACCCTGAGCACACCCGCTGAGGACAAGTTGACCTTGGAATACAATCTCACTCGCGATGCAGTGGACGAACCGTTCGACATCCTGCCCGGCATCGTGATTCCGCCCGGCAATTACCGCTACGGCCAATTCAAATCCTCCTTCCAAAGCAGCCCGGCACGCCCCATCAGCGTGGGCTTCGAGTTCAGCACAGGTGATTTCTACACCGGCACCGAGCGCGACTACAAAGGCACGCTCGACTGGCGGCCTTCACGCTACATGACCATGGGCGTCAGCTACGAACTGGATGAAATCCGGCTGCGCGAAGGCGACTTCAACGTGCGGATTGCCAGCGCCAAGCTGAATCTCTCGTTCACACCCGACCTGTCATGGAACACCATCGTCCAGTATGACAACCTCTCCAGCGAGGTGGGTCTGAACAGTCGGGTCCGATGGACCTACCGTACCGGCAGCGACCTGTTTCTAGTCGCCAACCAAGGATGGAATTTTGATGCGTGGCGGTTCCAACGGCTTACAAGCGAGCTAGTCTTGAAGGTTGGGGCAACGTTCCGATTCTGACGAACTGTAAAGATGTTTCACCCCCGAATTGCTGGCCACATCGCTACGCAACTGGTAGAGTTGGACCACCGCATTGATAAACTGAATCTGAAAGGCATCAAGGTCACCAATGAAAGCGGTGCTGAATCAACTGGTTAACACGGGCACAAGATGCGTTGGTTGAATCGCACGGTGCTCGGCATCGGGCTGGCGTCATTGCTCAGCGATTGGTCGCACGAAATTGCCACCGCGGTGATGCCGGCGTTCCTCGCCACAATGGGCGCGGCGGCAGCGTGGCTCGGCGTCATCGAAGGCGTGTCCGACGGTCTGTCGAGCTTCGCCAAGATGGGCTCCGGCTATTTCACCGATCATTTGAAGCGCCGTAAACCGATTGCAGTCGTCGGTTACATCGTCACGGCCACGGGGACGGCGTGCATCGGTTTGGCGACGCAGGCGTGGCATGTGTTGCTGTGTCGCTCGAGCGCGTGGCTGGGACGCGGGGTGCGCACGCCGGTGCGGAAGGCGTTGCTCGCGGCGGCGGTCACGCCCGAAACCTACGGACGCGCGTTCGGGTTCGAACGGATGATGGATACGTGCGGCGCGATTGTCGGTCCGGTGACCGCGACGGTTCTGTTGGTTGTCTTCGGCGGCAATTTTCCCCGCGTCCTGCTGGTGACGCTCATCCCGGGCTTGCTGGCGGCAGTGGCGATTGCGTTTCTGGTCGAGGAAAAGGAACGCATCCACGTGAAGTACATTTCCTTCCGCGCGCGGCTGACGGCGTTGCCGAAACCGTTTCAGCGGTTCCTGCTGGCGGTGGGATTGTTCGGTGCCGGCGATTTCGCGCATACGATGTTGATTCTGTTGGCGACGCAGAAGCTGAAACCGCAGTACGGGGCAGGCGGAGCCGCCACTATTGCGGTGTCGTTGTACGTGCTGCACAACGTGCTGTATGCAGGGTTCGCCTTCGTTGCGGGCTGGCTGGCCGATCATTTCGACAAACGCGCGCTGTTGGCAGGCGGTTATGCGTTGGCGGCAGTGATGGGGCTGGTGCTGATGTTTGCGCCGATGAATCCCGCTCGGAGCGGGATAAACCTAGCCATACTCGTCGTGGTGTTCATTCTCGCCGGCATCTACGTTGCCACCGAAGAAGCGCTGGAGGATTCGTTGGCGGCGGAGTTGGTGGACAAGGAACATCACGGTATGGGTTTCGGCGTGTTGGCAACGGTCAACGGCGTCGGCGATTTCGTTTCGAGCGTCGTGGTGGGCGCGTTGTGGACGGCGTGGGGGACGCAAGTGGCATTCGCGTACAGCACGATATTGTTCACCGCGGGCACTGTGGCGGTCTGGTGGCTGCGCCGGGACTGAACAATCATTACAATCGAACGGAAGCCAGAGCCGCATGGTCGAATGACGTGGTGATGGCAAGAAAGAGGCATCGGCGGACGTGACAAACGTTGTGTATGATCTGTGGGCCCGCGACCGGTTGCGCTTCGGCGTGATCGCGGCGGTGGTTTTGTTGGGTGCGATGCGGCTGTTTTACGCCGCGCGCGCGGAGTTGTTGCCGGAGGAGGCCTACTATTGGACCTATCTGCAACATCCCGCCCTGAGCTATTACGATCATCCGCCGATGGTCGCCTGGGTGATTGCGTTGGGCACTGCGCTGCTTGGCGACACGGAGTTGGGGGTGCGGTTGGGAACGATCATCCTGTCGCTGGGTTCGTGTTGGCTGATCTTTCTGACGGGACGCATCTGGTTTGGCCGACAAGCCGCCTTGTGGGCAGCCTTTTTGTTCGCGATTCTGCCCATTTTCGTTGGAACAGGCACGCTTGCTTTCCCCGATGGGCCGCTGATTTTTTTCTGGCTGCTGACATTGTATCTGGTTTCCAAAGCGATTCATGCCAGAGGCGTTGCGCCGCGGCCCTTCGCCGGAGCAAACGCGGGCCGCACGCGACGAACCCTGTACTGGCTATTGGCTGGCCTTGCATTCGGGCTGGCCTTGCTATCGAAATACACGGCGGTGATGTTGGGACCTTCTCTGGCATTATTCCTCCTGTTCTCGCGCGAACACCGCGTCTGGCTGCGTCGTGCCCAACCGTGGATTGCGTTGATTATCGCGCTGTTAGTATTCGCCCCCGTTATCATCTGGAACGCGCAGCACGACTGGGCCTCATTCCGATTTCAGACGTTGCGCTCTTCGCAACCGAACCCGGACACCCTGACGGATGTCCTTAACTTCTGGGGCATGCAGGTGGGCGCCCTCACGCCGATGTTGTTCGCGTTGTTCATCGTGGCGGCCTGGCACGCGATCAAATCCGGCTGGTGGCAACGAGACGATCGGTGGAATTTCGTGGCATCGTTCTTTGTGCCGCTGTTTCTCGTCTTCGTGAAGGCGAGTTTCACCACCGACGTGCACATTAACTGGACCGCGCCAGCCTATCTGTCGCTGACGCTGGCGGGCGCCGCTGTGTTTGCGGAAGGACTCGATGACACGCGACCGGGTCGGGTCCGTTGGTGGCGCGCGGGCGGTCTTTTCACTGCTGCGGTCTGCGGAGCGGTATTTCTCCTGCCCATGGGCAGCTTGGTCTGGGTCGTTCCGAAAGCATTGGTCTATCACGATGCGGGGGGCTGGCGAGAGCTTGGACGAACAATCGAGGCCGCCGAGGAGAACTTGGAGAAACGCACGGGCCGGAAGGTCTTCACTATCGGCACCGACAAATACCCCCTGGCTGCCGAGCTGGGTTTCTATACGCGAGAGCCTGATGAACAAGTCAACACCTTTGCCTTGGGCAAGCAAGGGCTTGGATATCGCTACTGGACAGACCTCCGACAGCTTGAAGGACTTCCGGCTGTCGCGGTGCTAAACAATCTCCACATCGGATCGCTCGCGGAGTTGAGTCATGGCTTTGACCACATGGACGAACCTCGTCGGATCGAGGTGGCGACCGGTCCATCGCGCTCGCGCACGTTTTACGTGGTCAACTGCTACGGGTATCGCGCCACTCCTTCGTCAGCACCATGAACCCATGCCAGCTTTCTCGTTGATGCGGGCGGGGGATGCCACTAAACTCGTTGCGTGAGCAAACCGATTCGTACCATTCAATATGCTTTGGGCGCAATTGGGCGCGGGGCGGCGCGCCGCCGGTTTTGGTGAACATGATTCCGCATCTTGTCAAAGCGAAACCCGGCTTGCACACAATGCGGACGCTGGCATTGCCGCGCATCGCGCCGTGAGAATGAGTCGTTGTAGGCCGCTTCTGTGAAGCGGCGTTGTGGAAGCGCCGACTCGCAGAGTCGGCCTACAGAAATGCGAATGAAGAACATCGTCTATTTCGATTTGGAAACGCAGAGAAGCGCTGCCGATGTGGGCGGCTGGGATCGCAAACGCGACATGCTGATGTCGGTCGGCGTGACTTTCAGCACCGCCGACGGTCAATACAGAATCTACGACGAAGCCCACGTCAACGATCTCGTCAAACAACTGATGCGCGCCGATCTCGTCGTGGGGTTCAACATCATTAACTTCGACTACGAAGTGCTGCACGGCTACACCCCGTTGGACCTCCATGCCGTGCCCACTCTCGATTTGATGGCCGATCTTGAAGCCAAACTCGGGCACCGCATCTCTCTGGATGCCGTTGCCAAAACCACGCTCAACGCACCGAAGGTCGCCGACGGCATGATGGCGTTGAAATGGTGGAAGGAAGGCAGGATCATGGAGATCGCCGAGTACTGTTGTTTCGACGTGAAGATCACCAAGGAACTTCACGAACACGGCCAACGTCACGGCGAAGTCTCCTTCACCGATCGCCTCGGCCAGAAACGCAGTGTCAAGGTGAAGTGGTAGCTGGCCTGGTCCGCAGCAAGTCCTCCCGCCAAATCGTGGAGAACCTCCGCCACGGCGAACACGGACGGCCCGCCGAGGACTGAGCGTGTCGAGTGGAGAATTGGCCATACCGACTGCCAGCGTGACAAATTCTGGAATTTCGGATAAGAATGCATGGTGCTGATGCACACACCTCATGAAGTTGAGAGATGGCCAATGCTCTCTTGCCTACCTGAAACGCATCCGCTGATCAGTTTTTACAGGGATTTCTGCGAATCAACCCGCTGTAAAGTATTCGACGCAGTCGAAAGCTGGCTAAGGAATGCCAAGGAGGCAGAGAAATCTCGCAAGCTATTGGACTTTAGCTCGTGGTTATCGAGACGATTTCAACCTCTGAACAAGCTCAATAATCTGTGGCCCTGCCTCTCCGAGTTGGCTATCGCAAATCATCTTTCGCGGCGGGCGGATTCGACACGGTTCGACGATACGAGTTTGCAGAAACCGCCTGATTTTGAAGTCACGCTGGACGGCAATAGAGTGCTGATCGAAACCAAATTAGTGATGCGTGAGTTCGCGCGCGACCTGGAGATTGATGCGCTGCTTCATGAAGGAAACGCCCGGTTGAATCAAATCGGAAACCATATCACACTGAAAGATAATTGGGATCGCAGATGCTTTCTTCTCGCCAACAAGGGTGACGTGCAAGAATTGCATCGTGAAATCAAACAGTTTGAGGAACGCCTCAGAGAACTGGATTATTCAGCGCTTGGGCCGGGCACAGTTTTCGGTCGCAAATATCTAAAAGTGATAGCAGAGGGCCCCACGAGAGACCCTCAAATAACAGATTTGCTCGACCGAAGTCCCTTTGGTGTCGAAAAGTTGATGGGGATCTTGCAGCGTGATATAGACGAAAAACGCAAGAAGAAGACCATCCAGCAGGGTCAAATGTATTTCATAGTGCTGGACGTGCGCACATTCAGTCTATTCCGCCACACGGACGCTTGGGAACTGCGCCGTTTACCTGAATATTCAAATATAGCGCTTAAACCCCCACCAGATGTAACTGGCGTGGCCGTCATCCAAACGGATTTCGGTGAGCCACCAGTCCGTGTTCTCGAAACGCTGCCCTGTAACGACGGGGAATCTATTCTTGAGCGGCTTTTCCCGTTAAGCACGAAGGATGGGACTTGCTGAGGGTTGGTTTGGGCATTCCGCCACAAGCGATCCTGCTTGGCAGAAGTGTTCGGCGTACCACCAAAGACCCGAAGAAGGTAGTCGATCCATTTTGTTCACAAACGTCATCATACCGCTGGCCGCACTGCACCGGCAATCCTCACTCCGAGGGATCACCGCCGCCAGACTGCGACAAGCCCCATTAGCGCCCCTATTATTCCTGTGATGATAGTCGCCAACGCCATTAAAGCCTCACGGCGTTCTTCGCGCTCGATGCGTATTTGCGCCCGAATCTTGGAATAGCCTTCAGCTTTAAGACACCACTGCTCAGATAAATCTCCCCGAATCCAATTGTCGTCCTCGGTATCGCCAGTGGGCTTGTCGGGAACTGGAAGCCGTAGTCGCTGTGCTTCATTGACCAACCTTCTGGTCTCAAGCAGATTGAGTTCCTCCTCGATCTGTGCAGATTCGCCGACCCACGCGCCACCAATGCGATCAACTTCATCGCGATTCCCTGTCTTCCTTACAGCCGCGATCTCCCTTCGGTAAGCACGGTTTATGCAATCCAAGTAGAATTTAAGATACCACCTGCGAGGGCACAGCGTCCTCAGTAAGGCCAGCAGTTTTCGCGTCGTAACTGTCACTTAAACCATTCGGGTTTCAACTTCTTGGCCTGTTGGAACGCATCAGTCGCGTCCTTGGAGCGACCAGCTCTGCGAAACGCGATGCCTAAAAAGTACCATACGTCGGCATCATCGGGCTTCAGCTTGATTGCTTGCCGAAAGGCCGCAATCGCGTCGTCGGTGCGCCCAGACTTGTCATATGCGTCCCCAAGGAGGAACCACGCCTTGGCATCGTCAGGCTTGAGATCGATAGCTTGGCGCGAGGCGGCGATGGCGTCGTCGTACTTGTGTTGCAGAAGGTAAGCACCTCCCAAGTTGTGCCACGGGAGGTAGAAATCAGGCGCGAGTTTAATCGCTTGGCGACAAGCGGCAATGGCGTCGTCGTAATTGCGTTGCTGGAGGTAAACAGCTCCCAAGTTATACCACTCACCGGCGAAGTTGGGCTTGAGCTTGATCGCTTGGCGATGGGCGGCTACGGCGTCGTCAAAGAAGTGCATCTGTTCATACGCAAGGCCCAGATTGGAATAACCGACCCAGCTTTCGGGAAATTTCTGAACCAAAGCCTGGCTTGCCTTGAGCATGGCCACCCAGTCCGCAGATACAAACGCCGCATTTGTTTCTCGGTATTCAGAGGACTGGTAAACCTCCGAATCCGAGTCGCTAGGTGTGTCCCGAAAACTGGTCAGCGATTTGGCTGTCACGTTTGCGTCTGCTTGCAGCAATTTTCTGGCGATTTCGGCTGGCACAGCAAAATTCAGCGATTGTCCCCCGCGCAGCAGTGCCGACGCGACGCCGACGACATTGCCTTTCGCGCTCAATACGGGAGAGCCGCTGGAACCCGGCGAGATGGCTGCCGTGACCTGCAACAAGCGTTGATCGCCCATAAACTCGCGCACGGCGGAGACAATGCCTTCCGATAACGTGCCTTCCAATCCCAGCGGGCTACCGATAACGGCGATGCGCGTGCCGACTTCGACCTTGTCGCTATTGCCGAGCGGCAGGAACGGCAGGTTTGCAGCAGGATGAATGGGCTGCGTCTCGTCGGACTCGGCTTTGCCTTTGAGCTTCAACAGCACGAGGTCGTTCTTCGGATCGTCAGCCAAAACGCCTTCGACGGGGAACAGGGCGCCGTTCTCGGCTTTGGCGACGGCGCTGGCGGCATTTTCGATGACGTGGTGATTGGTAATGAGCTTGCCGTCGCTGGAGACGAGGAAGCCGGTGCCGGTGGCGATTTCCTTGCCGGTGGCGTCGGAGACGACCAGCAGCAGCACCGCCGGTCGCGCCTTCTTGGCGAGCGCCTTGAGATCAATTGACTCGGTTTCGGCCCGAACTGTGGCGGCCAACATCAAGCTCGTGGCGAAGAGAAGATGCCACGAGCAGCGGTTCATGGCGCTGAGAAGAGGATTCCGCATAGTGGCTTTGTGAATAGCAGCAATCAGGCCACCGAGCAGCGTTTCATGGCGCGTGGATATGACAAAGGCGCTACATGTCTGCAAGCGGAAGCAATGGCTGCTGTAGCAGCAGGTGCGATTAAAAGTGGGGGGGTTAATCGCGGTGGCTGGAGACTACGGCGGCTTGGGCCAAGCCGCCCTACCAACGGCCTCCGCCGGACGTGAACGCGGCTTGGCGCTTCATTGTCTAAGGCGCGCATGAGAAAGAAGCTGGGGAGATTCTGGCGGGAGTGGGTGAAGCCATTGCTCATTGCGGTAGCAATCGTGGCTCCGTTGCGGTCGGTGGTCGCGGATTGGAATGACGTGCCAAGCGGTTCGATGCGGCCGACGATCCTGGTTGGAGATCGCATTCTGGTCAACAAGCTTGCGTACGACCTGAAGGTTCCGTTCAGCACAATGCGTCTTGCGACGTGGTCGGATCCGCAACGCGGCGACATCATTGTGTTTCGTTCACCAGCCGACGGCAAACGGCTCGTGAAACGGGTGGCGGCAGTGCCCGGCGACGTGATCGAGATGCGGAACGACCGGCTCTTCCTGAACGGCCAACCCGCGAGCTACGAAGCCTCGGACGCAATCGCCGGCGAATCCGCGCTCGTGTTCGACGAGACCGTGGCGGGCCGGACGCATCCGGTGATGATTTGTCCGTCGCAACGCGCGCTGCGGTCGTTCGGCCCGGTCCACGTGCCCACCGGGCGCTACTTCGTCATGGGCGACAACCGCGACAACAGTTTCGATTCCCGGTACTTTGGGCTTGTCTCGCGCGACGTGATCGTGGGTCGGGCGACAACGGTGGCACTCTCGTTCGACCGCGAACACTACTGGCGCCCCCGATTCGACCGGTTTCTCCAGAATCTGCTGTAGCGCGCCGTCCGAGCCACCAAAAGCGCTTGGCTCGCCAAACGAAACCCGTAGCCGCAGGCTTCAGCCTGCGCAGTTGCGCCATTCACGCACCCTAAAGGGTGCGGCTACAGACCAAAGTCGAGTTGTGTTAGGTGGTTTTGGCATGTCGGGCAATTGACAGGCTGTGCCCGGTTCCGGCCGCACGCAGGCGCGGCCCTCCATGGCTTGAAACCACAGAATTTCCTTGCTTTGCGGCCTGCCGCCGTGGTAGCCTCCGTTCAGTTTCAGGTGAGCAGATACGTGCATTTGGTGGGACATACTGCGAGTCGCTCCAATTGGCTGGAAGCGAGAATGAAGAGCGGCTCCAATGAATACCTCGTCGCGTCATGCAGACCAAACAAATGAGCAGTAGAATTGGCATGAGGCGCATTGCTCTCGGAATAGTCGTCGCGCTCGGTCTCCGCCATCGCTCGGCTGTTTCTCGTTGGGCACAACTCGCGGTTGTCGTCGCCTCGTTTGCCGCCGCGGTCAGCGTCGTGCAAGGCCAATCCTTTACTGACCCCGGTTTTGAAAACTACGAGGTGAGCAGCGGCGGTTTTGTGAAACCCGTTTCTGGACCGTGGATGTTCAGCAACGATGCCGGCGTGGTCGAGCCTTACGCGAGCAACTCGTCCACCGGCGCACTGTACACATGGTCAGCCATGTTTTCCGCGCCGGAGGGACAACAGTATGCCAGCACATACGCCGCCATTGATACCATCCGTCAGGCGGTTTCGTTTGACACAGCGGGAGATTATGTGATCTCCGTGTACGCTGCCGCTCCGGCCGGTTCAGTGACCATCCCGACGGTCGGCACGCTGACACTCGAGGACGGCGAGTTCACGTTCACCGTCGGGAACACGGCGATTGGCAGCCTACACACCGTTCCCACAGGATCGGGCTGGGATTCGTACAGCGCGGTTTTTAGCATCGGCGATCCCGGTAGTTACACACTGGGCGTCCGGAACACGAAGACCGCGTCGTACTTCATCAATTACGATGCCTTTGCGATCCAGCCGGTGCCGGAACCGACCACTTTTCAGTTGGTGCTGGCTTTCGGGGCAGTTGCCGCCGGAGTCAAGGCAGCGCGAGGCTGGCGGCGCTGATCGCTGCGCCCAATGCACCAGCGTAGCGGTTGTATCGTGAGTCAGTCTTTAGGCGACTGAGGACGGAGGGGATGAACTGGCAGGCTATGCAGCGGCTTCGCGTTCCAGAATCTCGCACAGTTCATCGGGTGTCAGGGTGATCGGATTTCTCCGCATGCTGCTGGCGATAGCTGCTTTTTCAACCAACACTGGAAAATCTTTTTCTCGAACACCGTACTTCGACAGCGGCGGAATTTTCATCGAGCGGCACGTCTCATGAATCCACGCGATCGCTTCGCCGCCGAACACGCGGTCGATCTCTTCGTACCGGCGCAGCGCTTCGCTCTCGGGCTTGCCCCGAACCGCTGTTCGGGGCTGGCGTGCCCGGAGCGCGCGGAGGTTGACTTCCATCACGTGTGGCAACAACGTCGCGCACACCGCGCCGTGCGGCGCGTGAAACATCCCGCCAATCGGCGCAGCGAATCCGTGGACCGCACCGAGTCCGGCGTTTGCCAGTGCCAGTCCACTGAACAACGCAGCCAGCGACATGTCCTCGCGCGCCGATGCACCTGTCCGCCGAAGCTCCAGCGAAGGCGGATCGTCGGTCGTCTCGTAGGCGGGGCGCAATGAACGGGCCACGCGCCGAATCCCTTCGCGGCAAAGCGCGTCGGTCATCGGGTTCGCGCGGTTCGACACGAATGCCTCGATGAGTTGCGTGAGCGCATCGAGTCCGGTGCTCGCAGTCACTTCACGCGGCAGGTCGTAGGTGAGTTCGGGATCCACCAATGCCACGCGCGGCAGCATCAACGGACTGCGCAGGCTGACCTTGACCCTGTGATCGGGCGATCCCAAAACGGCGTTGCGCGTCACTTCGGAGCCGGTGCCGGCGGTTGTCGGAATGGCGACGTAGGGCGCGGAAGGTTTGGCCAGCGGTTTGCCTTTGCCGATCACTTCGAGGTAATCGAGCAAGTCGCCGCCGTTGGTCAGTAACGCGGCAACGGCCTTGGCCGTGTCGATGGCGCTGCCGCCGCCGAAACCAATGACCAGTTCGCATCTTTGTTCGCGAGCGGATTGTGTTCCTCTTTGCACGACCTCCGTTGTCGGCTCGCCTGCAACGGGAAACGTTACGGACTCGACATCGTGACTTGCCAGCGCGGCGAGAAGCGGTTTCGCCCGCTCAGTCGAACTGCCAGTTACCACGAAGGCGCGTCGGCCAAGTTCGCGGGCCATCGCGCCGACCTCGCGCAGCCTGCCCGCGCCGAAAACGATGAGTGCAGCGGTGGCGAAGTCGAAGTTCATAGTAGCGCGGGCGTCCCGCCCGTTTGGTCTCCCAGTCGTGTTCGCGCGTCGCAGGAACGGCAGGCGGGCGAGACGCCCACCCTACTATTACCAGCCTGCATCATTGGGGAACACATTCGCGTACTTCACGCTGGTGCGCGGCTCAGCCATCATATCGGCAACGGTGTCGCGCCATTTCGCGTAGTGAGCAGTTTCCTTGTGTTTGGCGGGCGCGTCGGCGGTGCGATAGACCTCGACCAACACGAATCGCGTCGGGTCGTCGGTCTGCTGGACGACATCAAAGCGGGCGATGCCGGGTTCCTTCACGCTTTGGCGCGCGTTCTCGACGGTCGCCTGCCGAAACGCCTCTACGCACTCCGGTTTCACATGAACGTGGACGTGGACGATCAACATAACGGGAGATGATTTTATACTTCGCCGCCGCATCGGGCAAGTGTCCGGTCAGCGTAATTGTAGCCGCGAGCCTGCTCGCGGCTTTCGCGGTGGCTGATGAGGTACGACTTGCCCCGAAGGCTTTCGGGGCTACAATTCGGTGGGAGCGCCCAGATGCGCCCCGCGCAACTTCGCTGCCGTTGCAGTGCCGCATGGCTTGCGGTACGCTGGCAGGTGATGGCTTCCAATGAATCGGACGTCGCGCTGATGCAGCGCATCAGAGACGGCGACGAAGAGGCATTTCGGGAATTGGTCGAGCGCCACCAGCGGGCCGTGATCAACGTCATCTACCGCAGCATCGGCGACGCGTGGGAGGCGGAAGACCTGGCGCAACGCGTGTTCGTGCAGGTCTATCGCTCCGCTCCGCGCTACAAGCCGACGGCGAAATTCACGACGTGGCTGTTCACGATCGTTCACAACGCGGTGCTAAATGAGCACCGCCGTCGCGCTCGTCATGCGACCGAGTCGCTGGAAGCGCTGGCGCAACCGGAGAATCCCGCAGAGGCGAACGTGCAAGTGGCCGATTCCAGCGCCGCCGATCCCGCGCACGAGGCGGCGCACCGCGAGCTGCAGGAAAGAGTCAAGGAAGCGGTTGGTCGCCTGCCCGATCAACAGCGCACCGCCGTGATTCTGTGCCGATACGAGGGGCTGTCGTACGAGGGAATTGCCCGGGTGCTTCAGTGTTCGGTCTCCGCGGTCAAATCGCTGCTGCACCGGGCGCGCCTGACATTGAAGGACGAGTTGAGGGGGTATTATTGATACGCAACATTTTCTCAGCAACGGTGTTCATTAACAGTGAGGCTTACGATGAGCTGCAGAAAGATCCAAGCGAGCTTTGACGAGCGACTTGACGGTCGGCTCGATGCGGTGCGGCAGCAGGAGTTCGACGCTCACATTGCCGCCTGCGCCGAGTGTCGACGCGAATGGCAAGCGCACGCCGCCGCCTGGCAAACGCTGCTGCGGCACGAAGCCATTGAACCATCCTTTGGTTTCGTCGAGCGCACGCTGCGGCGGCTCGACGAGCCGGAAACAGTCGTTGCTCCCGCACGGTGGCGGCTGCCGGTGTTCCGATGGGCGATGCTGACCACGGTCGTCATCGCCATCGGACTTGGCGGCCGGGTTGGCTGGCGGCATTACCAGGGGAACAAGCAGGCGCAGATTTATGTGGCGGTTCACGAAGTAGATTTTTTTGGCGAGGATTTTGAAGTCATCGCCTCGCTGGATCAACTGAACGGAGACAACGAACTATGAAACGCCACGTTTTCCTTGCGCTGAGTTGCGCGGCAGCGGTGATCGGCTTGGGAATTGCCGCTCGCGCGGATGAGCAGCCAACTCGTCGCGGTTCGAACCGCGGAGGCGTCCCGCAAAGTGACCAGGACCGCGCGGCGCTGGAGGAACGGCTGAACAACGCTTGGACTTCGATGCCGCTTGAGGAAAAGATGCGCGTGATGCGCCTCCACCGGGGGTTGCGCGAGCTGCCGCCTGACGAACGCAAATCTATCAATGAACGGATCGACCGTGTCCTGAAGATGTCGCCGCAGGAACGCGAGAAGCTTCGACAGAATTATCAGCGGTGGCAGGAAATGACCACCGAGGAACGGCAGCGTGCCCGGGAAGAATTTCGCAAGCGCCGTAAAGAGTTTGAAGAGAAATGGCGCAAGGAACACCCCGGCGAGGAGGTTCCGCCATTCCCTTTCCGAGGTGGCGCGCCGCCGGACCCGCGTCCTCCGCCACCCACGCAAGAGGGAGACTGACCATTTTCATCCGCATCGAAAGCGCGATGAAATAGAAGCACCAACCAAAACCAACCAACAAAAGGAGAACCAGATGAGACAGTGGTTAACGATCGTGGCTGTGATGGCGTTGCTCACAGCATCCGGTGTCCGCGCCCAGGACCAGCCCCCGGCTCCACGGCGAGGCGGAAGAGGCGGATTCATGCAGAATATAGGCTCTGTTTTGCCTCAGTCGGTAGTGGATCAATTGTCGCTGACGGCCGATCAGCAAGCCAAGTTGAAGGACTTGGACGCGAAGTTCATCAAGGAACGTGACCAACTGCTTGAAAAGCAGAAGGCCGCCACCAACGATATCGCCAAAGTGCGTGCGGACATGACAGCCGCTCGCGATGCCGGCGATCAGGCCAAAGTAGGGGAGCTCCGCGGGAAACTTCAGGAACTCATGCAACCCCAGCAGGACTTGCAAAAGAAGTACCAGGACGAGTTCCGCAAGAGCCTGACCGATGAGCAGAAGAAGAAGCTCGACGACGCGTTGCAGCAAATGGCGAATCGCCGTGGCGGCGGGCGTCGTGGTGGCCCCGGCGGTCCTCCTCCGCCTCCTCCGGGTGGCGGCAACTGACGGGAACCGTTACTTACGACTGAACCGCGCGACGAAAGCACCGTCCACACCGTCGCGCGGCGGAAAAGTCGAACGCGTCGTTTCGAGCGTGAACTGCGGATGCGTTTCGCGGAACCGCTCGACGACGCGTTCGTTTTCTTCCAGTTCGAGACTGCAAGTGCTGTAAACGAGCACGCCACCCGATTTTGTGAATCGCGCCGCCACGTTCAGGAGTTTGAGCTGGAGAACGGCCAATCGGATGATTTCCTTCTCTTCAATTCGCCAGCGCAGGTCCGCCCGCCGTCGCAGCACGCCGGTGTTCGAACACGGCGCGTCCACCAGCACACGGTCAAAATCCGTCCTTCGCAAGCAACGATCCAAACGAGTGCCATCGCAGGCGATGGTTGCCACAATGTTGACGCCTAGTCGCCTGCAGTTCTCCCCGACAAGGCCAAGACGAGAACTCGAGGAGTCGGCGGCGATGATTTGACCGCGGTTCTGCATTCTCTGGGCGATGTAGGTCGTCTTTCCGCCCGGCGCGGCGCACATGTCCAGCACCGATTCGCCCGGTTGCGGGTCGAGAACATCGACGGCCAAAAGCGTGGATGGGTCTTGGACGTAGAACTCGCCGTTGACCCATGAGCTTGTCTGAAAGATTTTTGCGGAACTGGTGATCTTCCAGGCAAGTGGATGGAATACGGTGGGTTCAGCGTCGAGGTCGGCCGGTTTGCCTGCGATTTTCAGTGCGTTGATCCTTATGTGGATGGAAGGAGGCGTGTTGTTCCACTCGCAGAGCGCCAGTGACTCCTTCTTGCCCCATCGAGATTGCCAGCGCTCAAACAACCAGCGCGGATGCGAATAATACACCCACGGCTCGCAGTCACGCGTCGCGCCCAATTTTGCGGCGAGCGTCTCGCGCTCGTTCAGCGCGCGTCGCAGGGCGGCGTTGACGAATCCTACTTCGGCGGCGCTGGTCCCGCCGTGGCGGGATTTGGCCAGTTCTACCGTTTCGTGGACGGCGGCGTGGGCGGGAATTCTTTCCAGGAAGAAGATTTGATACAGGCCGAGCATGAGGATCGCAGCAACGGCGGAGCGAGGTTTTTTGGCGGCGACTTGCGAAAGCAAATATTCCAGCGCCAATTTGTTACGGAGACAACCGTAAAACAATTCCGTGCTCAGCGCGCGGTCGGCGGCCGAAATTGTGGCGTGCTCCAACCGATCATTCAGCAACTCGTCGGCAAGCAAGCGCGACCGCCGCCAGCGGATGAGCAAGTCAAACGCTGTCTCCCGCGCATTCACGCGGCGAGGCTAGCCGCGAAGCGGATTCGAGGCGAGCACAATCAACTTGAGTTTGACCAGCGGGCGTCCAGAATCGCGCCCACAGTTTCCACAAAGAGGGGAGGACTACATGAAAAGATACACACGGTGGCTGGGGTGTCTCATTGTCTTGCTGACGGCGAGCGCAGCACGGCGAGAGTGGGTACATCTGTAAGCAGATTGGAGTAGTGGAGTGCTGGAGTGTTAGGGTATTGTTGAGAAGCCCATTACTCCATGACTCCAACACTCCATCACTCCATTCCGGTTCTCGCCATCGTTGGCCGCCCCAACGTCGGTAAGAGCGCGCTGTTCAACCGGATCGCGGGGCGGCGCATCGCCATCGTGCACGAAGAAGCGGGCGTCACGCGCGACCGTGTCAGCGCGATGGCGAAGTGGCGCGAGAGAACGTTCGAGGTCGTGGACACGGGTGGCATCGCGTTCATGGACGAGGAAAAGACTTCTGACGCGCTGGCTGCGGCGACACGGCGGCAAGCCGAGATCGCGATTGAAATAGCCAGCGCGCTGGTGATGGTCGTGGACGTTACGGACGGCGTCACGCCTCTCGACATCGAGACCGCTCGCAAGCTCCGCGCAAGCGGGAAAAGAGTTTTTCTCGCTGTGAACAAGGTGGACAATCAGATGCGCGAGGAAAACGTGACTGAGTTCACCGAGCTTGGTTTCGAAAAACTGTTTCCCATCGCGGCGATCCATGGCCTGGGCGTACCGGCGCTGCTCGACGCAGCAACGGAACAATTCACCTCGTCCTCGGCCGAGGAGACGGGCAGGCCGAGTCGGATTGCCATTGTTGGGCGGCCGAACGTGGGGAAGTCGTCGCTGATCAATTCCATTTTGAAGAGCGAGCGCACGATCGTCAGCGAGATTCCCCGCACGACGCGCGACTCCATCGACGTGCCATTTATTTTCAATGATAAACCCTACGTGCTCATCGATACGGCAGGACTACGGCACAAGCGAAAGATAAAAACCTCGGTCGATCAGTTCGGCTTGATGCGAGCGGAACGCAGCATCCGCGATTGCGACGTGGCTGTGTTGGTGTTGGATGCCGTCGATGGCGTGACGAAACAGGACAAGAAGATCGCGGGACAAATTTGCGAAGCGGCTCGTGGATGCATGATCTTGGTGAACAAATGGGATCTGGCCGTGGAGGAAGAGACAAAAGAGAAGAGCGAAGAAGGAAGAGGGCGGAAGAATAAAAAGCCATTTCGGGAGGAGTACTTGGAGGCGTTGCGACGCGAACTGTTCTTCCTGGATTGGGCGCCGGTCCTGTTCGTATCGGCAAAAACAGGGAAGGGCGTGAATGATTTGTTCGGGGAGATCGAGGTGATCGAACAGGAAATGGCAAAGCACATCGACACGCCCCAGTTGAACAAGCTGTTGACGCACGCCCTCGAGTCCTATCCGCCGCCGTTTGTTCACGGAAAGCGGTTCAAAGTTTTGTACGCGTTTCAAAAATCTTCACGTCCGCCGACGCTGACGTTGTTCGTCAACGATGCGCATTGTCTGACGCCCCATTACGAGCGGTTCTTGGTTGATAAGATCAGGGCCGCGTGGGGGTTTAGGGGCTGTCCGATCCGCCTGAATCTGCGCCAGCGAGAGCGCCGAAAATTCGCGGAAAGGCAAACGGAAGGCAGTGGATTTGTAAAAAAATGCAGGTGAGAGTACTTTTTGCTTGAAACACAATATGTAGTGTCATAGACTACAGCCCATCACAATAAGAGGTGGTTCGAAACCAAGTCGTTTCCCATCCTCAGTGTCGCAAAGCATCACGAATAAGGGGGGCAGCAGTGATCCATTTGAAACAGGGAATAGGGGAACATTTCGCTGGAAAGACCAAGACGGCAGGCAAGGAAATTGTTGTCAGTATGCCAACCGTGAACGAATCGGGCAAACGCGCGAAGCGCAGCGGCCAGTCCTCGCGGGCTGTTCAGACCGCTGTGCCAAGGAGCAGCGGCCTGAGCGTACCACGCGTGTTTAGCCGGGCAGACGTGAAACCGTTCGACCAACTCGAGTGGGAACATCGCACCGCCGAAATCACCGATGAGGCGGGCAAAGTGATTTTCAAGCAGGAGAATGTCGAAGTCCCGAAAAGCTGGTCGATTCTCGCGACGAAGGTGGTTGTCTCGAAATACTTTTACGGCGAGAACGGCACGCCCGAGCGGGAACAGAGCGCGCGCCAACTGATTCATCGCGTCGCGCGTACGATTGCCAGTTGGGGCAAGGCCGACGGCTATTTCGCAAGCGACAAGGATGCGGAGACGTTTTACGACGAACTGACTTGGCTCTGTGTCAATCAGTATGGCTCGTTCAATTCGCCCGTATGGTTTAATTGCGGCCTTTATCATCAGTACGGCGTCGGCAGAGACAGCAGCGCGGGCAACTTCCACTTCGATAAATCCGAAGGCAAAGTGAAACAGGCCACCACTCAGTACGAGTACCCGCAGTGCTCGGCCTGCTTCATCCAGTCGGTCGGCGACACGATGGAAAACATCATGGAGTTGGCCCGCAGCGAGGCGATGCTATTCAAGTACGGCAGTGGCACGGGCACCGACCTGTCCACGCTGCGCAGTAAACGGGAAAAACTCTCAGGTGGCGGACGGCCCAGCGGCCCGATGTCGTTCCTGAAAGTGTACGATTCGATTGCCAGCGTCGTGAAATCGGGCGGCAAGACGCGGCGTGCCGCCAAGATGAACACGCTCAAATGCTGGCATCCCGACATCAAGGAGTTCATTGAGGCCAAGCCCAACGAGGAGAAGAAGGCGTGGGCATTGATCGCGCAGGGCTACTCCGGCGACTTCAACGGCGATGCCTACGGCTCGGTCTGTTTCCAGAACGAGAACCTCACCGTGCGCGTTTCCGACGACTTCATGCGCGCCGTCCTTGAAGACCGGGACTGGCACACGCATTGGGTGACCGACCCGAAGAAGCCCGGGCCGACCTACAAGGCGCGCGAGCTGATGTTGGGCATCGCGGAGGGCACATGGACTTGCGGCGATCCCGGCGTCCAGTACGAAGACACAATCCAACGCTGGCACACCTGCAAGAACTCCGCGCCCATCAACTCCAGCAATCCGTGCAGCGAGTACATGTTTCTCGACAACAGCTCCTGCAACCTGGCGTCGCTAAACCTGATGAAATTCCTCCGCGACGACGGCACGTTCGACGTGGAACGCTTCAAAGCTGCGGTGGAAATCTTCATCACTGCGCAGGAAATTATCGTGGACAACGCGAGCTACCCGACCGAGGAAATCACGTTGAACAGTCATCTGTTTCGCCCGCTGGGTCTCGGCTACGCCAACCTCGGCTCGTTGATCATGGCGGTCGGTCTGCCTTACGACACCGACGAAGGCCGCGGTGTGGCGGGCGCTATCACCGCCATCATGCACCTTCATGCTTACAAGCACTCGGCACGAATGGCCGAGCGCACTGGCGCATTCGAAGGCTTCGCCCGAAACCGCGAACCGATGCTTGGCGTCATGGAGATGCACCGCGACGCCGTGAAGCACATCCACGCAAGTTGCCCCACCTACTTGCGTGACGCGGCGCAACGCTGCGGTGATGAAGCCGTCGAACTCGGTCGCCGCTACGGCTACCGCAACTCGCAGGTCACGGTGCTTGCCCCGACGGGCACGATCGCCTTCATGATGGACTGCGACACCACGGGCGTCGAACCCGACATCGCGCTGGTGAAATACAAGCTGCTCGCGGGCGGCGGCATGCTAAAGATCGTCAACCGCACCGTGCCAATGGCGCTGCAGAAACTTGGCTCGAAGGATTCGAGTCGAGGCTACAACGAGCAGCAGATTGCTGACATCGTGAAGTACATCGACGAGAACGATATGATCGAGGGCGCGCCGCACTTGCAGGAGAAACATCTGCCCGTGTTCGACTGCGCGTTCAAGCCCGCCAAAGGCAAACGCAGCATCCATTACATGGCGCACCTGAAGATGATGGCCGCCGTCCAGCCGTTCCTCAGCGGCGCGATCTCCAAGACGGTGAACATGCTGCAGGAGTCCACCGTCGAGGACATCATGCAGAGCTACATCGAGGGTTGGAAACTCGGTTTGAAAGCCGTGGCGATCTATCGCGACGGTTCGAAGCGTTCCCAGCCACTCAGCACCTCGAAGAGTAACGGCTCGACGCAAGCTGCCGCCGCGGCCAAGGAAGTCGAAGAGCTAAAAGCTCGCATCCTCGAACTCGAAAAAGAGATCAAGGAGCAGCGCGAACGCTCGGCGGCACCTGCACGGCATCGCCTGCCCGACACGCGCCAGGCAATCACCCACAAGTTCGACATCGCCGGTCACGAAGGCTACATCACTGTCGGGCTGTTCGAGGACGGTACGCCG
>JBEKFI010000009.1:0-39685 GCA_050013395.1 Verrucomicrobiia bacterium | reverse complement strand
CATGCTGTTGGTCGGATTGGTTCCCGCCATAAACTCGTTGGTGTTGATCATCCCGTCCCCGTCCGGATCCGCCGAGGCTGCTGCCTGCGGGCAGTTGGTGCAGTTGAAGTACTGCATCCGCCATTGCTGGAATGGCGTGAGCGCGGTCACCACCAGCTTCACCTGACCTGTAGTGTTGGTGTCGATCGCACAAGCGTAGCCCGCCGGGGCGCTGCCGATGGCCACGCCGCTGTAGGTCAGCGCCTTGCCGTAACTGAACAGGATGTACGTGTTCGTGGTAAACCCGCCGGCATTGCTGACGTTGAGCGTGCCGGTCAGGGTCAGGTTGCTGGCGACCACCGTCTTGTCGCTGGCGGCACCCAACTCGTAGGCCAGCACGGCGCCAGCGTTCACGACCAGATTGTTGCTGACCGTCAACGTGCCCACCCCGACACCAGTGTCGGGGCTGCCGGGGGCCAGCGTGCCGTTGACCGTCACCGGCCCGGCGATGACGCCCGTGCCGCCGAGCTTCCCGGTGCTGGCCACCGTGACTGCTCCCGTGCCGGTCCCGCTGCCGATGGTGTTGTTGACCAACAGCGTGCCGTTGCTGATCGTCGTGCCGCCGCTGAAGGTGTTGCTCGTCGTTAGGATCAATTGCCCCGAACCGGACTTGAACAGAGCCATCGGACCGCCCAGTGAGCCGCTGCCGCCAAACGTGTAATCCCGGCTGGCGTTGACGGTGACCGAGCCGGGAGAGAGAAATCCCGGGAGATTGATCGGCGGCGCGTTGGAGCCGCTGTCGTCAAACACGACGTCATCGCCATTCAGAAAGGGTACGGTAGTCACGCCATCAAACCAGTTGCTGCTGACCGAGTCCCAAGCGTTGACCACTCCGTCTCCTCGCCACACCAAATTGCTCGCCGTAACGGACGCGCCTGCCTCGAGTTGGACACAGTCATACATCACGCCACGTCCGGGAGAAACGGGCTTGGTAGGAGAGCTGTTGGTCCACGGGCCCGGAGTGCTAACCAGAAAACCGATCACATTGGTTCCCACTTGCAGCAGGCTGGGGTCGAATGTTAGCTGATTGTGACTGAAACAGCCGGAACGGATGGCGCTGCGGTAGATGCCGCCGTCGCTCGTCAGCGAGAGATTCGACAGACTCGTGCCATTGACCGAGGTGAGAAACGTGCCCCCCACCGCCCCAGCCATGTCAACGGTGAGCACGGCCGGCGCGGGCGGCAGATTGGTCAGCACGAACTGAATCTGCCACTTCGGACAGAAATAGGTACCGTCATCCATCGCCACGACCGACTGCGCGTAATACCAGTTGGTGGTCACGCTGCTGCCGATTGTGTAGATCAGATCATTGGTGCCCTGTTCCTCCATGTAGCGCCACCACAAGCCGAACTGACGCATCCTGTCACCGAACCGAAACTCCCCCGCGCTCAGGTCCGGTGTGCCCACCCGCCAGAGCAACTGTTGCCGCCGGGGCGGAGCCCAGTTGATGACTCCCAAGTTGTTGGTCAGGCTGGCGGTCACGACGACGTTGGATACCTGCAGTTCGCCCGCCACACCGGGCACGTGCGAATACAGCGTGTAAGTCCCCGGCCGAACCTTCGAAATGCTGAAGTCGCCATTGCCCTGCGCCCGCGTCCAGAACTGGTAGCCCTCGCTCTGCAATTGCCAATAAGCGCCAGGTTGCGCGAGCACGACCAAGGCGTTGCTGGTGGACTGGACGGTGATGTGGAGCGTGCCGCTGACCGTGCCGCGCGCCAGGGGATAGTTGGTTTCATTCACCCAGTCGTAGGGCCACGCCGCTTGTTCCACAGCGGCCTGCTGCTGCGCGTCCAGCCAGAGTTGCGAGGTGTTCGTGCTGGAGTTCACGTAGATGAAATACGGCCCCATGATCTTCTCCCATGCTTCGTTCGCGGCCTTGTTTATCTTTGAGCCGCCGAAGTGTTGCGCATGAAAGTCCCAGAGCAGGACTGGCGTGGTGTCCGTGCCGTGCAGCAGCAGGTTCGCCTTGGTGGGACCACCGTTGAAGTATTCCACACTGCCGAAGAGCATCCACAAACCGACGTTGTCGCTCGTCACACCGTGAAGCGGGTGGTTCTCCATGTAATCGCACCAGTCGTACTTCGTGTACACGGGATTGCCGTCCTCCGTAAAACCCGTCGCGTTGGTGTAACTGCTGACCGGCGGCAGTTGGTAGGTGGCATCCATGATCATGGGGCTGATGTTCGTGTGCAGCAACGACGGCGCGATCATCTGGCCCATTTTGCTTTCGGAGGAATAGGCGTGCGTGAAGATGTTTGGGTCGCAACGCAAAACCATGCGCGACTGTTCGAGCATCGCGGTCGGGTTTCCCGGACCGTGCCTCCACACCGTGTAGACGTAGAAGCCGCTGTCGCCCGCCCGCATCACGTAATGCAACTCGGCGTTGAACCCCGTAAGGCTCGTGTCCGTCAAGGCGGTTTCCACCCGCTGTGACGTGTTCGTCACCACTCGGTAGAAATCCGGCGTGAAGTTAACATACACGCTGCTGCCTCCGTCGGTGCTTCCGTTGGCGTCAAAGTAAAGTTTCCCGCCGTTGGCCAATATGTTCGCACCTCCCCCAAGACGAAAGTCCGTGCAGTTGCCGTTGTTCTTGCCGACCGTAGCAGAGACGATCCCGTTGGACAGCGTGAACGTCGTCCCGTTGTCTGTCAGAGTAACGCTCTGCGCAACTGCGCTCGCCGCGAGGAGGAACCTCACCAAGCACAGGCCGCCGATAGCGAGCCCGGCTCTTCGCATGTAACTGCTGGTGCCTCCTTGGGCTGTTTTCATGATAGCCTTTCCAGGCTTTGTTAACTGGCTCCCTACGGCACGAGGCGGATGCGGTAGTAGCGGGCTGGGGTGTTGGTGGCTCCGCCGGCATCAATGTAGTTGGTTGTGGCGTCGCCGCTGCCCGGGAGGATGATCGTCGCGCCGCTGAGGTCGATGAAGTTGGTGGCGTAGCCGCCGTCCGCGTCGCCCCCGGTAGCTTGCACCGCGTTGGTGTGGCCGCCTGCTGTCGTCCAAGTGATGTTCACGTCGTTGCTTTGTTGCACTACGGAGATGATCCACAGTCCAGACATGCTGTTGGTCGGATTGGTTCCCACCAGAAACTCGTTGGTGTTGCTCATCCCGTCGCCATCCGGATCGGCATCGGGCGCAGCAGCCGGGTTGTTGGTGTAGCCGGGGCCGAAGTACAGCGACTGCCACTGCTGGAACAGGGTGAGGCTTTCGAAGGCACCCAGGTCCGGTGCGGAGCCATCGAAAGGAAAGCCTATATTGACGCCTGCATCAATCAGATCACTGCCGCTGGCCAGATGCAGGAATGTAACATCAGGCAGGTCGCCATTTGCTTGGCGAGGCTGAGTCAGTTGGGATTCATCAAGGCTCGCAAAATCATTGGAGGATACGACCACCAGCAACGTGAAGTAATTGTAGCTGACATCGCTATTGGTCATGTCGAGGTTCGAGACTTCCGTGCCTCCCATGAACCCAAGGTTGTTCTTCATGACATGCCCATAACCGGGAACACGCGTGACATTGTTGCTCAAGCATTCCTGCATGTTGTAATTGACGCCGTTCCGGTAGCTGGTGTTATTGAACCAGTCCTGTCCCCCCACATGATAATTGGCATCGAAACCATTGTTCTTGTTGCGGACAGACACGCAAAACTGGATCACATGGCGCGGAATCGGATTGGGCAGCGCACTGCCATTGGCTCCATAGCCGCCGCCTTTGAACCCGTTCCCGTCTCCACCCAGATTCACAAAGTTGGTCCAATATCCGGCGTACATGGCCCAACAATGATCGAAGGTCACCACTTCAGAAGCATTGATACAATCGTAGGCGTCGTCACTGTTGAACCAGGCGCGGCATCCCCTGATCACATTGCCTTTGCCACCACTTTTGGGATGACAACCGAAACCGTCTGTGTTTCCGATGGATCCACTATCCAATCCTCGATTGTTATAGGCATCACAATTCAAGACCAGGTTGCTGGAACCCTTGGTCAAATACCAACCATTGGCCATACCATCGTGCATGCTGAGCTGGTTGA
Organism: Verrucomicrobiia bacterium; assembly: GCA_050013395.1. Lineage (GTDB taxonomy): Bacteria > Verrucomicrobiota > Verrucomicrobiia > Palsa-1439 > Palsa-1439 > JBEKZD01. The sequence goes on along the minus strand of JBEKFI010000009.1, from coordinate 35,613 downwards.
ATACGTTGCTGCTGCCGCCGTCAATCCGAAAACATTCGGATTGCGTATGATTCGTTTGGATTGTGACCTGGACGCCCGTTACTTCAAAGCCTTGGAACGTGCAATTGGTTGCCGTCACCAAAAAAGCGGTCACCCGGTAGCCGGATGGCTTTACATTCGTGAAATTGAAAATCGGGTCCTCGCCGGGATACGCCAGATAACTAATCCCGCTCTTGGTGATATTGTTGACAATGCACCAAGGGTTGTTGGTTGCCGTGATGTTCGAGGTGCTCAGGAAGTAGGTCCCACCGCGCAGATAGACCGTATCCCCGAAAGAAGCGGCTGATTGTGCTCTTGTGATCGTTAGAAACGGGCTGCCAATGGTGCCGGAGTTGGTATCATTGCCATCGGGAGCCAGATACCAGGTGGCGGCAAACACGGAGACTGTTGGCAGCAGGAAAAGCAGCGATCCTGCAGTCAGAACCTTACCCAATCGGCTTAACCTGGCAGTGATAAACCTGTCTGTTTGCATATGTTCCCAACTCAGACTGAACTGACAATACCACTAACCCGGATTATTCACGATGCGCTTGAAAGCTCGACAGTCTGTCACAGCTCGAACACTCACCCAGGCCCTCTCCCGTGGAAAGGGAGAGGGGAAATCTCCTCGCCCCGCATGCGGGGAGAGGATCAAGGTGAGGGGCAGTTCGTTGCGCAAAACTTCATGAATAAGTCAGGCTAATGATAACGATAGAAAACTGGTTTTGGCGTTACGCTGGTCGCCGCAAGAGCTACGGTTCGAAGGTCACCTCAGATCCACGCGCAACCAGCGGTTCGATTCGCCTCTATCCGCGTCCATTCGCGGCTGCGTTTGGTCGTCTGACAGAAACCAAGCGACAGACGAGACGTATGTCCTATTACGGCACGAGGCGGATGCGGTAGTAGCGGGCTGGGGTGTTGGTGGCTCCGCCGGCATCAATGTAGTTGGTTGTGGTGTCGCCGCTGCCCGGGATGATGATCGTCGCGCCGCTGAGGTCGATGAAGTTGGTGGCGTAGCCGCCGTCCGCGTCGCCCCCGGTAGCTTGCACCGCGTTGGTGTGGCCGCCTGCTGTCGTCCAGGTGATCACCACGTCGTTGCTTTGTTGCACTACGGAAATGATCCGCAACCCAGACAAGCTGTTGGTCGGATTCGTCCCCGACAAGAACTCCGCCAAATTGTTCTGGCCATCGCCGTCCGGATCGGCATCGGGCGCAGCAGCCGGGTTGTTGGTGTAGACGGGGCCAAAGTACAGCGACTGCCACTGCTGGAACAGGGTGAGCACGACGAGGTTGACTTGGCTTGGAGTGTTGGTGTTGATCGCACAGGCGTAGCCTGCCGGCGTTGTACCGATTGTAACGCCGTTATAAGTCAGAGCATTGCCGTAAGTGAACAGTGTGTACGTGTTCGTCGTAAACCCGCCGGCATCGCTGACGTTGAGCGTGCCGCCCAAGGTCAGGTTGCTGCTGACCACCGTCTTGTCGCTGGCGGCACCCAACTCATAGGCCAGCACGGCGCCACCGTTCACGACCAGATTGTTGCTGACCGTCAACGTGCCCACGCTGCTGCCGGGAGCCAGTGTGCCGTTGACAGTCACCGGCCCGGCGATGACGCCCGTGCCGCCGAGCGTCCCGGTGGTGGCCACCGTGACCGCTCCCGTGCCGGTCCCGCTACCGATGGTGTTGTTGACCAACAGCGTGCCGTTGCTGACCGTCGTGCCGCCGCTGAAGGTGTTGGCGCCCGTTAGCGTCAGGGCGCCGCCGCCCAGCTTGACCAATCGGCCGCTGCCGCTGATGAGGCCGTCGTAGCTGAGCGCATCTGAACGATTGAACGTCAGCGTTCCGTTGTTGACGACGTTCTTGATGCCCAGCGCGCCTGTCGTGCCGCCACTGCCAATTTGCAGCGTGCCGCGCTGCAGCGTGCCGCGGTTTTCGACCGTGACCGGACTCTGCTCAAGACTGCCGTTGAGTATTAGCGTGCCATCGGTGACGACGGTGGCGCCACTGTAGGTGTTGGTTGTGTTAATCGTCAGCGTGCCCACACCGGCCTTGACCACCATCGTCGTTCCCGCCAACGAACCGCTGCCGCCAAACACATAATCCTTCGGCGAATGGACAGTGACTTTCCCCGGCGTCAGCGTGCCGACCAGATTGACGGGAACATCGTTCGAGCCGCTCAGATCAAACAGCACGCTGTTACCCTGACCGAAAACGGCAGCGGTGTTGCTCGTCCAAATTCCGCTGAGTTGCCAATTGGCGTACCAGTTGGTCGTGGTCGTCACATCCCAGGCGTTGGTGGCGGTGCCTCCGCGCCAAACCAGGTTTGCGTCCGATACCGGAGCAACCGGCGGCTTCGCCATGCCCACGCCCAAGTAAAAGCCCGGATGCGGAGGTTGATTATAGGCTACATTCTGCCAGGCAATAGCTTCCCGGTACTGCGGGTCATGCATCAAGGTATAAAAACGGTTGGTCGCGGGCGTCGTCGTTGTGTAGATGCGGATTTCGTTGTTGGTGGCGGATACCCTCCAAATGACTTCTTCGCGCCAGTCGCCGAGAATATCGGCCGACAAACAAGGGGTGGATTTCGTCCCGTTGTTTGAGGCACAATCGCTGGCAGTAAGAATTGTTCCACCACCATACTTCGTTATCAAAATGCCATCCTCGAGTTCGCGAAGCAGATCGGCATCCCACCAGACCAGGAAATTGTCCGGCCCAGGACGGGAGCCGATATTCTGTTTCTTGCAGTCCCACAGTACATTGGTAGCCGCAGACCACATCTGATATCCTTTGACGGCAGTAATATTGCCGGCACATCCTCTGCCGGTATCACCTGTTCCTAGCGCCCCCCATATAAGCGCCCCGGTCTTGGCATCACGGAACTCTCCTCCGCCGCAGGTGGGATTGGCGCCTTCATGGACATCCCACACTTCCAGACCCGGCCGGTCCGGATCCATATCGGACATATGCATGGCATCTCCGTGCCCCCAGCCGGTCGTATAAAGCCCCGTCCCATCATGATTGATGGCACAGGCCCCATACATAATCTCATCTTTGCCGTCGCCATCAACGTCACCGACGCTGAGATTGTGGTTCCCTTGGCTGACATAGCTACTGTTGATGTTGCCGTCCTGGCCGACGGCGGCTTCGAAGGTCCAGAGGTTGGTCAGGATCCCGTTGCGCCAGTTCCAAGCGACGAGATAGTTCTTGGCCTTTGTGTGGCCGCTTTGGGGGCCGTAGTACCCGCGGCACATCACCAGACTCGGCCTCTGCCCATCCAGATAAGCAACGCAAGCGAGAAAACGATCCACTCGATTTCCATAGTCGTCTCCCCAGTCGGAAACATATTGCCCATTAAGCCCCCTGGTTGGGATGTAATTGGTCGTGACCATCGCCGCGCCCGTCTGGCCGTTGAAGATCGTCAGATACTCCGGCCCGGTCAGGATGTAGCCGCTGGAATTGGTGTAAACGATACTGGGGTCATCTGCTCCCATGACGACATTCGTGCCAAGCCCGTCCACCGTCCCCGGCGCCGTTTTGCAGGCGACCTCAGCTTTGCCATCCCCGTCCAAGTCATAGACCATGAATTGCGTGTAGTGCGCCCCTGCGCGAATGTTGAGGCCGAGGTTTATGCGCCACAGCCGGGTGCCGTTCAGCTTGTACGCCTCAAGGTAAACGGGCCCCGTGTTTCCGCTAAACGAGTTGTCCTGAGAATCGGATGGGTCCCATTTCACGACAATCTCATACTCACCGTCCCCATCCAAGTCCCCGACACTGCAATCATTGGCGGTGTAGGTATAGGCCCCGCTAGGGGTGGTACCGCCGGGTGGTATCTGAAGCGGAATGGAAATGTATTGTTGTGTGGGGGCATTGTTCCTGAGCGTGAAGGACGCGCTTGCAGCCTGTTCCACGCCGTTGATCACCGGCCGAACGAAATAGGAATTCGTCAGGCTCAGAGTCGCGGTGGTATCAACAAAGTCAGTGGTCTGCGTTTGGTTGGTCGTAAGCTGAACCGGCGTGCCGTTGGTGGTGGAACGGTACAGGTTGAAGGCGATGTCCTCCGGGTCGGTCCCCAGCATCCGCCAGCCGACGTACGCCGTCGTGGCGCCGGTGCGAACTGCCACGACCCCGCGCCCCAACTTCTCCATCTGCCGCTGCGCGTTTGCCCCGGTCGCGATAAGGAATATCGCCCCGATCATGAAAACCAACTCGATTTTAGCGCTTAACTTCATCACACTGTTTCCCCTTCCTGTTTAACGGAACGAATTTTCATTGGGGATTCCATAAACCCCTGCCAGCCAGTGATAAACTCACTTTCACAACGGCCCGTGCGGTTTGATGGGAAACTCAAAGGGAATCGAGAGGGGTTCTCCATAAATGTCTGCCATAAACCCTGGTACACCCGTCCATTCTGACGAGTGTTTATCGCGCATTTCTGTGCAGGAGTCAAGATTTATCGGCAACTTCTTGGCCTCTGCCAGTAAGCTGCCAGCTACGGCACGAGGCGGATGCGGTAGTAGCGGGATGGGGTGTTGGTGGCTCCGCCGACATCCACGTAGTTGGTCGTCGTGTCCCCGCTGCCGGGGATGATGATATGCGGTGCTTTGGTAATGTCCACGAAGTTGGTGGTGTAACCGCCGTTCGCGTCGCCAGCCGTAGCCTGCACCGCGTTGGTCCGGCCACCTGCCGTCGCCCATGTGATCACCATGTCGTTGCTTTGTTGCACCGCGGAGATGATCCGCAGCCCGAACAAGCTGTTGGTCGGATTGGTTCCCACCAGAAACTCGTTGGTGTTACTCATTCCGTCTCCGTCCGGATCCGCCGACGCTGCTGCCTGCGGGCAGTTGGTGCAGTTGAAGTACTGCATCTGCCACGCTTGGAACGGCGTGAGCACCACCAGCTTGACTTGGTTTGCCGTGTCGGTGTTGATCGCATAAGAGTAGCCCGCCGGTGTGGTGCCGACGGTCAAACCGTTGTAGCCCAGCGTCCCCCCGTAGGTGAACAGCGTGTAGCTGCCCACTCCAAACCCGCCGGAATTGGTGACGTTGAGTGTGCCGCCCAGCGTCAGGTTCCCGCTGACGACCGTGCGGTCGCTGGTCGTGCCCAAGGCGTAGGCCAGCACGGCGCCAGCGTTCACGACCAGATTGTTGCTGACCGTCAACGTGCCGACGCTGCTGCCAGGCGTCAGCGTTCCGTCCACCGTCACCGGCCCGCCGATGAAGCCGTTGCCTCCCAGCGCCGCGCCGCTGACCACCATGACCGCGCCGGTGCCCGTCCCGCTGCCCGTGGTGTTATTGACCAACAGCGTGCCGTTGCTCACTGTCGTGCCCCCGTTGTAAGTGTTGCTGCCAGTGAGCACCCACGTGCCCGTACCTTCCTTGAGAATCGTCGTCGTCCCTTGGATCGTCGCCGCATTCGTGGCGTCGGTATTCAGTCGGCCCACCCGCCAAGTCACGGCGCTCTGTGTGCCGGCGCTGCTCCCGAAGCCCGCACTGATGACCGCCGCAGGGTTTGCCGAAAACTCCCCGATTGGTATCACCGCATTCGCTGCCGCCCGCGAGTACATCAGAACTCGACTTCCCACATACAGCCGGGCGTTGGGAAAACCGTTCGCATTGACGACTCGAAAATCGTCCGTGTCGGTCCCCGTATTCCACACGTTGATCCGCCCCGTGAAATCGGTCCAATTCCCGCTGATGTCTCCGCGCACGTAATTGACGTAAAGATTCAATGTCCCGCTGCCCGTCAGAGTGCCCGCAAGACCGGGCGACGTAAAACGTTGCGGCACACGGATGGTGCCGTACTGGCCCGCAGGCACAGCCAACGGGTTCGCATTGCCTCCGTATTCGGGGGAGGTGCCGCCACTGTATCCGTTAAACTCGAGCGTACCCCCGTTAAACGTAATGGTTCCCGTACCCAAGCCGTAGTAGTTGGCAGTAGCGTTGCCCAACACGATCACACCGTTGCTGATCGTCGTGCCGCCACTGTAAGTGCTGCTGCCGCTGAGCGCCAACGTGCCAGCGCCCCACTTGGCCATGGCGCCACTTCCCACCGTCGTCCCGCTCATCGTGAAAATGCTGCTGCTCGATGTGATTTCAATCGTTCCGCCCCCGGCACCGAGTGTGACGCTGCGGTCTGTGCTGGCCGTGGGACCGGTGTAGCTCAATCCACCTCCATCGATCACCAAGTTTGTGGAACCGTTGTCGGCAGCACCAATCGCACAAGCGACGCCTCCATTTGCCAATTGCGCCACGCTCAAAACACCACCGTTAATCGTCGTAACTCCCGTGTAATTATTGGTGGTCAAAACGGTGAGTGTGCCGGAGTTGGTCTTGGTCAGACCACTGCTGCCGCTGAGATATCCCGTACCAGCAAACCGGTAATTGACCGTCGCGTTCACGGCCACGGAAGCCGGGTTCAATGCGCCAGCCAAACTCAAGTTGGTCACCGCGGAATTCGTGAACGTGACGCTATCCAGCGGATAGAACCGATCAAGGGTTACTCCATTCCACCAGTTGCTGCTGGCGTTGGTGTCCCAGCTACTCCCCACACTGCCCGTCCAAATGAGGTTCGTGGGTGCCCGGGTGCTGAGTACGACCACGGCAATCTGCCCCGGCAGGTTGGTCAGGTTGTTCAGGGCCACAAGTCCGCTGACGGTGAGATTGGAGAGGCCACCGCTCAGGGTGCCGCTGTAGTTGATTAACGGATAGGTGCCGGTGGAAACCTTGCCGTTGAGCAGGTTCACCGCAATGGTGTTGGTGCCGCTGAGAGTCAGGTTGCCGATGACGTTGATCAGGTCGTTGGTCGTGCCCGTCGGATCGTCGGAAAGATCGAAGTAGTTCACGACCCCACCAGCCTCCGTCAGGCCGTTGGAAATACTCAGGGTGCCGGCCGTGTTGGTGGTACTCCCGGGAACCACTCCACCGCCGGTTTGCACGGTGAGACCTCCTTTCAACCATCCGCTGCCGCCGATGATTCCCAGTCCCCACTTGCTTCCCCACACCGTCACAGGGCTTTGATCAAGGGTGCCGTTCACGAACAACCAGCCGTCACGGACGCTCGTCGCGCCGGTATAGCTATTGGTCGTGTTGATCGTCAGCATACCCGTCCCGGCTTTGACCACCGTTGTGGTTCCATCCAACATCCCGGTGCCGCCAAACGCGTAATCATTCGGAGAGTAAACGGTCACGACCGAGGCGGTAAGAGAGCCGACCAAGTTGACCGGGACGTTGTTCGAACCGCTGATGTCAAACAAAACCGAGTTGCCCTGATTGAAAACATCAGCAGTGCTGCTCGTCCAAATCCCGCTGAGCTGCCAATTGTCATACCAGTTGGTCGTCGTCGTGACATCCCACGTGTTGCTGACGCCATCCCCATGCCACACCAGCGTCGCGCTCGACACCGGAGGAACCGGCGGCGGGTTCATGCCGTACCCCATGTAAAAACTGGTATGTGGCGGCTGATTATAAGCGACGTTTTGCCAAGCAATGGATTCCCGGTATTGCGGGTCATGCATGAAGGTGTAGAACCGATTCGTCGCCGGAATGATAGTCGTGTAGATGTGCAGGGCGGTGCTGTCCGACGTCTTCCAGATCACTTCTTCCCGCCAGTCACCGAAAACATCGGCGCTTAAACAAGGCGTGGATTTTGTGCCGTTGTTTGAGGAACATTCCGTGGCCGTCAACAATCGGGTGTCACTGCTCGACCCGTACTTGTCGATGTGGTTACTGTCAAGCAGATCGCGGATCAGGTCCCTCCCGTCCCACCAAACCACGAAATTGTCCGACCCGGGCGCACGGCCGATATTATTGCCGTGGATATCATACAAATAGGAGGTCGCCGCCGACCACATCTGATACCCGATCCTGTTGGCAACGACGTTATCGGCGCATCCTCTGCCGGTATCTCCGGCGCCCGGCAATCCCCAGATCAGCGCGCCGGTATCGGCATCACGGAACTCGCCTCCGCCGCAGGTCGTATTGGGGCTTTCATGAACATTCCACACTTCCAAACCGGGGCGATCCGGATCCATATCGGACAAATGCAGCGCGTCGCCATGCCCCCAGCCCGTCGTATAAAGCCCTGTCCCATCATTGTTAATCGCCGCGGCCCCGTACACGATCTCATCTTTGCCATCGCCATTGAGATCACCAACGCTCAGGCTGTGGTCCCCTTGCCCCTGATAGCCGGCCAATGGATTCGTACTGGATGTGCTAAACCCTGTATCAAAAACCCAGCGCTGTGTCAGTTGGCCGTTGCGCCAATCCCACGCGGCCAAAACGGCTCGGGTATAGTAACCGCGGCACATGACAAGACTGGGCCTTTGCCCGTCCAAGTACGCCACGCACGCGAGGAACCGATCCACCCGGTTGCCGTAGTCATCCCCCCAGTCAGAAACGGTGCCTCTGGGCGGGACATAATTGGTCGTGACCAGTGCGGCGCCGGTCTGACCGTTGAAGATGGTCAGATACTCCGGCCCACTCAGGATGTAGCCGGAAGAATTGCGGTAGTCCGCATTGGGGTCATCGCTGGGCATGATGACATTGTTGCCTTGTCCGTCAACTGTCCCCGGGGCCGTCTTACAAGCCACCTCAGCTTTGCCGTCCCCGTCGAGATCATAAACCATAAACTGCGTATAATGCGCTCCGGCTCGGATGTTCTTGCCCAAATTGATTCGCCACAGGCGTGTGCCATTGAGTTTGTAGGCGTCAAGAATACAGTCGCCCGTATAGCCGGGGTTCGAGTTATCTTGGGCGTTGGAGGGATCCCATTTCACGATGATCTCGTACTCGCCATCCCCGTCCAAGTCGCCGACGCTGCAATCATTGACGCTATAGGTGTAGGTCGTGGCATCGGGTTCGGTTCCACCGGGCGGGATCTGCAAGGGCACGGAAATGTATTGTTGAGTGGGCGCGCCGGCCGGGAGGATGTATGACGTGCTCGCCGCCAGTTCCACTCCGTTGATCACCGGCCGAACGAAATAAGAATTCGTCAGGCTCAGAGTCGCGGTGGTATCGACGAAGTCAGTCGTCTGCGTTTGGTTGGTCGTAAGCTGAACCGGCGTGCCGTTGGTGGTGGAACGGTACAGGTTGAAGCCGATGGTGTCCGGGTCAGTCCCCAACATCCGCCAGCCGACGTACGCCGTGGTGGTGTTGGTGCGGACTACCACCACGCCCCGTCCCAGATTCTCCATCTGCCGCTGCGCGTTTGCCCCGGTCGCGATAAGGAATATCGCCCCGATCATGAAAACCAACTCGATTTTGGCGCTTAACTTCATAACACTGTTTCCCCTTCCCGTTTAATGGAACAAGTTCTCATTGGGGATTCCATAAACCCCTGCCAGCCAGTGATAAATTCACTTTCACAACGGGCCGTGCGTGACCTGTGCGGTTTGATGGGAAACTCAGGGCGAATCCAGAGGAAATCTCCACAATGCCGTCAAACCCGCCACACTCGACTCGTTCATTCTGACGAATCTTTATCGCACATTTCCGTGCAGGAGGCAAGGTTTATCGGCACTTTTGGGCTTCTGCCAGTAAGCTGCCAGCTACGGCACAAGGCGGACGCGGTAGTAGCGGGACGGGATGTTGGTCGCGCCGCCGACATCGATGTAGTTGGTCGTGGCGTCGCCGCTGCCCGAGAGGATGATCAGTCGGCTGAGGTCAACGAAGTTGGTGGTGTAGCCGCCGTTCGCGTCGCCAGCCGTAGCCTGCACCGCGTTGGTCCGACCACCGGCCGTCGCCCATATGATCGCCACGCTGTTGCTCTGCGGCACAATCGAGATGATCCGCAGCGCCGAGAGGCTGTTAGTCGGATTAGTCCCAGCCAGGAATTCGTTGGTGTTGCTCATCCCGTCTCCGTCAGGATCCGCGTCCGGCGCCGCCGCCGGGTTGTTGGTCGAACCAAAGTAATTGGTCTGCCATTGCTGGAACGGTGTCAAGCTCACCACCAGCTTGACTTGACCGTCTGTGCCGATGTCGATGCCGTAGCCGTAGCCCGATGGTGCGCTGCCCATGCTAATGCCGTTGTAGGTCAGCGTCTTGCCGTAGGTGAACAGGGTGTAGGTGCCGATGCCAAACCCGCCTGCGTCGCTGACGTTGAGCGTGCCACCCAAGGTCAAGTTGCTGCTGACGATCGTCAGATCGCTGGTGCTGCCCAAAGCATACTGCAACACCGCACCATTATTCACCACCAAGTTGTTGCTGATGGTCAGGGTGCCCACACTGGCACCGGGAGCAAGCGCCCCACCGCTGGCAATCGTCACCGGTCCGCGAATCGTGCCGCTGCCGCCCAGCGTGGCACCGCTGACCACCGTGACCGCACCGGTGCCCGTCCCGCTGCCGGCAGTGTTGTTGACCAACAGCATGCCGTTGCTGACCGTCGTGCCACCGGTGTAGTCGTTGGTGCCGGTCAATGTGAGCGTGCCCACACCAAGTTTGGTCAATCCGCCGTCAGGAGTGGCCCCCAAGGCGGGATCATTGATCAGAGGCTGGTTGATGGTGATCGCAAACCCGCCGTCATCGATCTTCGCCCCGCCAGCTTGAACCCGGGCCGACAGATTGGAGAGAGCGTTCAGGAATCCAGTGGCGTTGGCCGTCGCCTTCAACGCCCCGCCATTGAAGTTGAGGATCGAGACCAAGTTCGGTCCGACCGATGTCTTGATCACGCTGCCCGCAGTCAACGTCCCTCCGGCCAGGGTGACCGTGCTGGTGGATATTGACCCGTTTACGCTGAGCAGATCAAATGTGTTTGCGCTCCCGCCCGCGGTCATGATCAAAGTTGCCGAGTCCTGCAGGGTCAGGCTGAGCGTGGGCATGTTCTTCGCCGAACCCATTGGCGCATTGCCAAACGAAAGACTGGCGTTGTCCTTGATCGTGACGGCAACAGTATTTCCATCAGACCGGCCGAACCCAAGACCGGTGCCGGTCGTTGAAATCGCCGTATTGCCCGCAAAAACAACCGTGCCGCGTGGAACGAAGAAATAGTTGCCAGCCAGGGTTCCGGTCATGTTGGTGAGTACGAGCGTGCCGCCGGTGGTGCCGGGACGGAACTGCGCGCTGCCGGAGGCGCTGACGACACTCATCCACATGCCTGTGCCGGACGGACAATCGATAATGGCATCGGTGGTGCCGGTTGAGACGAGGCGGTTGGTGATCAGAACGCCATCGCCTACTTGCACCTTGCCGCTCACTGTGATCGTGCCGGTGCCGGCGGCGTTGTTCCGGGCGAGAAACAGTGCGCCCCCGCCGACGGTCGTGCCGCCACTGTAGGTGTTGCTGCCGGTCAGCGTCAGGATGCCGCTCCCCATCTTGGTCAGACTTCCGGCGCCGCTGATTGCAGCGCTGTTCGTGAACGTGTCCGACCGGCTGAATACCAACGCCCCGTTGTTCACGACGTTGTTCGTTCCAAGAGTGCCCGACGTGCCGCCCTCGCCGATCTGCAGCGTGCCGGTCAGAATGGCCGTCGTGCCGGAGTAGGTGTTCGTGCCGGTCAATGTCAGCGTCCCAGCAGCATCCTTGGTGATCGAGCCGCTGCCACTGATGTTGCCGGGCATGGTCAGCGAACCGGTATTGGCGACGATCAGGCTGGCCAGGTTGGAGATGCTTCCCGACCAACTGCCGTTGTAGGTCACACCATCGCCCAGTTGGACCGTACCGGCCAGGATCGTCATCCGGTTGGTGGAGCTGTTAGCGGTGTTGATGGTCAACCGGCCCGCGCCCGATTTGGTCAGCGTGGCGGGGTTGGTCAGGGAGCCGCTGCCGCTGAAGGTGTAATCGACCGTGGCGGTCACGGTCACGGAAGCAGGATTCAGAATGCCCACCAGGTTCACCGATGGATTCGTCGAACCAGTGTCATCGAACTTCACGTTGTCGAGCGGGAAAAAGCGATCGGGGACGCCGCTATTCAACCAGTTGGCGGTTAAACCCGTGTCCCAGACGTTGGCGGTCTCGTCGCCGGCCCAGGTAATGTTCGTCGGGGCACGATTGCTGATCACGAGCAGGGCAATCTGTCCCGGCGGGTTGGTCAGGGCGAGAGTGAACGACGGGGAGACAGCATTGACGGTGAGATTGGAGAGGCCGCCGCTCAGCGTGCCGCTATACTGAAACAGCGGATAATTGGTGTTCAATGGCAGTGACCCATTCAGCATATTGATCTGAATGATGTTCTGGCCGTTGAGAGTCAGGTTCCCATTCACGAGGATCAGGTCATTCGTCTTGGTGGTACCCGTCGGATCGTCGGAGAGATCGAAGTAGTTCATCACCCCACCAGCCTCCGTCAGGCCGTTGGAAATGCTCAGGGTACCGGGCACGTTGGTGCCGTTACCGGGAATCACGCTGGCTCCAGCTTGCGCGGTGAGACCTCCTCCCAACCGCCCGCTGCCGCCGATCCTGCCCAGTCCCCACAGGCTGCCTCGCACCGTCACGGGGCTTTGATCGAGACGGCCGTTGACCCACAGCGTACCGTCGCTGACCGTCGTCGGGCCGCTGTACGTATTGGTCGTGTTGACGGTCAGCGCGCCTGTCCCCGCCTTGACCACCGTCGTTGTCCCCGCCAACGAGCCGGTGCCGCCGAACACGTAGTCCTTCGGCGACCAGGCCGTGACCACTCCCGACGTCAGGGCGCCGACAAGGTTGATCGGGACATTGTTCGAGCCGCTGAGGTCAAACAGCACGCTGTCGCCCTGATTGAAAACAGCGGCGATCGCGCTCGTCCAGACTCCACTGACAAACCAGTTGGTCGTGGTCGCGACATCCCATCTATTGCTGACGCCGTCGCCGCGCCACAGCCGGCTCGCGCTCGAGATGGGAGGGACCGGTGGTGGTTGCATGCCGTACCCGACGTAAAAACCCGTATGCGGCGGCTGGTTATAGATCGTGTTCTGCCACGCGATGCTGAGCCTGTATTGCGGGTCATGCATGAAGGTATAGAAACGATTTGTCGCAGGAATCGTCGTGGTGTAGATGCGGATTTCGTTGTTGGTGTCCGATAATCTCCAGATCACTTCTTCGCGCCAGTCTCCGAAGATGTCGGCACTCAGACAGGGATTGGCTTTCGTGCCGTTGTTCGAGTCGCATTCCGTGGCCGTCAGCAATCGGGTGTCACTGTTGGTTCCGTACTTGTCGATGTGGTTGTCGTCGAGAAGCTCGCGGATCAGGTCGGCGTCCCACCAGACCACGAAATTACATGACGAAGGAGCACGGCCAATATTCTGACCCTTGGTGTTATACAGGCCTCCGGAAGCTGCAGACCACATCTGATAGCCTTTCAAGTTCGCAACGTTGTCGGCACAGCCCCTCCCGGTGTCGCCCGTTCCCGGCAGGCCAAAGATCAACTGCCCAGTCCCCGCGACTCGAAATTCTCCGCCGCCGCAGATGGCACTGGGGGTCTCATGAACATCCCACACTTCCAGACCCGGCCGGTCCGGATCCATGTCGGACAGATGCATGGCGTCTCCGTGCTCCCAGCCCGTTGAATAAAGCCCGGTCCCATCATGATCGATCGCACACGCCCCATACACAATCTCATCCTTGCCGTCGGCATCCACATCACCGACGCTGAGATTGTGATTTCCCTGTCCGACGTAGTTGCTGTTGACGTTGTTGTCCATGTTGGTGGCAGCTTCGAAGGTCCAGAGGTTGGTCAGAGTTCCGTTACGCCAGTTCCATGCGACGAGCATGTTCTTGGCCTTCTTGACCGGGCAGCCGCTGTCGGTCCGGGGGAAGTAGTAGCCGCGGCATGTCACGAGACTGGGCCGTTGCCCGTCGAGATAGGCGGCGCACGCGAGCAATTGGTCCACTCTCTGGCCGTAGCTGTCGCCCCAGTCACAAATGTTGCCCCGCGCTGGCAGATAATTGGTCGTGACCAGTGCCGCACCTGTTTGCCCGTTAAATATGGTCAGATACTCCGGTCCTGTCAGTATCCGGCCGTCGGAACCGCGGTAATCGTTGGTTGCGTTGTCGCCGGGCATGAGCACATAGTTGCCCTGGCCATCAATGGTTCCCGGTGCCGTCTTGCAGGCCATCTCCGCCTTGCCATCCCCGTCAAGGTCATAGACGATGAATTGGGTATAGGTGGCACCGGCGCGGATGTTCCTCCCCAAATCAATCCTCCACAGCTTGTTGGTTCCGCCCAACTTGTAGGCGTCCAAGAATACGTTGCCCGTGTATCCGCTGTATGCAGAATTCTGGGAATTGGATGGGTCCCACTTCAATACAATCTCGTACTCGCCGTCCCCGTCCAGGTCCCCGACACTGCAATCATTGGCACTGTAGGTGTAGTTGGTGCCGTCGGGAGTCGTGCCGCCCGGTGGGATCTGAAGAGGAACGGAAATGTACTGTTGCACCGGCGCGTAGGCCGGCAGGGTGAACGAAGCGCTGGCCGCCTGCTCGGCCCCGTTGATCACAGGCCGAACGAAATAGGAATTCGTCAGGCTCAGAGTCGCGGTGGTATCGACGAAGTCAGTCGTCTGCGTTTGGTTGGTCGTAAGCTGAACCGGCGTGCCGTTGGTGGTGGAACGGTAAAGGTTGAAGCCGATGTCGTCCGGGTCAGTCCCCAACATCCGCCAGCCGACGTACGCCGTGGTGGTGTTGGTGCGGACTGCCACTACGCCCCGTCCCAGATTCTCCATCTGCCGCTGGGCGTTGGCCTCGGTTACAACGACAAACAGTGCACCGGTTACGGCGATCAAGCCCAGTTTGGACGCTAGCTTGTTCATGCCGCTCTTCTCCCTTATTTGATACTGCAAACTCCCAAGGAATCAGCCCTCGCTACAACCAAAACGGTGAGTGATGACCCTCTCTCACCACGGCTGATGCGCCATGCTCAGGGAACTCAGCGGAAACGTGCCAACCCTGAAGGCCTACCCTACAAGCCTGCCACACCCATCTATTTATTGACGCGATTTTCTATCGCATCTTTTTGAGCAAGAAGCAAGCCTTGTCGCCTGTTTCCGCCGGAAACTCAGCGGCTACGGGACGAGAGGGATCCGGTAGTAGCGGGCGGGAGTGTTGGTCGCGCCGCAGCTTACACTGGCGACCTCCGATCTAGTTTGCCGAGCCCGACTTGCCGGCGGTGGCTTTGTAGAGCAGCGATCGTTCGGCGAAGAAAGACTCCGGTGGATCGCTGTCAAAATAGAGCAGGACCGGCACGGTGATCTGCTTGTTCTTGACCGTCTCGTTCGCCAGCCCGTCATCCAGCCACTCGGTATCCCAATCGCCTTTCCCAAACTTGACAGAGACTTGCCAGACCGTGCTGGTCGCCGCGCCTTTATGCGACACTTTGAGTGTGGAGGATCCAATCACTCCTTTGCCTTTTGCATTCAGCGTGAAGGGTATGGCGACCCCGCCGATGTCCAACGTCGCGTGCCGGTTGGTCACGTCGAGACCGAGCGGCAGATCAAGTTGGGCGCTCAATGTGGCGGATTCCAATTTGCCCGGCGCGAAGTTCGATTTCATCGTCAACCGCACGGGTTCGCTGAACGGACAGGCAACGGAAACAATGAAGTTCGTGTTGATCGGTCCGCCTGCCTCATTCATGGTCAGAGTGACGGTGTGGGGTCCGCAGTTGCTGAAAGCGTGCGGCGGATTTGTCTCGGTGCTTGTTGTCCCGTCGCCAAAGTTCCACAGGTAACTCAGCGCGTCGCCGCCGGGGTCAAACGTAACCGCAGTGAATGCCAGAGCACTCCCTGGGGCAACCACCGGAATGTTGCCAATGGTTGCGAGTATGGTGCCCGCGTAGATATTCGGAGTTGGCGGCGCTGCCATGCCGGTACCCACGTAGAAACTCGTGTGTGGAGGCTGATTATAAGCCACATTCTGCCACGCGATGCTGAGCCTGTATTGCGGGTCATGCATGAAGGTATAGAAACGATTTGTCGCTGGTATCGTCGTGCTAAAGATCATTAACTTGGTGCTATCCGACGACCGGAAAACCATCTCCTCCCGCCAGTCGCCCAAAATGTCGCCGGTCAAAGAAGGATTGGCCTTGGTACCGTTATTGGACGCGGCACCGTAGTTATAGATGCTCATCACCCGCGTCACGCCATTGCCGGTCCACTTGTCCAGCTTGGGAGACGTCCCGGCCGCATTAGACGCATCCAGCAATTCGCGACACAGGTCGGCATCCCACCAAACCACAAAATTGGTGGACGGTTTGTTTGTGGAAATCCTTGTGCCGTGGATGTCGTAGACGCCGTCACTGGCTGAGGACCACATCTGAAAGCCCCGGTAACCCGGATCAATATGGGCGGCCAACCCTCTTCCGGTATCTCGTGTTCCCGGCAAGCCAAAGATCAGCGCCCCGGTTTTGGCGTCACGAAACTCTCCGCCGCCGCAGATGGGGTTGGGGGTCTCATGGACATCCCACACTTCCAGACCCGGCCGGTCCGGATCCATATCGGACAGATGCATGGCATCTCCATGCCCCAAACCGGTGGTATAAAGTCCTGTCCCATCATGATCAATCGCGCACGCGCCATAGACAATTTCATCTTTGCCATCGCCATCCACATCACCGACGCTCAGATTGTGATTCCCCTGGCCGAGATACGCGCTATTCGTTGAAGGATTGGCATTAAAGATCCATCGTTGGGTCAGTTGACCATTTCTCCAATCCCAAGCGGCCAGCACGGTCTTGCCTGCCCCCCCCGATCCCGTGTAGTACCCGCGGCACATCACCAGACTGGGTCGTTGTCCATCGAGGTACGCTACGCACGCAAGAAACCGATCCACCCGGTTGCCGTAGCTGTCTCCCCAGTCGGAAACAGTCCCTCTTGGTGGGATGTAGTTGGTCGTGACCAGTGCGGCACCGGTCTTCCCGTTAAAGATCGTCAGGTACTCTGGCCCGCTCAAGATGTAGCCGGACGAATTGCGGTAGTCCGCATTGGGGTCATCGCCGGGCATGATGACATTGTTGCCTTGTCCATCGACCGTCCCCGGGGCTGTCTTGCAGGCCACCTCAGCTCTGCCTTCGCCATCAAGGTCATAGACGATGAACTGTGTGTAGTGGGCACCAGCACGGATGTTCTTTCCCAAGTCAATCCGCCACAGGCGGCTGCCATCCAATTTGTAGGCATCAAGATATACGTTACCGGTATATCCGCTTTGCGAATTATCCTTGGAATTGGAGGGATCCCATTTCAAGACAATCTCGTACTCTCCGTCCCCGTCCAGATCCCCGACACTGCAATCATTCGCGCTATAGGTGTAGTTGGTACCGTCCGGAGTGGTGCCGCCAAGGGGTATCTGAAGCGGAAATAAGAGATACGGGTTGGCAGGCGCATTGGCTGGCAGAGTGAACGCGGCACTGGGCGCCTGCTCGACACCGTCTATGACCGGCTTCACAAGATAGGCGTTGGACTGGTTTGTGTCCACACCGGTATCCAAGTAGTCCGTGGTGTTCGTGATGAGGGAAGTGTTTAGTTTGACTGCCCTTCCCCCGCCGGTGGAACGGTACAGATTGAACGCGATGCTGTTGGTATCGGTCCCCAGCATCCGCCATCCGACGTACACTTGTCCGTCACCCTTATTGATCGCAACCACGCCGCGGCCCAGTTTCTCCATCTGCCGCTGCGCGTTTGCCCCGGTCGCGATAAGCAAGATCGCCCCGATCATGAAAACCAACTCGATTTTGGCACTTAACTTCATCACGCTGTTTCCCCTTCCCGTTTAATGGAACGAGTTGTCATTGGGGATTTCGTAAACCCCTGCCAGTGAGTGATAAGTTCGCTTTCACAAGGGCCCGTTCGTGACTTGTGCGGGTTGTCGGGAAACTCAGGGCGAATCCAGAGGAAATCTCCACAATGCCCGTCAAACCCGCCACACTCGTTCATTGTGAACAATCCTTATCGCATATTCGTGTGCAGAAGACAAGGGTTTATCGGGGGCGATCGCGTCTGCCAGTAGCGCCAGCGAACTGTCTCTTATAGCACCAAGCGGATGCGGCAGTCGCGGGACGGGGCGTTCCTCGCGCCGGCGAGTTCCTCGAACGTCACGGGGCACAGCGCGGAAATGCCGAGGTGATGAACGTTCTCCATGAACTTCCCGTCCGCGCCGACGAACTGGTCGTCCACAACTCATCACTTTCAGCCCGTTGGTTTTCGCTTTGGCGACGATGGCCGGGCCAGGCCGCATGTCGGGCGTGCAAATGATGAAACCTCGCGCACCAGCTCCGGCTGCACCGTGATGTCACGCACCGCGATGGCTTCGCCGGTTTCACCGAACGACGGCCAGCGATCTTTCGGCAAATAGATTGGGGCGTCCTTGCGCAACGGCAGAATCTTGAGCGTCAGCCCTTTCTCCAGCACTTCAGGCGCGAACCGCTTCAGTCCGATCTCCCAAACGCGACCGAAGTAGAAGTCGTCATCGATCAGGCGATCGCCAAGGTAGGCCCGCCCGACATCGCCCACGTAATCAATCCTGAGAAACAACTCGTGGATGCCGTCGAGCGCATCCTTGGGCACGCGCACCCGCACCTGCCACACCCCGGCGTCGGCGAAGTCCGCATCGTCCGGCGCCAGCACGGCGCCTTTTGCGTCGGTCTTCACGGGCCGCGCGGGCGCAGCGGGCTTGAGTCGCTTCCATTCGACGTTGATTTTCCGCGCCGTCGCCGATCCTGCGAAGCGGGTGAACACACCGTCGGCCACACCTTTCATCGCCAGCGGCGGCGCAGGATACACGGCGAACGTCAAGTCCGCAGGGTTGCGGGACTGCACGCGCAGTTTCCCGCCGTCGAACACCAGCCCGGCCGAGGCAAGGAACAGCCGGTCCGCGCCCCAGATGTTTGCCTTCCAACAATGGCGCGCTTGCTCCTCGGTGAGCAGCAGGATCTTCGCGCCCGCGCCGTTGCTGGCGCGGACGCTGAAGACGCAGTCCGTCCCCGGCTTCAACTCGCGGAACCGGGCACGGCTGTCAGCGGCGAGCGTTTGCGTATCGAAAGCGAACTCAGCGTCCACGCCCGTCGGCGCGAAGAAAACAAAACAGTCCGCGACGCGGCAGAGCGGCTGGGCGGTGGCGTACTTCAAGAGCGCGCCGCCGAGGTCGAGGTTGAACGGCCAGATCATGTACGCGTCCTTGGGAATCCGAATCGGCCTGCTGGGAACAGCTAGCGTCTCGTCCTTCAGCCGCAATTCGAGTTGCACATTGTCGTGGTCCGGCAGCGATTCGATGTGTTGGTAGTTGTTGATGAACACGTAGCCGCGGTTCCCGTCGGAACGCGCTGCCCAGCGCAGCGTCGTCTGGTCATCCATACTCCCCGGTTTCACAGCGGGCATGACGGAGGGCAACGGTGCGAGATCGCTGCCGAAATCGCGCAGGAACATGTGTTGGACCCGCAAGGCGTTGTATGACTCCCTGCGCTGGCCGAACTCGCCGAGGGGCGCCTGAAAATCGTAATTGATCACGGGCATGTCGTTGGGATAACCGGTCGCGCGCGATTCGTTCATCGTCGTAAGCTTGCCCAGTGGGTGTGAGCCGCCGTGGTACATGTAGTAGCCTTGGAGGTTGCTGCCGCTGCCGATCTTCGTCAGCGCCACCGCGGCGATGTCGTCGGCCTCAATCACGGGACGGCGGCGGTAGCTAACCTGCATGCCGCCGCCGATCTCGCATGTGGCGTACGGATACCGCGCCAGAATCGAGGTGTCGGGCGTGCCTTGTCTCTTCAATAGATTGTTGCCGACCGTGCTGTCGTCGCGTTCGAGACCGAAGAAGTACTGTTTGCGGCCATCGCGCGCCCAGCCATCGACACCGGCGACCCAAAACCCGTCGGGGTAACCTCCAAACACGGGGATGAACTCATAGCCTTCCGGCACGCGCACACGGTCCCAGCCGGTCATTGTGTACAGGGGCACATCGAATCCCAATTCGCGGGCGAGCTTTTTCAATGTCAACATATGCGACGGGCTGCCGTGACATTCGTTCTCCAACTGCACGCCGATGACCGGACCGCCATCCTTCCACAGCAAGCCTCGAAGTTGCTTACTGATCTCGGTGTAGAACCGGCGGACATACGTCAGGTACGGCTCGGCGTCTTTGCGCACATCCTTCCCGCATTTCTGGAGCAGCCAATCGGGAAACCCGCCGTTGCGCGCCTCGCCGTGTGCCCACGGGCCGAGGCGCGGATAACAGTACAGCCCGCGCTTGGCGCAAAGCTGCACGAAGCTGCGCAAGTCGCGGTTGCCCGACCAATCGAACTGCCCCTCGATCTCCTCGTGGTGAATCCAGAAGACATAGGTTGCGACCACTGTAATGCCGCCCGCCTTCATCTTCAGGAGTTCCTCCTCCCACGATTCGTGCGGGTAACGGGAGAAATGAAACTCGCCCATCACCGGTAGCCACGGCTTGCCGCCCAGCGTCAGGTAACGGCTGTTGGCATTGATCTCGATGCCTTGCGGATTCTTCCCGCCCATCTTGAGGTGCCCCGACATCACCGACAAATCCGGATTCGACAGGTTTATCACGCTTTGAGCGTGATCAATCGTAGGGCGAGGCGTCGCCTCCTTGTCTTTGCCTTCCTCCGCTGCCCGTGCCGCGGTGACGATAAGGAAGCCCAAAGCCAACAAAATGAGGCGTGCTGTAGCGGCGCTTCTGCGAAGCGCCGAACTCCCTCGGAAAACCAAGACCCTGCGCTTCACAGAAGCGCGGCTACAACGGCAGACGAGGTTTGCGCAACGTTCTCTCATGATCCCATGTCCTCTCGGCGACTCCTCTTGATGGTGTGATCGCCCGACGCCAATCTCTTACTTCGTCGGCCTGCCAATGTCACGCCCCGAGGGGAACTCGGGTACCCGTGCAGCCGAACACCGAAAGGAAAACATGGACGGGCGACCCGCCCCAGTTTTCCTTGAACCTTTCCCCCACCCATGAAGCTTGGCGCAGATGGATCGTCCTTGTCTCCACGCGCCGGGCTTTCACTCCGCCGTGCCCGCCGTAGCCCTAATGCCTTTCACGGCGAAGGCGGGTCCGCCCCGCGCATTCCGCCCATGCCGACCAACTGCGCCGCACCCGAACGGACCAAACCACGAAGGATGGAATCTGAACTCGCTCAAGATATCCTCTTCAAACATCGGCATCCGCAGACCGGTCGGTCTAGACGCTCTTGCGGCGGCGATGGACGAGGAGCACGGCGGCGCCAACAGCCAGCAACCCTAAAGCCGAGGGTTCAGGTACGGGCAAGGTTTGACCTTGGAAGGCGAGCCCCATCGGTCCTGCCCCGGAGGCAAACGTGCTCCGCACTCCGTCGGGCGTGAATTCATAAATCTTGCCGCTGTTGGCATCCGACTCAAATAAATCGCCCGCCCCGTTAAAGGCTAGGTACTGAGGAGCATTCAACCCGGAGGCAAAGGTGCTTTGCGCTCCGCCCGGCGTGATTTTGATGATGGTGCCACTGCCGGGACACGCCACAAACAGATTGCCCGCGCTGTCAAAGGCCAGTCCAACAGGACTAGACAACCCGGTAGCAAAGGTGCTTTGCACTCCGCCCGGCGTGATTTCAGTGATGCTCCCGCTGTAGTTATTCGCCACAAACAGATTGCCCGCCCTGTTAAAGGCCAGTCCCCAACAACCAGACAATCCGGAGGCAAAGGTGCTTCGCACTCCGCCCGGCGTGAATTCATAAATGTTGCCACTGTTGCCGGTGAGGATATCCGCCACAAACAGATCACCTGCGTTGTTAAAGGCCAGTCCAGCGGGCCAAGACATCCCCGAGGCAAAGACGCTTTGCGCTCCGCCCGGCGTGACTTCGATGATGGTGCCATTAATGATGGTGCCACCATTAGGGGGAAACGACGCAAACAGATCACCTGCGCTGTTAAAGGCCAGTGCCTCAGCCCACTGCGCCCCCCAATGGATAAAGGTGCTTTGCACTCCGCTCGGTGTGAATTCTAAGATGCTGTTGTTCCCGGCAAACGACACAAACAGATTCTGCGCCTGCGCCAACGCAGAAGACAGGGCGGCGAACGCCAGCGCGAGTGAAAGAATTCTACCCGTGTATGTTCTCATCTTCCATCACCCTCACAATCGCATCCAGCCGATTCATAGCTGGCTTAGCTCGTGGCGGTTACACGGTGCGCGGGGTGGGAGCACAGTGCTGAACCGTCCAAATACCCTCGCCTCGGTGGGCACTGTACCCCCGGCAGGTTCACAATTGCAAGCACAAAACTTTCACTAACACGATCCCTCGAAGGAACACTCGGGCGGCAGCCGCCCCAGTCTTCCTCTCGACACCTTCCCCCCACCCGAGAAGCTTGGCGCAGATGGGTCGTCCTGGTCTCCACGCGCCGGGACTCCGCTCAACCCTGTCCGCCCCACCGCTACGCCCCGCGCATTCCGCCCATGCCGACGAACTGCGCTTCACCTAACCGCCCCCGCATCTGACCGAGACCCCACCCCCACCGTCCTTTTGTGGGCCTCGACAGCCCACCCCCTCAGCAGGAGTTCCCCAATCGTGTTTCCGTCTGGGCACACTGAGTCTTCAAGCGACCCTGTGCCCGCGCCCCTGAAGGGGCGCGGGCACAGGGAACCCGCTTGAGTGTCACGTCCGCGTCAGTAACAGTCCGCGTTTGTCGGCGCTGCATAAGCACCGAAGCCGCCTCATCGACGACCCGATTTCTCAGACGTGCGTGCCGAGCGTCTTTGCCGCCTGTCCATCGGAACGTTGACGACTTCAGCCCAATGTATCGCTTGCACGTTGTGGATGGCCGAAAACCGCGCCAGCCCCGAATTCGATTCGGGGCCAGTTGTCGCAGGTCGCGGCGGACGGAAACTGAATGCGACCGGCTTTGCATGGTTGTCTCCCCCGGCAAATAGGTCAGTTCACAATGGGCCTGGTCAGTCCACCAAGTCGCGTTCGATTTGCTCCAGCGTCTTGCCCTTCGTTTCCGGTACGCGCACCAGAATGAAGATGAAACCGATGACACACACGCCGGCAAACGTCCAGAACGTCTTCGCCGGCCCGAGCGACCGATTCAGAATCGGGAACGTGAACGTCAGGATGAAACAGGCGATCCACAACGCCGAGACCGCCACGGACACCGCCGCGCCGCGGATGCGGTTCGGGAAAATCTCCGAGATCAGCACCCACGTCACCGGCGCCAGCGACATCGCATAGCAACCGATCGCAGCCAACACCAGAAGCAGCATCGGCAGGCCTTTGACCCCGGCGTAATAACAGGATCCCATCACGATGTAGATCGCCGACAAGCCGGCCGCGCCGAACAACATCAGCGGCCGTCGTCCGCCCCGGTCCACCGTGCCGAGCGCGACGAAGGTGAAAATCAGGTTCACCGAGCCGGTCCACGCGATGTTCTTCAACGTGTCCGAGATGTCATAGCCGGCCGCCCTGAAAATCTCCTCGGCATAATTGAAGATGACGTTGATGCCGCACCATTGCTGGAACACCGCCAGCGCCACGCCAACGGTCAGAATCTTCAAGATTTTCGGTTCCAGCAGGTCCTGATAACGCACGTGTTGGATTTCCTGGCCAGCCAGCGTGTTCTGCACGTCGCGCACTTCCGCATCGGCGTACGCCGCGCCGCCGATTTTCGCCAACACGCCGCGGGCCGTCCCGCTATTCCCATTCTTGATCAGCCAGCGCGGGCTTTCCGGCACCACCAACGATCCGATCAGGAACACCACCGACGGCACTGCCACCGCCATAAACATCCAACGCCACGCGTACTGCCCGTTCCACGATTGACGGATGAACTCCGCCGTCGCTCCCGCCGGCACCGGCTGCGCGATCTTCAGGTTGATCATCTGCGCCGCCAGGATCCCGATTACGATGGTCAACTGATTGATCGCCACCAACCGCCCGCGCAGATGGGCCGGTGCCACCTCGGCGATGTACATCGGCGAAAGATTCGACGCCATGCCGATGGCCACGCCGCCGAGAATACGCCAGACGACGAACCAGGTGAACGTCGGCGCCCAGCCCGTCAACACCGACGAAACAGCAAACACAAACGCCGAAGCAATCAGCAGCTTCTTGCGGCCGAACTTGTCGCTCATCCCACCCGATACCAGTGATCCCACCAGACAACCGAGCAACGCGCAGCTATTGGCCCAGCCGCTCAATTGTCCGCTGCTCAGTTGAAAGTATTTCTCGAAGAACGGTTTTGCGCCGCCGATGACGACCCAGTCGTAACCGAACAGCAATCCGCCCATGGCGGCCACGAGGGAGATCGTCCAGACATACGCCATGTTGTAGGTGGCCTTTGCGTCGCCAGCGGGTGCGGGTTGGCTTGCCGTATTCATGTGCCGATTCTCCTTTCGATTGAACCGTCCAAGCTTGCCATATATGAAACCGGCATGGCGCCAGTCGAGTACTTTATGAAGCGCAGGTTTCGGCGTGAACCGTCGTGAAGGACGAAGGGTAGCAATTCGCTCGGCTCGCAAGCCTTTTTGCTTCGCGCACAGGTCAATTAACCTCAACAATCACAGGGACTGACGCACAAACAATCTAGCGCCGACGGAGGCCGAACATACCGGGCGTTTGTCATCCTGAGCGAAGTCGAAGGATCTCCAATGGCTGGAGAGACGTAAACTGACGGCGAACAAAATCAAAGACTACTTCAAGGCCTTGTGATCCCGGCTGCGCCACGAATTTCAGTCGCCGCAGGAATTTGACGACTGAAGCGTTGCCCCCTTCCACACAGCGTCAATCGCTAAGTTCCTATACCAGTTGTTCTCGATTCCCGCCCAGAACGGCGTGTAGAAGCTTCTGCCTGCTACAGCGTTCATAGCTTCCTTGTTAGCGAGAATAGGCAGCCAGCCACGGCAGCTTGCGCCGGCCTCCGTGGCCGGAACTTGATATCGCAATTTGCGATATCAAGCGCGCAAACTCCTCACGAGTAAGCTGAATGGTGAAATCGTCCGGGAATCGATCGCGGTTGCGCTTCACGGCTTCATTCAGACGGAATGTGGGTACACTGTAAAGACGCACCAAGTCAGAGTCCAGCATGACCTTCTGGCCGCGAATCTCGTAAATCAACCGGTCGAGATTCTCGCTGGGAACCGGCAAATCTTTTTCGCTCATGGAGGTGCAGTATGCCAACCTGAGCCGGTCGGGGCAAGCTCTCCTGCGGCGAACAAGCCCGCGAGAATAGAGAGAGACGCGGCGACGAGCCTCGTCCGGTTTGGGGAGACGGATGTCGTTTTCGTAGGTGAATATTGAAGAGGGCTTCGAGTTTGTCTGCCATGATGTTGGTGCGAGTGAGCATCTATTCGAACGCCATCGTTACGGACGCAATGTCGGCCCACGGATCGGTTTCCGCCTTTCGCGAGGCGGCCGATGGCCTGAACGAAATCTGCAATCGCTCCACTTGATCGAGTCGAACATGGTTGTCGGGACCGCCGCGGCCTTTGGCCGGGGTGATCCAGTAATTCCAGCGTTCGGGGAAGCCGAGCGGCAGCTTCACGCCGAGCGCAATCTTGAGTTGATCGAGAGGCACGACGATGTCCTCCCAGCCCGACTTGAGCGTCAGTTTTTTGCTCCACGAAGTGCCGTCGGCCTCGACCAGCGTGAGGTAAATCTCCTGCCCGTCGCTGACGCTTCTCGCCTTCACGTCCAGCGCCTTGGCGGATGAGGTGCCCGGCCTCCGGTCCGCGATCTTGTCCTTGATCGAGAGTGAGCCGGTGTAGTCCTCGAGACCCCGATCAGAACTCAACGGGAAGAACAGCCGCAGCGCCGCCGGGTCGGCGGCGGAGGCCGGCAGGCTCTGGGAAATGCCCCGACGACCGGCGTCGCCGATGCGGGTGTACGCGAGACGATTGGCGTCCTGTTCGGCGCTGAACAGTTGCAGCGGCGCCGAGGGCGTGACGATGTTCGCCTTCCACAATTGCTCTGCGCCGTCCGAAGGGAAACGCGCGGTCGAGCCGCCCGTCTTCACCGAGATGAAATAATCCATCGGCCCTGCGGAGAGCGTGCCCACCGGGATCATTGCGCGGCAGGTGTAGCCGCCGGCGGATTGCATGGGGAACACTTTGAACGGTGCGCCGTCCCCTTGGCGGACATGCACCGTGACCTCTTGGGGCGGCGTTGCGTCGACGATCTCCGCGGCGATTTTCACCGGCTGATCCGCCGGATACTCCGCGTGCGGAGACAACACCACCTGCGTGGGCAGTTTCGGCGGCTCGGGACAGACGAATTCGTCGATCTTCAAATGGCCGATCTGCTTCGGCAGTTTGTTCCGTTGAACACGGCCGCTTTTCGACAACACATACACCCCCGGATTGATCTCGAACCTCCCGTTCCGCGCTGAGGCCGAATACGCGTTGCCGGCGTTGAGCGGTAGAACCTTGAACGAGCCGCCGAGGTCAGGGAGCCGGATCGTCATCGGCCACTGCCGGGCCACCAGTCGCGAGCAAACGTGTTGGTAATCCAACCGCTGCGCGAATGGATCGCGCACGATTAGCGCGTCGGGATAGACCTCGAGCCGCCACGTGCCGTCAGCGAGTTTGTCGAGGAAATAGATGCCCCGGCCCTCGTAGGCCACCACGGGCGAGGAGCCAAAGCCGACGATCTGTTTGAGTGCCGCCGGTTTTGGCGGACTGGTCTGCGTGTCGTTCGAATACATGAACTTCTCGTCCGTGACCATCTCGCTCAGGTTCTCCTCGTAACTGACGCGGAAAGGGCCGAAGGTCTTGTTGTCCGGATAGTCGCCGTAGTACTTGTAACGGGGCAGGACTTTTGTCGCCTCGGCCGCAATGATCGCGCTCGCCGCCTTCTTCGGCGAGTAAACCATGTTCAGGAAGTGGGTCTGCCAACCAAGGTTGTAGGGCGCGGTATCGAGCATGTCGTAGGAAAACATCGCGATGAACTGCGCGCCGACGCCGCGGAACGCCCGGATCATGGCCGGATACATGTAGCCCGAGTTCATGTCCGCCGAATCGAACTCGTAGACGATCTTCGGCACGTTGAGCAGGTCGGGACGCAACATCGGCGCGAAGTCGTCCACCGTGCGCAGATAGTTCTCGGTGAGCGTGTGGCGCGCGTTCAAGCCCGTGGGATACCACGCGAAGCTGGCGCCTTGGACCTTGGACACCTTTATCGCCGGCGCGATCTTGAAATCCTGGCTTACGTTGTGGAACAGAATCTTCTGGCAGCCGGTGCTGCGCACCGCGTCCGCGAGCGCATTGACGTAGGCGACCGAGCCCGCGAAGTCGCCGCTGTGGTGCGCCGGCTCGTTGATCATCTCGATGAAGAGGATCGCGGGATCGTCCTTCAGGGCCACGCCCGTGTAGGGATTCACATGATTGAGGATCTGCCGGAGGTAATTGCACTGCGCCGCGATGGCCTCGGGATTCGTGCCGAGTTCCCCCTTCTTGTAGTACTTGGAAAAGCCTTGAAGCTCGTCGCTGTCCTTTCCGTCGGGAAACAGCGAACTATAGGTGGTGATCGGGGTCAGCAGGATGTAGATGCCGCGCTGCCTCGCCTGTGCGATCGCGTAATCCATCACGTCGAGGTGATCGTTGACGATCAGGTTGCCATTTTTGTCGGAGTTCTCCCAGTCGCCCCACAGGCAGAGCCGCATTCCGTCCCACCCCATTCGCGCAAAGTGGGTCATGTCTTTTTCAACGAGTTTCTTTCGATCCGAGCCGACGTAACCTGCAGCCCGATAATCACAAGACGAGGGCAGGGAGTAGTTTGCACCGAAGAGACCAACTTCGCGGTCGTCTGTTTTCCACCGGATCACTCCTTCCTGATCGACATAAGCGAGCTCGGTTGGGCCGTGGTGAACCGGATTCTGGCCGAAGGCGTTGATTCCTCCCCAAACCGCCACAAGGGCAACGAAGACGAACTTCGAAAAATGTGTGTTATTGGCGTTCTTTGTTTTCATAGAACCTCATTTTCTGTTGGCGATCTCGTCGTTACCATACTCCTTTGCCATCTCGGGGTAGAGGCGAATGAATTCATTGCTATTCATCCTGCTCGAACGCTAAGACGGACCGGGCTGGTCTGGTTACGTCATCGTCATGCTGGCGCTAGCGCTTCCGTTGGTCGCCATCGGCTGGCTCGGCTACCAGTATTTCAGACAGCGCAAGCGATGAATCAAGTGGACTGCCGTTTTGCCAGATGCTTTGCCTGACGTGGCGGCGCGGTGCGCGACGGAGTGCGGTCGCGGTTGAACAACAGCGCAATCTCGTTTTCGGCCAAGCCCATCTTCTCCGTAAGATACCGCGCCGCCAACTCGTTGAGCCGCGCCAACGCAATCGCGTGCGTCTGCTTCGTCTCAGCGTGCAGCCAGTCGCTGAACTTCATGAAACCCCAGAACGCCGCCCCCCCCGCCTTCATCCTCTCCCCAGAGGGGAGAGGAGATGTCGTGCTCGATCTGAGATTTTCCCCTCGCCCCGCTTGCGGGGAGAGGGTGTGGGTGAGGGGTTCCCCAAAAATCAGCGGCGTCACCTCGACGAAGTTGCCGCTGTTGGCGATCAAATCCCAGTACCGCGCAAACCGCCGCAACCGCTGCATCGTAAAGAAATCAATCAGCTTGGTTTGCAACACTTCATACGGCGGATGCGGACTATAGACCATCTCCCATTCCCGGTCGTGACGCACAATCGGCGCGCCGCGCAGCCGTTTCAGCAGGCCGACCTGAATTTCCTGCGGCCGCAACGCCACCAAGCGATCGAACCCCGCCGCGAAGCTGTTGATGTCCTCACCCGGCAACCCGACGATCAAATCCGCGTGGACGTGCACGCCGGTTTCCGTGCGCAGCCAGCGCAGGTTCTCTTCGGCCTTCGCGTTGTCCTGCCGGCGGCTGATCAATTCCGCCACGCGCTCGTTGAACGTCTGGATGCCCACCTCGAACTGAAGCGCGCCGGGCGGAAACTTCCGGATGATCGCCCGCAACGGTTCGGGCAGCCGATCAGGAATCATCTCGGAATGCACGAATAACCCCGGTCGGTAGCGTTCCCAAAAGAATTGGAGAATGGCGGCGCTGATCTTGATGTTCAGGTTGAACGTGCGATCGACGAACTTGAACTGCCGCACGCCGCGATCCAAGAGCGATTGCATCGCAGGCAGAAACTTGTCGAGCGGCACGTTGCGAACGGGCACGTCCAGCGACGACAGACAGAACTCGCATCCAAACGGGCAACCGCGCGATGCCTCGACGTAGATGACACGGTGCGCAATGTCCTCGTCCGTGTACAAGTCGTAAGGGAGAACGAGTTGGTTGAAATCCGGCGGAGGAGCAGAGACAACCGTGGAGTGTGATCCGCCTTCGCTGGAAGCTTCGGCGGACAAGGCGTGGAGCGTTGAGCGTGAAGCGTCGAGCGTTGGTAGGGCGCGGTCGCCGACCGCGCCGCTTGCGAGCAACTGCCGGCACAACTCAGCAAACGCCAGGTCGCCTTCGCCGGTGATGACGTAATCGGCCAATCGTGAGATTTCCTGCTGATCGATTTCGTAGCTGACCTCGGGTCCGCCGATGATGATGACAAGATCGGGACGCAGCCGCTTGAGATCGGCAACGAGTTGGAGCGATTGCGCGGCATTCCAGATATACACGCCGATGCCGACGATTTTCGGTCGCTGGCTCAAGATGACTTCGGCCACATCGATGGGGCGCTGATTGATGTCGAACTCCAGAATCTGCGCGCGTGGCTTCAGCTCGCCGAGGTTGGCCATCAAATAGCGCAACCCGAAAGCGCAGTGCGCGTACTTGGCGTTCAACGTAGTCAGGATGATGTCGGGCATGGTGCGAGTTGCCAGCGTTCAGCCATCAGCGATCAGTCACCGGAAAGATTAGCTGGATGATCGGGACAAGGCGAGGGAATCCGCTGCCGTTAGCCCGGATTATTCACGAGACGCTCAAATCCGTAACAGTGCGTAACCGCGCGAACCCTCACCCCGACCCTCTCCCTTGGAAAGGGAGAGGGGAGATCTCCTCGCCCCGCGTGCGGGGAGAGGATCAAGGTGAGGGGCCAGTTCGTTGCGCAGAAGTTCATGAATAAGTCAGGTTAGGCGGCTATTGGCGGATCTTGGCACTGCCCCCGTAGTAGCGCGGGCGTCTCGCCCGTGTCGTGAGGCATCCCCAAATAGCAACGGGCGGGACGCCCGCGCTACTGTGACAGGACTTGTCGTGGTGGTAGTGCCGAGTGCCGAGATGCGCCCGAGCACTCGTCGCAACAGTTTTTCAGGTTGCAGGGAAACACCGCGCGGACTAGACTCATGCTACCGTGCGTTCGATCCTTTATGAGGCTCTTGCTCGCTCGCAGCTTGTGCAGGAATACACGGAGGCATTTCATGAGGCAACGGGCTTGGCGCTGCGGCTGGCACCGGCGAGCGGTCAGTCGAAACGAGCGACGTTCGGGCGGCGAGGGAATCTGTTTTGTGAGCTTGTCAACAAGGCCACGGGCGGATGTCCGGCCTGCCTGAGAATCCAGGAGGAACTTCAAGAGCGCCTCCGGAAAAAGCTCGCGCCCCAACAAATCTGCTGCCCGATGAAGCTGACCGATCTGGCCGTGCCCGTCGTTGTCGAAGGCAAACACGTGGGGGCATTGTGCGGCGGCCAGGTGTTCCGCCAGCCGCCGAAGCGGCGTGATTTTGGGCGGGCGGCAAAAGTGCTGATCGGGTGGGGAGTCAGTCCCGGCGATCTGCCGGCGCTGCGGGAGGCCTATTTCCAAACACGGGTTGTTCCCGACGACCAATTTCAGGCGATGTTGCGGTTGCTGACGTTGTTCGCCCAGAATCTGGCGGGGTCGGCGAACCACTGGCTGTTGGCGTCACACCCTGCTGAGGCAGCGCCAGTGACCGAGGCAAAAGAGTGGATGCGGGCGCACCTCGGCGAGCCGTTGACGTTGCGGGCAATGGCGCAACGGCTGCATCTCAATCCGTGTCACTTTTGCCGGTTGTTCAGGAAAAATACCGGGTTGCGGTTCACCGAATATGTGTGCCGGGTCCGGATGGAGCACGCGAAACGATTGTTGTTGCGGCGCTCGGCGCGCATTGTCGATGTGGCGATGAACTCCGGTTTTGGCGACGTCTCGTACTTCAATCGGATGTTCAAGAAGTGTGTGGGTGTGACGCCCACCGAGTATCGGCGCGCCCGTGCCCGGCGACCCAAGCCTGCTTCGCAGTTCTAGCCCGGGTTATTCACGAACTTCTGCCCGTTCGGACAGCCCCTCACCTTGATCCTTTGCCACAGACGACAGCGGCGTCTCGCGGACTCGGCTCCCCCGTCAACCCCGAAAGCTTTCGGGGCAAGGCCGGGGAGAGGAGATTTCCCCTCGCCCTTTTGAAGGGAGAGGGTCAGGGTGAGGGTTCGCCCGCTCACATACTGTCGCGGATTTGAGCATCTCGTGAATAAGTCGGGTTATGCCTCTGGGGAGCACCGCAAAATCCTCCAAGGGAAAGGCAATCCTGTCCTAGCCATCCGCCGGGTCACCACTTAGAATCAAAGCCGCGAGTAAAAACGGTTCTTCTTCACCGGGCGTTTGGAGAAGGTTGGCGGGGCGAAGTGGAACCCAAAACAAACTGGCGAGATTCGACGCCACGGCAATCGGAAATCCTGACGCAGGGGGAAGAATTTCACGCCCCGCGCAGGATGAATGCGTTGCGAGGCAACCCAGCAATGGTGTGGGCGGATAGGATGGCGGGGATGATTGAAAGGACGGCGCTTTCTCGGTGCGTCCAGCCTACCGCTTGTACCCCCAAGACAGCACTCGGAAATACCCAAAAGGAACCACCGATATGAAGACAGCAACCAAAGCACTTTCTCTCGGATTCGTCGCGCTCGTGTGTTTCTTCTTTACCGGCACTCTCGCGCTCGGCCAGACCATTACCGGCCAGAAGTTCAGTGACCTCAATGGCAACGGCGCGTGGGATGCGGGCGAACCGGCGCTGTCGGGTTGGACCATCCAATTGTCCAACGGTTCGAACATGGTCACCGATGCGAACGGCTATTACTACTTCACGGACATGCTGCCCGGCACCTACACCGTGACGGAGGTGCAGCAAACCGGCTGGACCCAGACCGCGCCCACGGGCGGATCTTACACCGTCACACTGGACGCCACCCAGTTCGTCGACCACGTGGACTTCGGCAACCAGCCGGTAACCTGTATGGTCGCGAGCGTGAGCCTCAACACCGGCTTCAATCACCCCTTCAACACCGTTTACGCCATCGGCGCACGGGATGCCTTCTGGCGCGTCGTTGCGGATCCCGACAGCGGCACCCACGAGCCGCGGCCCGCCACGGTGATCACGGCGCACCCGGCTTGGAAGCCGGCCCAACCCGACAGCCAATGGATCAGTTCCTACCCGACCGCACAGGACGATCTCAACGGCGATTATGATTTCGAGACGCGCTTCTGCCTGCGGCCCGGCTGGACCAACGTGGTATTGCACATCTGCCTGCGGGCCGACGATTGGGCGGAGGTGTTCCTCAATGGCGTCAACATTCTGCAGGCCGGCTCCGCGACCCTTAACGACGGGGCGTGGAACACGCCCAGCCCGATCTGTACGAACATTGACTCGACGACCTATCCGACCTGGTTCCATGCGGGGGAGAACTACCTGCTGGTGCGGGTACATAATCAATACAATGTGGCGATGGGCCTCAACCTGACCGGCAGCGTGACCGGCACCGGCTTGGCGCTGGACCGGCCCGACTGCTGTATTCCTGGGGCGAGCATCTCCGGCAAGAAGTTCAGTGACCTCAATGGCAACGGCGTGTGGGATTCGGGTGAACCGTTTCTGGCCGGCTGCACCGTCCAATTGTCCAACGGATCGAACACGGTCACTGACGCGCTCGGCGAATACCACTTCATGGATTTGTCGTCCAACACCTACACCGTGACCGAGGTGCAGCAAACCGGCTGGACCCAGACCGCGCCCACGAGTGGATCCTACACCGTCACGCTGGATACCGACCAGAGCGTTGACCACCTGGACTTCGGCAACCAGCCTTGCATACAGATTCAGTGTCCGTCGAACATCGTGGTTGTGTCCTGTACGAACGTGGTGGTGAATTACGCAGCAACTGTAACGGATATCTGTTGCAGCAACGCGACGGTGGTGTACACGCCGGCCTCGGGCAGCATGTTCGCGCCGGGAGTGACACCGGTGCACTGCGTGGCAACGGACAGTTGCACCAACACCGCTAGTTGCGATTTCACGGTGACGGTGCTGGCCTCGAAACCGGTCTTGAGCTGCACCAATCTTACCATTCTGTGCGGCAGTCCGGTGCCGACCAACCCGCCCAGTGTCTACGACCCGGGGTGCAGCAACGTGACGGTCAGCCTGATTGGCAGTGGGAGCAGCAGCAGCGGTTGTACGCAGTTCATTTACCAGGTCTGGCAGGCCTTCGATTATTGCTGCACGAACAGCGTCATCTGCACCCAGACCGTGACGGTACTTCCATCGGTACCGATCCTGAGTTGCACCAACCTGACCATCCAGTGCGGCAGTCCGGTGCCGACCAACCCACCCAGTGTCTATGACCCATGCTGCAACGACGTGACGGTTAGCCTGATTGGCGGTGGAACCAACAGTAACGGCTCCTGTACGCAGTTGATTTATCAAATCTGGCAGGCCTTCGATTATTGCTGCAGCAACAGCACCGTCTGCACCCAGACCGTGATGGTGGTGGACACCACGGCGCCGGAGATCATCTGCGCCAGCAACAAGACGGTGTGTCTGCCGCCATGTCCCTTGGGGACCAACCTGCCCACTGAAACCGTGCTCAAGAGTTTCACAGGGGCGTCTGACGACGGGTCATACCCAGAAGCGGGGCTGATGGCCGCAAGCGACGGAATGCTGTATGGAACTGCGTGGGGCGGGGGCAGCAACGATGTGGGGACGGTGTTCAGGCTGAACCCGGACGGCAGCGGTTACCAGGTGGTGCATCACTTCTCCGGTGGCGACGGGATTAATCCACATTCTTGGTTGATCGAGATCAACGGAGCGTTGTATGGAACTGCGCCCTACGGCGGCACCAGTGACTATGGGACGGTGTACAAGTGGGATATGAACACCCACGTATGTACGGTATTGCACGATTTTCTACTTACCGGTTACGACGGGTTTGTTCCGTATTCAGGTTTGCTGGTTGGGAGCGATGGGATGTTTTATGGGGTGACCGACGCCGGCGGCACCAACGCGCTGGGCACGGTGTACAAGATAAAAACAGATGGCACCGATTACAGTCAGCTCCATCATTTCCCTGACCCGAGCTATCCATACGACGGGTATCATCCTTACGATGAACGCGGTTTGGTGCAAGGGATCGACGGGATGCTGTATGGGACGACGTATGAGGGCGGAAGTAATGACGTTGGGACGGTGTTCACGCTCGGCACGAACGGCTCCTCCTACACGATACTGCATCATTTCGCCACCGCCGGTTACGATGGGCAGAAGCCGATTGCAGGTTTGTTGATCGGAACCGATGGAATGTTGTATGGGACCACTTACTTCGGTGGCACCAACGGGTTTGGCACCGTCTTCAGACTCAACACCAACGGGACGAGCTATGCAGTGCTCCATCATTTCGGCAGCATTGCTGCTGACGGACAGAATCCCTATTACACTTTGGTCGTGGGGTGCGACGAAATGCTGTATGGGACGACGTACAATGGCGGCACCAGCAGCAATGGAACCGTGTTCAGGCTGAACCCGGACGGCAGCGGTTACGCCCGGTTGTACAGTTTCGCAGGCGGACCGGGAGATGGCGCGCATCCCATTACGGATTTGTTGATCCAGAACGGCGGGACAATGTATGGGACGACGAGGTTCGGCGGCGCCAACGGGTTGGGAACCGTCTTCAGGCTGAACTGGGGGTGGTATTTCGACCGGCCGACGGTCACAGATGAATGCTGCTCGAATGTCAACGTCACCATTCTCAGTACCGTGACCACCAGCAACGGTTGTTCGGAGTCGCACACCCGCACGTGGCAGGCCAGCGACTGCTGCAGCAACAGTGCTGCGTGCAGCCAGACGGTGACGGTGGTGCATGATACCACGGCTCCCACGCTGACGGCCTGCCTGACCAACTGGATCGTGGCAGGGAGAATCGATAACTTTGGCACCTTGGACGGCCCGGAGCCGGCCTCGCCCAGCACCGGCTGCGTGGCGCATCTGACCAACGCGGGCTACACCCTCAAAGGCTTCGATGACTGCACCGTGAATCGGGCGGTTGCGCACACGTTTGCGAACCTGCCGGGCTGCCTGACCGAGGCGCACCTGATCGTGCGGCTCAAGCCGTGCGGCGATATCTGCGACAACGACACCTTCGGCATCTGGTTCACCGACCCGACCAGCACCAACGGCACCATGCTGCCCGGCGGCTGGAGCCGTTACTTGGGCAGCGGCAACCCGCAGCCCGGTTTGTGGACCAATAACTGGTGCACCTACACGAACGGCGTGGTCACCAACCTCGATCTGTCGGCTTTGCCTCTGGCCGGAGGCGGCACGGCCGATCTGCTGCCGCTATTGAACGACTATGGGTTCTTCGACTTCGTCTGCCAGGACGACACGGCGGTGGATTACCTGGAGCTGCAACTGACCTCCTGCTGCTGTGACACCAACGTGACGATGGACTGCGCTGCGCACTGGGGCTTCAAACCGCCGACGGCACAGGACGACTGCTGCAGCAACGTGACGGTC
>JBEKFI010000008.1:0-54852 GCA_050013395.1 Verrucomicrobiia bacterium | reverse complement strand
GATGTGCGCTGGTAGATTCCATCCACCTGAAGCAGTTGTCCACTCCTACAGTCAACAAAACCAGACTCTAACGAGACCAGCATCAAACTTTTGTCCTTCAGGAAAGCGTGCATTTCATCAAAGAGCAATTCATTTCGGTACAAGGGCGTCAGAGACATTTCGAGTTGAACCATCTGGATGTGCCGCAGACATCCGTTCGCTCCGTCCAAGACGTTTTTTTCATAACCTTGGGTGTCGATTTTGAGCAGGATTCTGTCATTCGGTGAACAGATTTCTGAGAATACCGAGTCGAGTCGCCGCACCGTGACTCGCTCTTTGCCGACGTACTTTGAAGTTGGTGCCGCGTGCAGGTGCGCCGGTAGCATGTCGAGGAACGAACTGCTTTCGGAGTTGCCCGCGATATTGATCTCGCTGGTGGTGTCCGTCGCGCCGAGGGCCAGATTCAATGCTTTCCAAGAAAGGCGATCAGCACGAGCCCGACAGGTCAACTGCTGATAAGTGGTCGAGAGCGGCTCAAAGGATACGATCCGGCCACGGTAGCCAATTTCCCGCAGTCCGTGGCTGTACTGTCCGACATTCGCCCCCACATCAAGCACAAGGTTGATTCCGTTCGTCGCGAGAAGCTGTGCCCGGCGTGCGAGTGGGTGGGTGTCCGAATTGAAGCGGACAATATCGACGCCAAACTTTCGAAGAATTCTGCGTGCGAGTTGCTTCACTGCGACCTTGTAGCATAGCAAATAATGGAGTTCAACCACCAAACGACCGTCCGTCAGATCCCTGCTGGAGAACCGGATGAATTCAAGATTTCACGGTAGGCTTTGAGTGTTTCCGTCGCCACTTGTTCCGGGTCATATCGCTCGCGGGCGACTTGTCGCGCGTTCTTCCCCAACGCCACTCGCTCGGCAGGGTGCTCCAGCAAGTGGAGAATCGCCTCCGGATTGCGTGGTGGAACCAGCAGACCCGTTTCACCATCGGCGACCATTGAAGGAATCCCTCCGCCACATCGGCAACGATCTGCCCGTCCCGCGCCAGACACGTGCTGCTGTCATGACCAATGTGAATGCCCAATAGGCTCATCTCCTAGCCGGACTTGTTCATGAAGTTTTGCGCAACGAACTGCCCCTCACCTTGATCCCGCTCAGAGCGGGATTGATCCTCTCCCCGCATGCGGGGCGAGGAAATTTCCCCTCTCCCTTTCCAAGGGAGAGGGCCTGCCCGCCGAAGCCTCGGCGCAGGCGGATCAGGGTGAGGGTTCGAGCTATGACAGACTGTCGAGCTTTCAAGCGCATCGTGAATAATCCGGGCTAGGCGCTTCTTTTGCGAGCACTTCCTGATACACCTCATAGATTCTTGCTGCCAAAACGTCTCTGTCAAATCGTTGTTTTGCAGTTGCCCGAGCTTGCTGTCCCAGGGTTTCTGAAAGCAGAGGGTTGTCAACCAACTCCCGCATCGCAGAGGCCAAGGCCTCCGGGGCCTGCGATTCCACGAGCAAACCCGTGCGACGGTCTTGCAGTACAGAACGGATCCCGGCCACATTCGTGGCCACAATTGGCAAACCAGCAGCCATGCCTTCGGCGACGACACAGCAGAATGTCTCGGCCCGAGAAGGTGCCACCAGCAGCGCAGCAGTCTCACATTCACGGGCAATCTGAGAGGCCACTTGGAATCCGCGCCATTCAACCTGCGATCCAACTCCGCAGCACTCTGCCAGTTCCTTCATAGCCGCCACAAACCCCTTGTTGCCATTCCCGATCACGATGAGTCGGTAGCCCTTGTGATCACGGCAGAAATCCGCAAACCCACTAATCAACTCCGGAACCCCTTTCCGAGGCTCGATACTCCCGACGAACAGAATCCTCCTCTGAGATTGCTCATGCCTGCGCACGCGGAAGTACAAAGGGTCGACTGGAAGCTCGATGTCGAAGATCCGCGCCGCCGGATTCACCGACTCCAAGAATCTCCGGACATCTTTCGATTGGGCGATGAAGTAGCGGCCCTCTTGCACCGTGCGTTCCTCCAAACGCGCGATCCTACCGAGCGCCCAATTGCGATAAATCTTGACGTACTCGGAGATAATGCCTTGTATGGAGATCACGCATGGCCAGCCGGACGCTACACCAGCCATCGCATAGGCCCTCTCTGTTCCATGAGGGTGCACCACATCCGGATCAATGCGTTCGATTTCCCGCACTTGACGCTTCACATTGTAACGGAACCCGCTGACCACATCCAACGGGAGCCAAGGCGGGAACCCCCGGTTGACCAACGGCAGACTCGCCTTGAGCACGTGGAACACAATTCCGCCGGACTCGACCACCTGATCACACGGCACCAACGTGCTCTCCGTCACAAGATGCAGTTCGATGTCCTGCCGCCCAGCCAAGGCGGAGGAGAGATGGACAATCCAGCTACAGGACTGAAAAGCGTCCTGCCTTCTCGCCAGTCGCACCGACGGCTCCAGCAACTGAACAGGATACGGCGCTAGCCATGCCACCCTCATGGCTGGGCTGACGGCGGGGCGACCGCCGCCAATGCGTACTCCCGTTGCGCGCCCCGATACAATTTTCCCATCCGCAAACTCGCCACCCGACTGCTCCACACTAGGATGTTCATGCGGAGGCGGCCTCCGTTGCGCGAGCGGCTACAGGCGCAGTGCCCGGAGCGGGCGCAGGTGCCACTAGTCCCTGGTCGCAGAGGCGCATCAGGAGCCGCAAGATGCCGAGTTGAATGATGAGGTCCGGGAGATAATTGAAGTAGCTGCCGAACACAAACACATAGTGAATCGGGCCCCAGATGAGGTGAATCGCCACGAATACAGCGGCGGGAAACAATGGCGTGCCACGACAGCGTTGCACAGTTTTGTAAGAGTAGATCGCTGCGGTAATCGTCAGAAAATAAAGCAGGATCAGCCCGATGATGCCCACATACCGGATCGTTGAGAGCGGACCGTTGTGGTATACCCCGGTCACGTAAGTAGCTTCGACAAAGCCGTGTCGGGCCGCCAGAGCAAGTTCGGCCGCGCTGATGGCAAAACCTTCGCCGAACCACCAGTCTCTAATGAGGTTTTCATCAATGATCCTCCGCCACATCTCGAAGCGGCCCTGGGAACTCGACGTTACATCAGCTACCACCTCAGGCGCCCACTGCCCTGGTAGAAACGACAGTGCTCGCTGCGCTGGTCGGGGAAGATCGTATAACCGTCCTTGTCCAATCACCAAGGCTGCCAACAACATGCCGCCCACTACCACGCCTACGACCAAATCGCGCCAGCACCGATGCAACCAGCCGCCAATGCCGATCGCAGCCAAGGCTTGGAGTAGCGAACTACGAAAACCCGATGCCAAGATGCACGCGCCGCCGATCACCATCCCGTAGAACCTGCCCCGGCGCGGGTCGATCAGCGTCGCAGGCGAATAGTAGGAGCAGAGCACCAAGATCACGTACATTCCGGTATTGGCAAGCCCTCCGATCCGCGAAACCTCAGGCGCACCCCGGATCGACTCGATAAACCCGCTCAACTCCACTTCTGAGTACCACGCGTATATATAGGGTACCAGCGACGGGAAAACGCGCGCCAGCAATGCCATGATGCCGAGGACAGCGGCAGCGGCAAACCAGTAGTAGGGGATGCGTGATACCGCCCTGACCGAATCAGGCAAGTGCACAAGCACCCAATAACCCATCACTGCCAATGCGATGTTCACGTACGCTCGCGCACCGATGGTTTCAGCGCCCATCACGCGGAAACCGACGGGATGCAACGCCCACCCGAATACCAAATAAACAAGATGCACGGCCAGCAGCATGTCGATCAGGTTCCCGCCCGCGCGCACGGTTCTCTGCGATATCACGCGGTAGCCGATGTACGCGCCGAGGGCCAGCATGACCATCAAGTCGCGCACCGCAAAGGGCAACCGCAACACCAGCAGGTTTCCCGTGAACAACCAGCCGAACATAATCAGTACCCAGGCCCGTTTCTGCATGGCGATCATGACGAACGCTGCCACGCAGACCGCCCCGCTCAGAATCAGCAACGGCTGTTGCCCGGCGCCAATCCAGTAGCCGAACACGATCGCGATCAGGAGGCCCAAGCCGAGTGGTCCCCACCGGCTCAGCAGCTCGCGCTCGGAGAGGCGATGGTCATGGACTCGTTCCAGTTTCACTGATGGTCATCTCGACAAGATGTTCCAGACGATTTCCTGATACCATACAACTGCAACTCGGCGTTGGCAACCGCCGGCCATGTGGTTTTCTCGTCGCGGCGGGCGAATCGACATAACCTTGCGGATGCGCCCGGTGCCATCGCCAAGCATCAGAATCTTCACGCCGCCGCTTGTAACGCAATCACTGCACTGACTACAAGTGCGAAGTCTGTCCGCTGCCGGGCTGTCCCGGCAGACCGACACCCCCGTTTCGGTTTGCTCGGCGTCGTGGCCCAAGCTTGACATTAGCATGCATGCCGGCAAACCACCGAGGCTTTGCCTCCGCCCGTCGTTCACGAAGCTCTTCGGTTCGCCTTGGTTCCGCGCACGGACAGGCGGACGGTACTGGCAACGCCCATTCGAAAGCGTTCCTTCCACAGGAACGTTGGGTGGGCGACGTGAAAGGCGCCACGTCGCGTCGGACTGTCAAGCGTGTAGATCGCGTAGTCGAACGGCCGCTGGCAGTAATTGCCGTGCAGGCCGCGGCGCAACCAATGAACGGCATGCAGACCGAGGGCCATTTTCCTTGCCCAAAAGGGGGCCGCGTTGAACATTTCCTGTCGTTCGTAATCCGCGCGAGGCGTCCTATCCAGGTTCGCACCAGTGTTCGTAAACGCTGAGGTAAACCGGGACAGGATCCGCATCTGGACGCCCCGCTCCAGCAGACGGATCATCCAGTCGGCATCCCCCGTAATCCGCCAGCGAGTGTCGAACAACAGACCATACTGGTCAATCACGCGTCGGCGGAAAAACGTGGCGCAGGTGAGCACCGGCAAATGGCAGACCATCACATGATGCTTGTGCGGCAAGACGACTTTGCGATAACAAATGAACTCGCCACGGGCGTCCACGACAACGGCATGGGCAAACACCACCTCGACCTCCGGGTGCACCATGAAAAAATCATACACCGCCTTGAGCGCGCCGGGCAGGTACTGCTCGTCGCAGTTCAGATACGCGAGGATCTCGCCGGTGGACCTGCGCAGGCCTCGGTTGACGGCGTCGTACATGCCAGCGTCTTTCTCAACATAAGCTTGCACGCGCCGGTCGTGTGGCAGCCAATCCAGCGTCCCATCGTCAGAACCCGCGTCCTGCACGATGTGCTCGACTTGAACCCCCTCCTGATCAGCGACGGAAGCAACGCACAACTTGAGCCAGTTCGAGTTGCCGAAGCTTGGCGTGACAATTGAGATTAACATGGCGTTTGACCTGTCCGTCTATTGGCCTCCCTCGGCAGGAGATCGTGTTAAGATACGGATCACTTCTCTCTCAAATCTACCTTCCAGTCATTTGGCTGTAAAGCCAACGGTGGGTCTTGTCCATTTTGCCCTGATTCTATCCGAAGGCACCCAGCCTGACTTATTCATGAAGTTTTGCGCAACTAACTGCCCCTCACCTTGATCCTCTCCCCGCATGCGGGGCGAGGAGATTTCTCCTCTCCCTTTCCAAGGGAGAGGGCCTGCCCGCCGAAGCCTCGGCGCAGGCGGGTCAGGGTGAGGGGTCGAGCTGTGACAGACTATCGAGCTTTCAAGCGCATCGTGAATAATCCGGGCTAGTGGTTTTATGCTCGGTTCTGACCGTTTTGTCAAGGGAAGGCGAAGCACCGCGTGTGATTAGGATGGTTGGACAACGCATGATCAACGCTGTTCCCATGGCGACCACCGACGACGCGATGAGACACCGCGAGCAAAACTCCTCGACATGTTACGGAACGTTGGGCAGATTAGAGTCGCACTGAGGATACGTTGCGGTTCACACCATGAGAATCGGGATCAACGCGCTGGGGCCAATTTCGCAGGACACCGGAGGGCGCACGTACCTGGTGAATTTCGTGCGCGCCTGCGCAGAATTGGACCTGCCGCATGAGTTCTACATTTTCTACAGCGGGCCGACCGAGGACTTGTGGGGGGGGCTGCCTCCGAACTTTCACAAGATCGTCATTCCCGGCACCAGCGGCTCGTCCTGGGCAAAGGTGCTCGGCGAGCAGTTTCTGCTGCCGTTGCGGCTGATCGGCAAGAAGCTGGATGTGGTGTACTTCCCTGGCAATTTCCTTTCGCCATTCGTGCTGAAACCCATGGTCGTGGCGATCCGGAGCACGCTGTACTACCACTTTCCCAAAGAGGTGCCGCTGCTGCAGCGACTCCACCGCAAGGCCCTGTCTTGGGTCACCGTGCGGTTGGCGCGTCGCATCCTCGTGCCTTCGCAGAGCATTGCCCGCGACATCGTGAATTTCATGGGCGCGCGGCCCGACAAAATCACGGTCATACCCCACGGCGTGGACATCAACAAGTTCGCGCCACGCCCGGAGCAGGCGGAAATCGATCGCCGCTTGGAGGCCATGGGCGTGCGGCGGCCGTATTTCCTGTTCGTGTCCGCGCTGTGGCACTACAAGGGTGCGCTGCAATTTGTCGAATCGGTGCACGCGCTGCGCCAGCACACGCGCCGTGCCGACCTCACCGCGGTGATGGCTGGCAAAGGGATCGGGTCCGACCGGTACAGACGGTTATTGCGGCGCCAGATTCAAGAACTCCAGATGCAAGACGAAGTGCGGCTGGTCGGTCATCGTCCTCACGATGAACTGGCCTATCTGTACTGGGGCGCGGAGGCGCTAGTGTTTCCCTCGTACTACGAGAGTTTTGGCAATCCCCTGATTGAAGCCATGGCTGCGGGCACTCCGATCGTCGCCTCGAATCGGCACGCGACGCCCGAGACCGTGGGCGACGCAGCTTTGATTGTCGATCCCGACGACACCGATGGTTTTTGCCGAGCGATGCAGGACGTGATGACCGACGTTCATCTGCGTACCCGGCTCATCGAGGCAGGGAGGGAACGCGCCAAGTCGTTTTCTTGGTCTCAAGCTGTTGGGTCGACGATCAAGTTGATGGAGACATCGTCGAGGCCAAGAATCCTGCTGTTCGGCTACCTACCGCCGCCGTACTTCGGCCCGTCCACGGCCTACAGGGCGCTGCTGCACTCGGAATTTCCCCGACACTTCGACGTGACATTCATCAACCTCAGCGTCGTCACCGAGATTCGGGAACTCGAACAATTTCGCCCCGGCAAACTTCTGAAGCTCGCGAAGTTCTTCGTGCTCGAACTTCAGCATCTGCTGACATGCCGTTTTGACTTCATCTGCTACCCCGTCGCGTTCAATCGCAACGCATTTCTCAAGGACGCACTGCTGCTCGCGTTGGGTTTCCGCGTGCCGACGGTGCTGTGGGCGCACGGAAACAACTTACCCGATTTCCGCGAGCGTTCGCCGCACTGGGTGCGACGACTGATCGACCGCACAGTCAGCCGAGCCGCTGCCGCCATCGTGCTCGGCGAACGACTGCGGTTCAACTTCGAGCCGTGGCTTCCGCCCGAGCGGATCTTCGTTGTGCCGCTCGGCATCGAACCACCACAACCACTGGCGAACGCAAACAAGCGCGCCGATGCGTTCACCGTTCTGTACCTCGGCAACTTGATCCATGAAAAGGGGGTGTTCGTGCTGCTGGAAGCCGCGCTGCTTGTGTTGGCTCGCCAGCCAAACGCGCGCTTTGTGTTTGCCGGCGCGTGGTGGCGCGAGCAGGAACGCATCGAGGCGGAGCAATTCATCCGTGCCCACGGCCTCGCGCCGAAGGTGGAGTTCATCGGGTTGGTGACCGGTGAACCCAAATGGCGCGCGCTTGCGGAGGCCGACGTACTGGCCTTCCCCACGTTCTACTATTTCGAGACCTTTGGCTTCGTGCTGCTGGAGGCGATGTG
This sequence comes from Verrucomicrobiia bacterium, assembly GCA_050013395.1. Taxonomy (GTDB): domain Bacteria; phylum Verrucomicrobiota; class Verrucomicrobiia; order Palsa-1439; family Palsa-1439; genus JBEKZD01. Next base: position 46,903 of record JBEKFI010000008.1, on the reverse strand, counting down.
GGCTGGGCTGCCCGTGGTGACCACACGACGCGCCTCCATTCCTGAAATCATTCAGGATGGCGTTAACGGGCTGCTCGTGGAAGAGCAGAATCCGTCCGATCTGGCGGAAAAGATTCTCCAACTTGCCGACGACCCCGGTCTCCGAGAGCGCATGGGCGAGGCCAACCGCAAGAAGTTCGCGAGCTATTACACCCACGAGCAGTACGGGCAGCGAATGATCGAGGTGTTCGAGCAGCTATCCGCGCGGCATCGTCGATCAAGCGCAGGCTCGCCGCAGCCACCCCGAGTACGCGACGCCCGCGTAGGCCGCAAGCAGCAGTTTCATGGGCAGCCGATAGCACAGATACCAATCGGTGATTACCAAGTTCTTAGAGGCAGTCAGAGCCACAAACACCAGCAACGCCGATCGTGAAAACACTCACACCTCCGTTGCCGCTCGTCGGCGAGCTTGCTCATACACACTGTGAAAAAAGAACCCCGCCGGTACGGATAACAGCAACTGCCCAGGAAGCTGGTAGCGCAAGTACATATCCACCCCCAGCAACGCTGGCAGCACTGATAGCGCGCCCACGAGCGCCCATGTAATCCAGTAGAATTTGTTCCGCCACAGCCAGAACCCAGCCGCGACCGCCGGTGGAAATGTCAGACACCAGACTGCCAAGCTGATGTGCTGATTGCGCACGGACATGTCCGCCGTGTACGGCATCAACATACTCTTGAACCGCCAAGCGCACACCCAGAGGTAGAGGCCAAGGTTCTGACGGCGCCACTGTTGGAAGTCTTCGCGGAATAGATAGGAGGTTCGTTCCAATAGATAGGAGGTTCGTTCCATGGACAAGGTGCCCGTCTCCCCGAGTTGCTGCGCCTTCTGCACCACCCGCTGTGGCACCATCTTCGCCGGGTGGATCACCCGATACGAATCCCAAAAAGAGAAGTTGCGGTACGCCTCGTAATCCACGAACGCCCAACTCTGCTCGCTGGCGGTGGAGATCACGAACCGCCCGAAGCGAATGTAATTCCGAATCACCCATGGACAGAAAACCAGTGCGGCTAAGGCGCAAGCCAGCAGCAGTTTCGGCCAAGGCACACGCTGCATTAGGGAAACGACCACCAGCACTGCCAAGACCGGCGCCATCACCGGACGCACCAAGGTGCCGTACCCCGCGATTACGCCCAGCCAGAAAAACCAGCGCCACCCAAGATTGGGTTCCGACAATACCCGATGTGCGAGGTACACCGTCACGCTTAACAGACAGACAAACAACAGGTCGCTGTATGCGTACCCCACGTGGTAACTGATCCGGAGGTTAAGCGCCAGCAAGCCCAACACAATCCAAGCAACCGACGGCCCGAATTGTTCCCGACTCAGCCGAAAAAGGAAGTAATAAGCCAGCGTGACACACAGTGCGTTGAGCAAGAGCGCCGCCAAGAATGAGTACCCAAATGCCCCGTACACCACGGCCAACGCCAGCGGATAACCGGGCGTGACCCAGGCCGAAACCTGGCCGAGCGGGTTATAGAAACCGCCCTTTTCCAAAAGTGAATAGGCCAACCGGTTGTAGGCGTAAGAATCGTCAAACCGATACTCCCGCCCTGGGGGAAAGATATAGGTCAAACCACGGGCGAATGGGTCAATGGCAGACGTCCAGCCTTTCTTGGAGAACTCCGACTGAGCGTAATACAGGCCGAAGCCCGCTTCGAACAGGAAAACCAAGCAGAAGATCCCCACCATCACCGGCCTTCTCGGACGGCACGGGTTTGTCATCGTTGGGGCTGTTTCAGTCATAGCCGTACTCATGCCCCAGCCAGCAGTGAGCCGTCAAGTCTTTTACTCGACTCGCTTCTTCGAAGCCTTCTGCTGTTCCAGCAGACTCACGAGGAAGGCCACGCAGGACAAACACAGCAACAGGCGGGCGGGGTTGATGTAGCCGACAAACGTAGCTATTCGTACGCTGATAAGAATCAACACGGAGGCGACCACGGCAGCAATTCCTTTATTTCGCGAGGCCAAATACCAAGCTGCCAAGGCGAGCATAACACCGATTAGGCCAGACAGAATCGCTTGAGGGATCGCGATGGATAACATCCTAACCCCGCCAATCCTGTAGCAGGCAGCCAGGAAATATGCATACACCGGAGCGTGGTCAAAGAAAACTCCGTCCCGGCTGCGTACGCCGCACGGTTGTAAGCCGATGCATCGCGCTCGTTCTCGGTGTTCCATCTTGGTTAGCCAGCCAAAAAAGCTTCGCCCGTCAGTTTCAAGTTGGTCTTGAGCTCATTGTTGGGAGCCTTTGTCCAGAAAAAGGTCCCCCGGCACAGGTAAATCGCCACGGTCATGAAACCGGGCATCCAAGAAACCTCGATAGTCCTTGCGTTCACTGTTCCTGGAGCGCTTTCATTTGGGTTGCCATAGCGCTCATGGATAGGCTAAGGGTAATACCGATGCAAGTAGTAAAGGCAGTTACCGAAGAGCGGCGGGTCGTTGAAGGGCTGCCGCCACTGACGTGGCGGACGTGGCTCAGAGTGATTGCTGGCGTAATCGCGTCCTACCTGCCGGGGCCGTCGAGTTTGCTCAGTTGGCTGCACCAGTTGCGTGGAGTAGATTTCACAAATCGTCGCACTGTCTTCATTGCCGGCGGCGTGCTTATCGATTCGCGGTTCCCCAAACTGGTCCATGTCGAAGACTACGTGTACCTGACCCGAGGTGCGGTGATCCTGACCCATTTCTCGCCTACTGTACCGCAGTGTGCTGTGGTCAAGGGCATTCATGTTAAGCCCGTCTGGATCAAGCGGGGCGCACACATCGGCGTCAACGCGATCCTTTTGCCTGGTGTCACAGTGGGCGAAGGAGCCATCGTTGGGGCGGGCGCTGTGGTCACGAAGGATGTGCCCGACTGGACTTTCGTGGCGGGCAATCCCGCCCGCGCCATTAAGCCAGTGGCCGAGATCGGCCGTGGAGCGGCCTGACAGACCAAGAGCCGGCAAGGCGGCACGAAGGGTGGCGGACTCGATCATGGCATCGCGCTTGGCTGGCTCGGAGTGGTGTTCCGGTCGTTGAGGTTTATGCGCTCGGATTTTGCCGCTTTGTTCTCGAGAATGGCTGTTTGCGTGATCAGTTCCCGTATCTGGTTTGACATACGGCTGACCATGGCCGTGAGATACAGGTTGTACACCAGCAGGAAACCGATGAGCGCGATGTAGATGATGTGCCGCGCATCGTTGATGCCGATGAGCGAGGTGGCAATCCACCGATACAGCGGTTCCAGCAACGCGACAGAGAGCAGGAACGCTGAAATGAACAACCACAAGACCGCATAGACGGGCCGAAACGTGTTTTGCCGCACGTTGCGCAACACCACGCCTAGGAACAGCACACCCAGCACGAAGGTGATCAGCTTAATGCGTAATCCCATACAGTCACCTCATTTTCTGGATTCGCTGCTTTTGCAGCCAAACGCCAAGAATGTTCACCGCGCCCAGGAACGGATACGCCACCGCGTTGATGAAATCATATTCGGACGCTCCGTGCTCGCGCAGTCGCATCTGCACCGCCACCTCCAGCACCCGCGCGCCGGTGAAGTGGCTCACCAACAACAACTGGTTGGTATCGTGCAACTCCCCCCGATAGGAGTGCCCGAAAAACTCAATCACCCGTCGGCTGTACGCTCGGAGCCCCGACGTTACATCCATCACCTTCCGGCCCATGATCTGTGAGTCCATCCACGCGAACAACCGGATGCCCAACCGCCGTACCGCCGTCGACTGGAAGCCCTCGCCGGTGAGGAAGCGCGAGCCGATGACGTAATCAGCCTCGCCCCGGCGGACCGGCTCGATGATCTTCGGCAGCTCCGCCGCGATGTGCTGGCCGTCGCCGTCGAACTGGCAGAGGCAATCATAGCCCCGTCGATGGGCGTAGTTGAAGTAGCTGGTGACGGTCCCCATCGAGCCGCCGGTGTTGATGCAATGCGCCACGACAGGCACGCCCATCTCGCGGCAGAGACGCGTCGTTGCATCGGACGAGCCGTTGTCAATCGCCACGATGTCGAACCCGCAGTTGTGCGCCTGTAAATCCGCGAGTGTCGCGCGGATGTTCTGCTCCTCGTTGTAGGCGATGACCGCGACCAACGTTTTCATACTCTCATTCCCGCCGGCGCGCCGGCGCGCCCATGTACACGCCCGGCTCGGGCAAATCCTTCGTGACGACTGCTCCGGCACCGATCACTACGTCGTCGCCGATGCGCAGCCCCTGCAATACCTGTGCGCCGGTGCCGACCAACACTCGGTCGCCGAGCGTCACGTTGCCGGACAGGTTGGCGCCGGGACTAATGAGGTTGTAGCTGCCCAACATGCAATCGTGCGCTACGGTGCAGCCGGGGTTGATGACGTTCAATGATTGCATACGGATCGCCGTGGTCATGGACGCCGCATTCAGAATGATGTTCCCTTCGCCAAGCTGAATCCGCCGCCAATCGCCGACCACTTGGGGGTGAATCAGATTGGGAAAAAGAAGGTGACGATTACGCCTCATGCGCTCGTGGATTGTGCGTAGCACGGCAGGCTTGCCGATGGCTACCACAACCGCGAGATCCTCCTGCTGTTGTTCGAGCCATTCATCTGTTCCGAGGATCGGGTAATCGAGATGTTGTTTCCCAACCAGTTCCGATTGACTGGCAACAAATCCCCGCAGCCGCCACACTGGCGCGGCCCGATTCACTTCCTCGACCAGGAATGCGACTTCTTTGGCCAAACCGCCGTTGCCAACGATGACAAGGTCCTTCATGATGGATTCACCAACGTCTGCACGACGCGTTCGACGTCCGCCTCGCTCAGATTCGTCGAGCAGGGAAGACAGAGGGTCTTCTGCCACAGCTCGTCCGCACGTGCGATTTGGTAGTGCTGACAGTTCTGATACGGGCGTTGCCGATGATTCAAATACCACAAAGGCCGCGTCTGGATCCCCTGCCGGGCCAGATCCGCCATCACGCGCTCCCGGTCACGACCAAACACGCCGGCGTCGATCTGTAGTGGATACATCCAATGGTTGTTCCTGGCGTACCCGGGTGTCTCGGCCAGATGGAGCCCGGCCACCGGTTTCAGCCGTTTCTCGTACGCGTTGAAATTCCGCCGCTTCACTTCTAAAAATCGTGGAAGTAGCTCCAACTGGGCAACTCCGATCGCCGCCTGCACGTTGGTCAACCGGTAGTTGTACCCGATCTCGTGGTGAATGAACCGCGCGTCGTCGTCCTTCGCCTGGGTGGTGAGGTACTTGGCACGCGCGGCGTGCGCTGGGTTGTCGGTCAGAATCATGCCGCCGCCGCCGGTGGTGATGATCTTGTTCCCATTGAACGACAGGCAGCCGATGTCGCCAATGGTTCCTGTGTGCCTGCCTTTCCACTCGCCATCGCGATACACAGTTCCAAGACTCTCGGCTGCGTCCTCGATGACTCGGATATTCCGCTCGCGGCACACAGACAGCAGGTCTTCCAGGCGGGCGGCATTCCCAAAGACATGGACGGGCACAATGGCGGCAATCCGCCGATTGGTCCGGTTGCTGTAAGTGCGACCGTCTCTGAAAACGGTTTCGTCCAGGATGAACTCACGAGTTTTCTCGATATCAATGTTGTAGAACTCGTCGCAATCCATGAAGACCGGATGAGCGTCCACGTACTGCACGGCGTTCACCGTCGCAATGAACGTGACCGTGGGCACAATCACTTCATCGCCAGGCACAACGCCAGCAATGCGCAAGGCCACATGCAACGCCGCCGTGCCATTGACGCAGGCCACGGCGTACTTTGCGCCGGTGTAGCCCGCCATCTCCTGCTCAAAGCGATCAACAAACGTACCGGCCGACGAAACCCACCCCGTGTCCAGGCACTCCTTGACGTACGTCCACTCGTTCCCACAGAGGAAGGGCACGGATAGGGGAATTGCGACGGGTGAGGACATGTCAAGGGTTCTAGATGACATAAACGCCGGGGCGATATCGCTCCAAATTTGCCCGCATCCACTCGATCGTTTGCTGCAACCCGTCGTCGAGACTGACCGCCGGCCCCCAGCCCAGAATCTGGCGGGCTTTGGTGTTGTCAGCCAACAGACGTTCCACCTCGCTGTCTTTTGGCCGGATGCGCGCCTCATCAGACGCCAGATTCAGGGTACAACCCAGCAACTTCGCGATTCGCTCCGCCAAGTCACCCACGCTGATTTCTTTACCGGAGCCGAGGTTGATCGTTTTGCCAACTGCGCCATCGGCGGTGGCGGCGAGAACGAAGCCGTCCACTATGTTCGCCACGAAGTTCAGATCCCGCGTTGGGTGCAGGTTGCCCAGTTGCACTTTCTCGCCAGACAAGCACTGGGTGATAATAGTAGGAATCACAGCGCGGGCCGATTGGCGAGGGCCAAACGTGTTGAAAGGTCGCACGGTTACCACCGGCAAACCGAAAGAAAGGTGAAAAGCCTCCGCCATCTTATCTGCGCCAATCTTGCTTGCAGAATACGGCGACTGACCCTGAAGGGGATGGTTCTCATCGATTGGGACATACCGTGCGGTGCCATACACTTCACTGGTGGAAGTATGCACGACGCGTTCCATACCCAGATCCCGCGCCGTCTGCAACACATTCAGCGTTCCTTCAACATTCGTGCGGACATACGAAGCGGGAGCATGGTAGGAATAGGGAATGGCAATCAACGCAGCCAAGTGAAAGATGATCTCCCGATCCTTCATGGCCTGCCGCAAACCATCCCGATCACAGATGTCGCTGGCAATCACTTCGATCTCGTTACGAACAGGCAGGTGATCCAGCCATCCCCATGACCCAAGCGAGTTGTAGTGCACCAACCCGCGGACGTCCGCGCCCAAACTGACCAATCGCTCCACGAGGTGGCTCCCGATGAAGCCCCCTGCACCGGTCACCAGCACTTTTTTGCCTTTCCAGTTCAGAATGCGAACGCCCCTTTCTTGGCATCTTCCTGAGCTTGCGCGTAATCGCCAGGCTGCCCGATATCCAGCCAGTATTCTTTCATCTCGTGTTTTACGACCGGAAGATTCCGTCGTAACATCTCCTTGATCAGCAGATCCATGCCAACGTAGGTGTTGGGTGGAATGACGGTGAAAATCTCCGGCCGCATCACGTAGATGCCGGCGAGAATGAACTTCACAATGTTCGGCTTCTCCTCGATTCCCGTGACCCGATCCCCGTCGAAGAAAATGTCGCCGAACGCGTACGGAGTAATGTGCCGGTGGATGGCAATGGTCAGCCACGCCTGCTGCTGCAGCGCGAACTGGTAGAACGCCGCAAAGTCGAGCAGGCTGAGAATATCGCCGTTCATCACGACGAACGGCTCGGTCAGCTTGTCCTGCAACAACGTCAGCGGCCCGGCGGTGCCCAAGGGTTCCGTCTCCCGGCTAACGGTGAGGCGCACCCCATACTGGGAGCCGTCCCCGACAAAGCGTTCGAGGTAGTCAGCTTTGTAGTTCGTTGCCAGGAAGATGTCGTCAAACCCGTACTTCTTGAGGTGTCCGATCTGGATTTCCAGCACCGATTTCTCACCAATCGGCAGCAACGGCTTCGGAATGATCTCTGTAAACGGCCGCAATCGCGTGCCCAAACCCCCGGCTAAGATGACAGCCTTCATTGGAAGGCCATATTATGAGGGGTGGGAACGCAGTTTGCAAGCCAGTGAAGTATCAATTGTTGATATCGCCGCCGCGCTCGAAGGACACGGCACGATCACCATCGCCGATGACCCCGGTCTACGAGAGCGCATGGGAAAGGCCAACCGCGAGCGCTCCGCCGCCTACTACACCCACTAACACTACGGCCGGCGGATGATCCGCCGTGTTTGAGGCGTTGCAGTAAGGTAGCGCGTTTTTTGCTTTAATTCGGAGCTTGCGGTCTGATATTTTGCCACGCCAATGAGAATTGCCATCATCGGATACGGCTATTGGGGGCCGAATCTGTTGCGGAACTTTGCCGAAATGCGATGTGCCGAAGTTACGCGGTGGGCCGATCAGCGCACTGACCGCCGCGCGTTGGCGCAGAGGCGTTACCCATCGATCAAAGTCACTGACAACGTGGACGACATGTTCAACGCCGACGATGTGGATGCCGTCGTGGTGGCCACGCCCGTCTCCAGCCATTTCTCGCTCGCCAAACGCGCCTTGGAGAAAGGCAAACACGTTCTCGTCGAGAAGCCCATGACCCGGTCGGTAGCCGAGGGCGAAGAACTGGTGGCCCTGGCGAAAAACCAGGGTCTGGTACTGATGGTGGACCACACCTTCATCTACACCGGAGCGGTGCGCAGAATGAAGGAGACCGTCAGCAGCGGCGAACTGGGTGACCTGTATTACTTTGATTCGGTCCGCATCAACCTTGGCCTGTTCCAGCACGACACCAACGTGCTGTGGGACCTGGCGCCACACGATCTTTCGATCCTCACACAGTTGATCGCGGAGCAGATGGAGGTGCTCTATCCCGGATTATTCACGAGACGCTTGAAAGCTCGACAGTCTGTCACAGCTCGAACCCTCACCCTGACCCGCCTGCGCCGAGGCTTCGGCGGGCAGCCCCTCTCCCTTGGAAAGGGAGAGGGGAAATCTCCTCGCCCTGCGTGCGGGGAGAGGATCAAGGTGAGGGGCAGTTCGTTGCGCAAAAGTTCATGAATAAGTCAGGCTATAGGCAAGTCCTCAAGGAGAAAGGTAAGATTCGCTAAACGAAACGGGCTATGAGCATGAATGTTCCCTATTTTGACTTGAAAACGCAGTACGCCGAGTTGCGCGAGGAGATTCGCGCCGCGCTGGACCGGGTCTGTCGCAATGCCGCGTTCATCCTCGGCGAAGAGGTCGTGCAGTTTGAAAAGGAGTTCGCCGCGTACTGCGAAACGAAATACTGCGTGGCCTTGAATAGCGGCACCAGCGCCTTGCACCTCGGTCTGCTGGCCGCCGGCGTCCAGGCGGGCGATGAAGCAATCACCACGCCCAACACGTTCATCGCCACGGCGGAAGCGATTTCCTACACGGGCGCAAAACCGGTGTTTGCCGATATCGACCCGGCCATCGCCAACATTGACCCCGCGCAGATTGAGAAGATGATCACACCGCGCACGAAGGTCATTCTGCCGGTGCACCTGTATGGCCGGCCCGCCGATCTCGACGCGATCATGGATATCGCCAAGCGGCACAACTTGACCGTCATCGAAGACGCGTGCCAAGCCCACGGCGCGCGGTACCACGGCAAACGCGTCGGCGGTTCCGGCCAGTCCGCCGCGTTCAGCTTTTACCCCGGCAAGAACCTCGGCGCGTACGGTGAAGGCGGGGCACTGACCACCAACGACGAGCGGGTAGCGCAATTTGCCCGCGCCATGCGCGATCACGGCCAAGCCAAGCGGTATTTCCATGATCGTGTGGGCTACAACTACCGGATGGACGGATTCCAAGGGGCGGTCTTGCGGGTGAAGTTGAAACACCTCAACGAATGGACCGCCAAGCGGCAAGAATATTCGCAGCTCTACCGGAAACTGCTGGCCAACGACCGGGTGGAACTCCCCGTGGACGATCCGCGCAATGAGTGCGTGTATCACCTCTTTGTGGTGTACGTGGACAACCGTGATACCGTCCGCACAGCGCTGGATGCGCGCGGAGTGCAAAGCGCGATCCACTATCCGGTGCCGGTACACCTGCAAAAAGCCTACGCGGCGCTCGGCCACCAGCGCGGCGCTTTCCCCCACACCGAACGCGCCTGCGACCGGGTGTTCAGCATGCCGTTGTTCCCGGAAATGAAAATGGAGCAAGTCGAATATGCGGCAAAGGCCCTGGCGGAAATCGTAGTAGAAAGATGAGGGTATTAGAGTCACTCGCCGAGCGGGTCTGATCGGTTCCCCGTTGTCGATTTGTTGCGGCCGCGGCGCTGATATGTCGCGAAAGCCCGAGATGTGTTAGAATGCAAACAGTGAAAACGCAGAAACGTGTCGTTGTCATTCGCCAGCCGTCGCGATATGATGAAGTGTTGCTGCGCGCTGCAGTCCGTCAAGCCTTGGGAACGCTCGGCGTTTCGTGGCCTGAGTTTGTTCAGCCCGGTGAGCGCGTGCTGCTGAAGCCGAATCTCATCCGGCAGGCGCATACCCAACGCCCCAATGAATGGGAGCAGATCATTACGCACGGCTCGGTGATTGCCGCCGTCGCGATGGAAGCGGCAAGCGCGTTGGAAGGTCGGGGCACGATTACCATCGCCGACGCTCCGCAGACCGACAGCGATTTCGAGAAAATCTGCGAGCGCGCAGAGATTCCGAAGCTCCGCGACAAACTCGCCCGTGAGTGTCCCGATTTGAGATTTGAGGTTCTGGATTTACGGCGCGAGGCTTGGCGCACCGTGCGCGGCGTGATTGTCGAGCGCCGCAAACTGCCCGAAGACCCGCGTGGCTACACGCTGGTGAATCTCGCCGACAAAAGCTGCTTCCACGGCAAGAGCGGGCGGTTCTACGGAGCCGACTATGACACAGCGTTCACCGCGTCGCATCATTCCAATGGCACCCACGAGTATTTACTGTCGCGCGGCGTGATGGACGCCGACGTGTTCATCAACCTGCCGAAGCTGAAAACGCACAAGAAGGTCGGCGTCACGCTCAGCCTGAAGAATCTTGTCGGCATCAACGGTGACAAGAATTACCTGCCGCACTTCTGCATCGGCACGCCCGACGACGGCGGTGACGAGTTTCCTAATAGCGACGCGGCGACAAAGCTACAGAGCCGCGCCATCAGCGCGTTCAAGGCGATAGCCAAACGCACGGGCGCAGCCGCGAAGCTCTGGGCGCCGGTTGCGAAGCGCGTCGGCTCAAGAATCTTCGGTGGGACCAATACCGTCGTGCGCAGCGGCAACTGGTACGGCAACGACACGACTTGGCGGATGGTGCTCGATCTCAACAAAGCGTTGTTTCATTTCGATGGCGAAGGCAAACCGCGCAAACAGCCGCTGCGATATTTGTCGATCATCGACGGCATCATCGCGGGCGAGGGCAACGGCCCGATGGAAGCTGACGCCAAGCCGTGCGGCGTGCTCATTGCGGGCACGAATCCTGTTGCAGTTGATTTCGTGGGAGCAAGAATCATGGGATTCGACTGGCAGAAGATTCCGATGCTGCGCGAGGCCTTTGAGGTTACCGACCTCAAATTGGCTGACTTCTCTCCTAATGAAATCGAAGTGCTGCCTGAACTCGGCGAAGTGTTTCACTTCAAGCCGCATTTCGGCTGGAAGGATCATATCGAAGCGTCAACGCGATGATTCGCGGTAAAAAACTCTACGATTCACTGCCCGTTTGGGTACAAACACTGGCGGCCAACGCCGTCAGCTCCCGCAACTTTCGCCATAAGTACGGTCCAGTATTCCATGAAATGCTGGAGAGACTGGCGCAGAACGAGAAAAAATCGCGCGACGAACTGATGCACGACCAGCGGCAAACCATCAGGCGGCTTCTCGTCTATGCCTTGCAGCACGTTCCGTATCACCGCGAGCAGAAGTTTTCACCCGACAATCTCAGCGACTGGCCGATTCTGGAAAAGAAAACCGTCGCTGCGGCACCAGAGAAGTTTCTGTCGGACGAGTTCTCGCCGCGCGACTTGATGGAGTTGCACACGAGCGGCACGACGGGCACGCCATTGGTCGTGAGATTCAGCAAAGATTACCACCAGACGGAAATGGCGTTTCGCTGGCGGCACAAAGCTTGGGCGGATGTGCCGTTCCTCAGCAGCAGCGCGTACGTGTCTGGTCATCCGGTTGTGCCCGCTGATCAGCAACGTCCCCCATTCTGGCGCGTCGATCGCGTTGAAAAACGTCTACTCTGCTCGTCCTATCACCTTGCGCCACAGAATCTGCCGTACTACATCGAAGCGCTGGCAAAATTCGCACCCGATTTCGTGCACGGTTATCCCTCATCGCTTTACGTGCTGGCGCAGTACATGATCGGGAAGGACGCGAAGCGTGTTCGACCGCGCGCGGTGTTCACGGCCAGCGAGATGCTGCTGGAGTTTCAACGTGCGGCCATCGAGCAGGCGTTCGGCACAAAGGTCTTTAACTGGTACGGCAACAGCGAGATGACCTGCAACATCGTCCAGTGCGCCGCGGGCGGCTTGCATTACCGCACCGACTACGGCGTGCTGGAGTTGCTCGACGACGGCACGATGATTTGCACGGGACTGAACAATCGGGCGATGCCATTGATTCGCTATCGCGTCGGCGACGTAGCTGCACCGCGGGCCGGCGTCTGCGCTTGCGGCTGTGCATTTCCTTTGATCGAACGGATCGAAGGCCGGATCGAAGATTACGTGCGCACGCCGGACGGACGCCTGATCGGCAGGCTTGATCACCTGTTTAAAGACGTTCAGCACGTGCGCGAGGCGCAGATCGTGCAGAGCCAACTCGATGAGATTGTGTTGCGCATTGTGTGCGCCGACGGCTACTCGCCGCTGGATGAACAAATCGTTCTCACGGAAGCTCGTCAACGGCTCGGCAACACGATGCGGGTGCGGTTCGAGTACGTGGACGCCATCGAGCGGACGGCGGGCGGCAAGTTTCGTTTTATTGTTTCGCAATTGACCCGCGAGCAACTAGAATTTGCGAAGCCATGAAACAGCTCGTGCAGGACTTCAAAACAGGGGATATCAAGTTGGTGGACGTGCCGACACCGGTTGCGGCGCCGGGCTTGCTGCTCGTCCGCAACGCATTTTCGCTGGTCAGCGCAGGGACGGAACGTGCGACGGTCAGCCTCGCCCAGCAATCGCTGGTCGGCAAGGCCCGCTCCCGGCCGGATCTGGTCAGGCAGGTCCTGAACACCGTCAAGCGCGAGGGAATCGCGGCGACGATGCGCAGGGTGCAGTCCCGTCTCGATCAGTGGAAAATGCTCGGCTACTCCACCGCTGGCACAGTGCTGGAGGTCGGCGAAGGTGTCGCTGGATTTTCTGTCGGCGACCGGGTGGCGTGCGCGGGACAGGATTACGCGAGCCACGCGGAAGTTGTGGCAGTGCCTCAGAACCTAAGTGCCAAAGTGCCTGAGGGAGTGGAATTGGCCCACGCCGCGTTCACGACGCTCAGCTCAATCGCCATGCAGGGTGTCCGCCAGGCGGAGGCGCGCCTCGGCGAAGCTATCGCGGTCATCGGTCTGGGATTGGTCGGGCAGTTGACGATGCAGATTGCGAAAGCGGCGGGCTGCCGCGTGCTTGGCATCGACGTGAGTGAGGCGGCGTGCGAACTGGCCAAGCGTTGCGGCTGCGACGAAGTCGCCGTTGTCCCGCGCGATGACGTGGAGCGAATCGCGGCGGGGCTGACGAACGGTTTCGGCGTGGACGCGGTCATCATCGCGGCTTCGACGGAAACGAACGAACCGATCGTGCTGGCTGCAAAAATTTGCCGCGACCGCGGGCGCGTTGTCATGGTTGGCGTGACAGGCATGGAAGTGCCGCGCGATCTGTTTTATCACAAGGAACTCGATTTCCGATTCTCCCGCAGCTATGGGCCCGGTCGCTACGATCCGCTTTACGAGGAAAAGGGGCTGGATTATCCCATCGGCTACGTGCGCTGGACGGAGCAACGAAACATGGAAGCGTTCCTGCAGTTGCTGGCGTCGCAGCGCATCGATGTTGCGCCGCTGATCACCCACACGTTTCCCATCGATGATGCGCCGAAAGCTTATGAGTTGATCACGGGCAAAACCGGCGAGCGGTTTGTCGGCGTGCTTATTAAATACAGGGATGAGGGCGGAGGGCGGAAGGCGGAAGGACGCTCTGCGATTCACGCTCCGACGCTCCCACGCTCCTCGGTTGTCCTCGGTGTGATCGGCGCGGGGAATTATGCGCAGGGAGTTTTGCTGCCGCAGTTCAGGGCGAATTCCGACGTGACGCTCCGCGCCGTCTGCACGGCCACAGGCGTCAAAGCGCAGAAAGCCGGAGAGAAATTTGGGTTTGGGACGTGCACGACCGATTGGCGCGAGGTGATTGCGGACAAGTCGGTCAACTCGGTGCTGATTGCCACGCGCCACGATTTGCACGCGCTGATCGTTTGCGAAGCGTTGAAGGCGGGCAAGACGGTCTTCTGCGAGAAGCCGCTCTGCTTGCACGAGTCCCGCCACGGCGGGATCGAAGAGATCATCCGCACCATTGAGGAGACGAAGAACGCGCGCTTGATGGTCGGATTCAACCGTCGGTTTGCGCCCTTCGCGGCGAAGACGCGCGAGCTTCTCACGCCGCTGGTGATGCGCTACCGCGTCAGCGTCGTACCGCTGCCGCGCGATCATTGGGTCAATGATCCTGACGTCGGCGGCGGTCGGATTGTCGGCGAGGTATGCCACTTCGTTGATTTCCTGCAGTTCGCTGCGCGGGCGAAACCCGCGCGGGTGTTCGCGCAAGGGTTCGGCGGCGACAACGTGCAAGTCTCGCTGCGCTTTACGGACGGGTCGGTCGGCGCGATTGATTATTTCGACGTCGCTGACCCATCGCTGGTCAAAGAGTACTTTGAGGCGTTTGGCGGCGGAAAGAATCTGATCGTGGAGGATTTCCGCGACAAAGGCCAAGCCGAGGAGGTGCGGCGATTCGTTGAGGCGGCGAAGAGCGGCGGCCCGATGCCGATCCCGCTGGAGGAGATCATCGCCAGTACGCGGGCGACGTTTGCCATCGTGCGTTCGCTCCGGACGGGGCAAGCCGTCGAGTTGTAAGCGCGCATGGACACGACCCGGTTGCGCGAAGTCTGGCAGCGGTTGCACGAATTTTGCTCCGCGCGCGATTGGAGAGGCTGCGACCCCTACGACGGACTAAATTCCCGCTTGTTTCAGGCAACGCCCCTCGCAGACAGCAAGTTCTTTCGGCAGGCGTGGACACAGTTTCATCGGCGCAGCCCCATCAACTTTCGTCCGCTTTGCGGCATCAAGCCGACGTTGAACCCGAAGGGGCTGGCACTGTTCGCAATCGGCAGCGGCGACTTGAAACTGCTGGATTTGCTGGAGCAGTTGCGCACGAAGGACGGTGGCTGGGGATATCCGTTTGACTGGCAGTCGCGGGCGTTCTTTGCGCCGCGCGGCACACCGAATCTGATTTGCACGGCGTTCGCCGCGCGAGCGTTTCGGGAACTTGGTCGAGCGTGCGACGTCAGCTTTATCGAAAAGCATTTGCTGCTGGAGCGCGACGGGGAACGGTGGATCACCTACATCGGCAGCTCGGACACACAGGTGCACAACGTCAATATGATCGGCGCGGCGCTGCTGGGCCGACGCGATTGCATGGAGTTTTCGGTCCGGCGGCAACGGCCCGACGGTTCGTGGTGGTACGGCGAGGCGAGCAACCAGCACTGGATTGATAATTACCACACGGGCTTCAATCTTGTCGCGCTGAAAGAATACGAAACGGCGACGGGCGACACGGATTTTGCGGACGCGGCGCGGCGCGGATTCGGGTTTTGGGATCGGACATTTTGGACGGCGGAGTTTGCGCCGCGCCATTACCACAACAGCGACTACCCATTTGACGTTCACTGCACCGCACAGGGCATTCTGACGTACCTGGCCTTTGGAAATCTGGACAAGGCCAATTGCGTGGCACGATGGGCGCTTCAGAATATGTGGGATGAACGAGGATTCTTCTGGTATCAACGCGGGCGTCGGTCTGCCAATCGCATTTGTTATATGCGCTGGACACAGGCGTGGATGTATTGTGCGCTGGCCAAATTGATCAAAGCGAATGAAACTGCGAATCGTTAACGTCGCCGGAGCACGGCCCAACTTTATGAAGATCGCGCCGTTGATGGTGGAGTATCAAAAGTACCCGGATCATTTCGACCCGGTACTGGTGCATACGGGCCAGCACTACGACGACAACATGTCGAAGTTGTTCTTCGAGGAGTTGCAGTTGCCGCAGCCAGACGTCTATTTCGGGGTTGGTTCCGGTTCGCATGCTGAACAGACGGCGAGAATCATGGTGGAGATGGAAAAGCTTCTGGTTGCCGATCCTGCCGACTTGGTCGTGGTCGTCGGGGACGTCAACTCGACCATGGCAACCGCAGTCGTCGCCGCCAAGTTGTGCATCCCCGTGGCTCACGTGGAAGCGGGGTTGAGGAGTTTTGACCGGACGATGCCCGAGGAAATCAACCGGTTGGTGACCGACGTGCTCAGCGGCTACTGCTTCATCACGAGCGAGGATGCGGAAGAGAATCTGCGACGGGAGGGCGTTGCGTCGGAGAAAATCTTTTTTGTGGGCAACGTGATGATCGACACGTTGCTGCGGCTGAAGCAGGAAAGCTTGAAATCGAATATCCGGCAAAGCTTGGGGTTGGATGGAAAATACGGCTTTGTCACGCTGCACCGCCCAAGCAACGTGGATTCGAAAGAAGTCCTGGCGGAAATTCTGTCCGCACTGGAAGTGATCCATAAGGACTGCGCGTTGGTGTTTCCCGTCCATCCCCGCACCGCCAATCGGATGAAGGAGTTTGGGTTTTGGGATGAGTTGCGTGGCTGGAAGAATCTGAAGCTGGTCGAGCCTCTCGGCTATCTGGATTCGCTCTGCCTGATGGCGGGCGCGACCTTGGTGCTCACGGATTCTGGCGGCGTGCAGGAGGAGACCACGGTCCTGGGCGTTCCCTGTCTGACAATCCGCAACAACACCGAGCGGCCCGTCACGATCACCGAGGGGACGAACACGTTGGTCGGGACGAGCCATGCAAAGATCGTAGCGGAGGCGCGGAAGATTCTCGACGGTCATGGAAAGCGCGGTCGCGTGCCGAGACTTTGGGACGGAAAGGCTGCGGAACGAATCGTCCAATGTCTGATCGAACATCCACCGAAGAAGTAAAGCTGGATCAGCCGAAGCGGGTTGTTCTGTTCGGAGTGCGCCTGTGTGGATGCAGCGCTGCGGATTGGAATGGTTTACCGTCTGGGACAGGAGCCGCGCAGGCTCTGGCGCCGCTATCTGGTAGAGGATGTAGCTTTCTTTCGATTGTTTTTCCGTGAGTGGTGGGCGCTGCACCGAAGGAAGTGAGAGAATGATCGTTTATAGGCTTGCCTTTTTGGAGATTTCATTGAAAATGTTCCCTCTTTTTGAGGGATAATCCGTGACAAACATTACGAAATCGGGCGTTGGCTTTCTTGAGCAGTTTGAGCCCGACATCTTCTGGGAGAAACATGGGCGGAAGGTTGTATCAATCACTGTAGCGGTCTTGGGGCTTGGCGTTGCCGCGTTCCTTTGGCAGAAGCGCGCGGCTCAGGAAGAAGAAAATGCGGCGGCAAGACTGGCGGAGGCGAGAGACGCTGTCTCGTTGCAAAGAATCATCCAGGACTACCCAGGCAAAGAAGTGGCCGCCGCCGCCATGATACGCCTTGGAGACATCTATTTCCGCGACGGAAAATACAATGAAGTGGTGGCCGTTGATCAGAAGTTTCTGACCGAATATCCCCGTCATCCTCTCGTACAGGCCGCACGGCTCGGGCTGGCAGCCGTGCAGGAAGCGCAGGGGAATCTTCAGGCGGCGAAAGAGCAATATCTTCAGTTGGCTTCATCCGATCCCAGTGGATACGTCTCACTAGCTGCTCGAATGGGCGCAGCGCAGTGTGCGGAGGCTTTGGGGCAGACGAAAGAGGCCCGCCAGATGTACGAAGAACTGCTCGCCGCGGCACAGGGATCGCCGTGGCAATCGGAGGCTTTCAGAAGGTGGACGGTTTTATCGAGAGAACAACAGCGGGAGACTTTGTCAACGACTCAACAAGAGTTGAACTTGCCTTTCAACCCCGCCAGTGCACCCGCCCCAGTTACGGGACGCCAGCCGTAAGGGTTTGGCCTTTAGGCGGTTGTGAGGCAAAAAAAAGGGCGTTTTCGTGCTTGACAGTTCTTGTCTCAGGTTTAATACTCGCCGCAATTTGGAGGAAGTCTGCCGCCAAGGGGGTGGGAAAAATGGTTTTCCCCAGCATGGCAGAACGGTGGCTGTGACGGACAATGAAAGGGGGTGGCCCTAAGCATATTCAGATTGTCCAGTTAGCCGACGTTTCGTATTGGCAGGCAAGCGAAATAAGAATTGCCCACACGCTTGGGCAACAGAAGTCAGGCCAATCTTGGAGCGCGTGAGGAGTTGCTCCAAGAAAGCAGTGCTAAATCAGCAAACGCAAACAAAGGAGGACACAAGTGAAGAAACTATGGCTAGTAGTTGCGCTGGTGGCCCTGGGGGGGTTAGCCAGTAGAACCTACGCGGACGTTCAGAATATCCGCCTGAGCGGTGATATCCGGCTTCGCGCGTATTTCTTGGACAATGCAGGTGCAGACCCGGTTACTACCGACCAAGCAATAGCGAACACGTCGTTCATTAGCCAGCGGACTCGCGTGTCCGTGGAAGCGGATCTCGAGGATCACGTGCTGGTGGTGGTCACGCTCAAAGCCGAAGGGCTTTGGGGTGCCAATGACGAGCAGCAGATCACTGATTCAAACGGAGACACGGCGAACGGGGGTACCGCAGGAGCAGGTCTAGGTCGCCCGGGAGGTTCACGCATTAACAGAGGCTGGGGCGTTGGTATCGACGAGGCTTATGTTCAACTGAACGAGGTGTTCTACACACCCGCCACGTTGAAGATTGGCCGTCAGTATTTGAACTATGGTCACGGGTTGATCCTCAGCAGTGCGGAGCAGGAGTACAACTTCGATGCGGGTCGGCTGGTGTTGGATTATTACCCGCTGACGATCGACTTGGTGGCCGCTGAGGTGGTAAACAACCAAGCCTTTGCTGCCACACCGAATAAGATTGCCGGCGCCACTTGCGGAAGCGCTGACTTGCTGTTCGTCAACGCACGGTATGAGCTGACGGATTCGATCATCAAGAACGTTGAAGCTTACTTTGGTTGGCTCGCACAGGGTTCGAGTGGCGCGGCCGGGTTCGCTTCCTCGCGGGTCCCGCCGTCAGTCAACGGTGCTTCGCCGTGGATCATCGGAGCGCGCAGCGATGTGCAACCTGCTGACGGCTTTCAAGTTTGGCTTGAAGGCGCCTATGAAGGCGGAGCGAATGGCATTAATGATCCTGTGAATATCGATGCGTTCTTGGTAAACGTTGGCGGTCGTTTTACGATGAAGAACACACAGTGGACGCCGGCCATTAATGCGAATTACATCTACGCGTCCGGCAACTTCGTCCCGTGGTTTGACTACGCGGATGGCTACAATGGCTACGTGTTTGCTCCTGCGCTGTCGAACATCCACATCTTCAACCTGGGCGCTTCAGTCAAGCCTTATGAGAACACAACTCTGTCTCTGCAGGGTTACTACTACATGAGGGCTGACTCCGACACCGGTGTGGGCGCCTGCCCAAGCGGTGCCAACGTGGACTTCGGCGGTTTGGCCTTTGCGGCCCAAGGCGACGGCGGCGGACTGGGTTGGGAAATCGACACGATTCTTGGCTACGACTATAGCAAAGACGTCCGGGTCCAGTTGGTGTACGCCGCGTTCATTCCTGACGGTGCCTTCAACAAAGGCAACGCGGACGCGGCCGTGCAAGAAGTTCGTGGCGAACTCAACGTCAAGTTCTGATCACGCATTAGAACAGACTTACCGAAGAGCCCCCCGAGAATTCGGGGGGCTTTTCTTTTTGCCAGTGTAAGTTGCGGACGCTTGTGCTTTCATTACAGCATGCATCAGGACGATGTGCGCGAGGAGATCCTTGACGTTGTCAATGATCATGACCAAGTAATCGGGAGTGCTTCACGCGAGGAAGTCCATGCCCGCGGGCTCAAACACCGTGCGGTTCACGTTTTTGTCTTCAACCCGGCGGGTGAGCTTTTTGTTCAAAAGCGCAGCGCGACGAAAGACACGTTCCCCGGTTGTTACGATTCCAGCGCCTCTGGCCATCTGGGTAGCGGCGAGGAATACGACGCCTGTGCCGTCCGCGAGTTGCAGGAAGAACTGGGACTGGAAGTATCCCCACAGCTTCTGCGCAAGCATTTCAAAATTGCGGCCTGTCCGGAAACGGGCCGGGAGTTCGTCTGGGTTTACAGCATTCAGGGTGATTTTACGCCGACCGTCAACCCAGCGGAGATCGAAGCAGGCCGCCTCTTCCCCGTGAGTTCTGTGAGAGCATTGATCGCTCAGCATCGCGAGTGTTGCGCTCCCTCATTTCGTCGCGTCTTCCACGAGTTTCTGGAGCGAGGGCTGTTTCCATCCGTCCGCTGATTACCGAGTGCAAACCATTGCAGTGATTTTGAGTTTTTCGTATACAGGTTGTGAAACCGTGACAGAGAAGGAGAGTTATGCCAACGGTTGAATTCTTAAACGCGGGTAAAAAAGTCAGTTGTGGCCAGTACGCCAACCTGCGCAAGGTGGCGCTGCTCAATGACGTTGAGGTGTACAAAGGTATCAACCAGATTGCCAACTGTCGCGGGAACGGCCTGTGCGGCACCTGCGTCATGGAAATTGTCGAGGGCCTTGAAAATCTATCTCCCAAGACTTTGCGGGAACATTTCAAACTGAAAGGCAAACCTGCCAGCCATCGGTTGAGCTGTCAGTGCCAGATATTGGGTGACATTGTCTGTATCACGGCGCCCAGCCTTGGATGAAAAGCCGGTCATCAGCTCCCTTCAGCGTGCAGCGCAATAAACACCTGACTTGCCATTGGACCCTCTCTGGAGTTAGACTCGGCACGGTTTCAGCAAACCATCGCGGATATTTTCAGCCATGACGCCGGCGACGAACCTAAAGGAAATCACCAAAACCTTGTACGGTTGGTCCAGCTTCCACGCCCAGTGGAAAATCGATTTCGACAGTTACGCGCTGAAGACGCCTGATGGCGTCGTGTTCATCGATCCCATGAAACCCGCTCCCGAGGTGATCGAGAAACTGGAAGCCTTGGGCGAGCCCCTCGCTGTTTTCCTGACCAACGCGGACCACGACCGCGACGCCGATTGGTTTCGCAAGCGATACGAGATACAAGTTTACGCGCACGAAAAAGCGAAGGCGGATTGTGACACGAAGATCAACGTGCTGGTGCTCGATGGCGAGAAACTGCCTGGCGGCGTAAGAGTGATCCCATTGCCGGGATCGGCAGCAGGCAGTGTCGCATTCTACACTAGGCAAAGCGGTGGCATCGTTCTGATCGGCGACTCGCTGCTGAACATACCGGGGAAGGGTCTTGCGCTCTTGCCCGCGCAGTACCTCGAAGACAAAAAGCAGGCCCTCCAGTCGTTGCGCCAACTGCTCGACCTGAATTTTAAGGTCGCCACGTTTGCCCACGGCGATCCGCTCGTCAAGGACGCAAAGAAGGAAATTACAGGATTCTTGAAGAAGGCGACCCACTACCGGATCATCAAGTCGACGCCGTCTGAGGCTTGATCAAGGCGCCCCACCCGAAGTTCGTCCGGCACAATTCATCAATCCGCGCCATTTCTTCGTGCGTTAAGTCGGACTGGACATGAGCAGGTTTAACGGTTTGTCACCGACGGTGCAGGCGCGTTGGTTGCTCTGCTGGGCGTGCTGCTCGGCGGGGCTGGTTGCTGTGCAATCTGAGAAAACGCCCGTTGCCAGAAGTCGCCCCCGTAAGTCACCCGTGGAATGTCGCTCCAAAAACCGTTCACCGCAGGGCCTTGCGGCGGACGATAAATCCATGTGGCACCCTCCTTGGTATCCACCAAAAACAGCACCGACCCACGTTCACCTTCCGCCGTCACGACGATTTGGAAGCGCCCGACTTCAGGAGCAGGAGGCAGTGGCGGCGTTGCCACCGGCGCCGGTTGAGAGCAGGAAACTGCCAGCGCCATGCCCGTTGCGAGAGTCACTAAGATGCCCAACCTGAATGCAGATAAACTATTCTTCATCGTGTAGTCCTTTGGTTCGTTGCGATTGTAGTTACCGAGTCGCCGCGCATTGCTGTTTTGTAACAGCCGACGACCGTGCTGTCAAGCAGTGCGATTTGATTGTGGACAGGGCCAAGCAAATGCGCTAAATAGCTTTGGCATCATGCAGGTGAGTTCCGAAATTGCGTTTAGGGAATGGGCCCCAGTCGTTGACGCGCTGGGGCGAGGCGAGCAAATCATCATTTTGCGCAAAGGCGGCATCCGGGAAAACCGCGGCGAGTTCCTCGTCGATCACCGCGAGTTTTGGCTTTTCCCAACCCAATTTCACGAGGCGGAACGCTCCATCATTCCGTCCAAGCGGCCTGCTCTCCGTGAGATAGCTGCCCGCATGGTAAAGGACGCTGTGGACATCGAATTTTTCGTGGTGGCCGACCCTGTGCTGAGAATATCTGACGTTCATCCTCTCAAGCGATTGCAGGGACGGCACATCTGGAACGAGCAGATTCTGCAGCAGCGTTTCGAGTCCGGCCGCGAACCGGGACTGCATGCGCTGATCGCGCGTGTGTATCGGCTTCCCGCTCCGCAGCAAGTTGCCATGCATGAGAACTATGGCGGGTGCAAGAGCTGGATCGAGTTGGAGCGGACGATTACCGCTGACGTCACACCCGTGCTGACGGATGCCGAATTCGCAGCGCAACGCGAAGAGATTTGCGAACTTATTTCAGGTCATGCCCTCGCTCATCCATAAACGACCGGACGGGACGGAGAAGATTCTCGAATTCGGGAGCAAGCCGCTCATTGTCGGCCGCTTGCCGGGATCCGATATCCAAGTGTACGACGCATTCATTTCGCGCATTCATTGTGGGATCGGTTACGCCAACAATCAATTCACCCTGAAGGACTTGGGCTCGACCAACGGCACGTACCGAAACGGAGCGCGGGTGTTCGAAGGTAACCTGTCATCGGGCGACAAGATTCAGGTCGGCAACACCACCCTGATTTTCGAAATTGATTCCGCCAATGGCAATGGTATCCTCCGGCAGATTCCCCAAATGGCCGCGCCGCCGCGCGCGGTCGTCGCGCTTGTGCTTCCGCGGCCGAGTCAGACAGACCATACTGCTGAAGTCAAACCTCCAGGCAAAACTCTGCCGTCGTAGTCAGGCGTTGCGGCGCGCTGGAGAAATTGGAGGTTCCTTTGATCAAACCAGCATCTCGAATTGCGCTTGTCGTCGTCATTGCTTTGGGCTTTGGCCACGTCACGCCGCCCTTGCGATCACAGCAGACGAACCTTCCGCCTCCTTCCGAGCAGTATCCGTTTGCCAGCGGAACGATCGAAAGGCTGGATCTCGGCAGCAAGCGGCTCAACATCAAGACTCCAAAGGGAGCACGGAGTTTTGATGTGACGATTCGCACGTACATCTTCCGGGGAAAAGAAAAGATCGCCTTGGACAAACTCAAGATTGGCGAGAGCATTAAACTCAGCTACTACACGAACGAACTTGGACAGGCGCTCGTGAAGCGCATTAAAGTCGATCAGCCCGAGCCGATGACCAACTCCGCTCGTCAGCCCGAAGCGCCCAAGTGAACTTGCCGCGTCCGGGTTTTCAGCTTCCAATTCACTCGCGGCATGGTAGGATGAACTTAGGAGCCCTATGAAGGCTGACAACTCAGGGTGCGTGGCGTTGACCGTGGCCGGTTCGGACAGCGGCGGCGGAGCGGGCATCCAGGCCGACTTGAACACGTTTCGTGCGTTTGGCGTGTTTGGTACGTGCGCCATCACCTGCATCACTGCGCAGAATCCTGATCGAATCACAGCTGTGCAGGCGGTCGACGCGGGCGTCGTTGGCGAGCAGATGGATTGCGTGTTTGCCGCGTTCCGGGTCGGGGGCGCAAAGACCGGCATGCTTTACGACGCAGAGATCATCGAGACAGTCGCTTCCGTGTTTCGCAAGCACGCATTCAAATCCCTCGTCGTCGATCCTGTGATGCTGGCAAGCAGTGGCGCTCTGCTGCTGAAAAAAGACGCCCTTTCTGCGCTGAAAACCAAACTGCTGCCTCGGGCGGCTGTTGTGACACCGAACCTTGCGGAGGCGGAAGTTCTCTGGCAGCAGAAGATTCGTACGGTGGATGAGTTGCGCGAATCAGCACGCGCCTTAGCAGAGAAATTTGAAGCCCCTTTCCTCACGAAGGGCGGGCATTTTCCGCAGGCAAAGCACGCTGTGGACGTGTTGTTTGACGGGAAGGATTTCCACGAGTTCAGCGCCCCAGTCGTGCCGAACACCAAACCTCACGGCACGGGATGCACGTTCTCCGCTGCCATTGCCGCCAACCTGGCGCTCGGGCACAGTCTGCTGGAGTCGATCGGACGGGCGAAGAGATTCATTACCAAAGCCATTCGTGATGCCATTCGAATAGGACGCTATCGTGCGCTGAGAATATGAAACGGCCGCTCACGGGGCTGGTGATCGTCTACGCCTCAGGAATTTGGGTCGGCTCGCTGTTTCAATGGCCGCCGCGGCTGGTGTGTTACTGCGTCCTTGGATTGCTTGCCGCGCTTGTTCTTTTGCATCAAAACCGGTTTGCCTTGGTTGCTCTGCTCGCGCTCATTTTTTCGGGTGGAGTTCTCGCCTACCGGTACGCAACCACGGTTTCTTCACCCGATCACCTCAGCCAGATTCTCGGACTCCACGACCAGAACGCGGTGTTCCGGGGCACCATTGTCAGTGATCCCGGCTACCGTACCAATGTCAACACCGACCAGACGGCCACAGCATTGCGGTCCTCAAACTGGCCGGCGAGCGCGAGTGCCAATGAATTTGCCGGCGACAACCTGACGGCCACCAATCGCCACAGTTTCAAGCTGCAGTTGGAGGCGCTGGAGCAAGACGGCGAATGGCAACCGGTCGACGGAAAGCTGCTGGCGTTTGTCGGTGAAGCACGCAATCAAGAGCCGTTGCGCTACGGCGATGTGATCGAGTGCTCGGCGATCTTGCGCGTGCCACAGCCAGCGAGAAACCCCGGGACGTTCGACTGGCGCGACTGGCTCACGCGTCAGAACATTCCATTTACAGCAACGATTCGCGTATCCGATTTTTGTCGCATCGTCGCGCGCGATCGAGGCAATCGTCTGATCGCGCTGTCGCTGCGCTTGCGTGAGCGATTCGAGCGGGCGCTACGGCTCGGCTTGGAGAACGAACCGAGACTGGCAGGTGTGCTGGCGGGGATGGTGATCGGACAACGCTCGGAGATTCCGGCCGATACGTACGAGGATTTTCAGCGAACGGGCGTTTTCCACGTGTTCGCCATCAACGGACTGCATGTGGGTCTCGTGACAGCCATTGTATTGGTTTTCCTGTGCACGATGCGGATTCCGCGACGCTGGTGCGGGCTGGCGGCGATTCCGCTTTTGGTGCTGTACGTCTTCGCGACTGGTGCCCATCCCGGGGCGGTGCGCGCGCTGGTAATGGCGGGCGTGTGGCTGATCGGCTGGATGTTGGTTCGCCCAACTGATTCGTTGAATAATCTGGCAGTAGCGGCGCTAATCATCTTGGTGTGGGATCCGACGCAGTTGTTCGACGGCGGTTTTATTCTCTCATTCACTGTGGTCACGGCCATCGTCGTGTTGTCGCCGCGGATTGAATCGAAGTTGAAAGCGCTGGTTGCACCCGATCCGTTGTTGGCACGCCAGTTTGTGCCGAAGTGGCGAGTCGCTTTGGGTTCTCTGGCGCGCTGGGGCGTCAAGCTCTTCAGTTGCTCGTTGGCGGCGTGGGTCGGGTTGGTGCCGTTGCTGGCGCTGTACTTTCATCTATTTACGCCGATCAGCATTGTGGCGAATCTGCTGGTGATTCCGATGCTGGGCGGCATCATTGCGCTCGGTTTACTGGCGGTGATGGCGCATCCGTTGTGGCCGTGGCTGACGTTGACGCTAAACAACGCAAACTTCTGTTTGTTGGGTGTGATGATGCGCGGCGTGGACTGGCTGGGGCGCGTGCCGTGGGGGCATTTGTTTGTGCAAGAGCCGCCACGGTGGCTGGTGTGCGTGTACTACGGTGTCGGAATTGTGTTGCTGAGCCGGCGCATCTCATGGCCGCGGCCGCGACTGACGGTCGCGATTGCGACGCCCGCCATTTGCGCGCTGGCAGTTTTTGTGACGTGGCCGGGAGATACTGCAGAAATTACAGTGCTGGATTTGAACGATGGCTCGTCAATGTTCGTAAACTTGCCCGGCGAACACGACGATTGGTTGATCGACGGCGGAGGTGAGTGGAGCGGGCGGCACGTTGTAGTGCCCTTTCTGCGGGCGCAAGGAGTGGATCGGTTGGGAGCGCTGGTGTTGACGCGCGGCGACGAGGCGCACGCTGCCGGGCTGAGCGCCGTCGCGCAGGAAATTCCGATCACTCAGGTAATCGAGAGCGGGGTGCCGTCGCGATCGAGGTTTTACGCACAGTGGCGGCAAACGGTGCAGAAATGGCGGAGTGCCACCCATAGCGTTCGTGGGGGCGCCGAGATGCTCGTGGCGAACAAACTCAAGGTGCTTGTCCTGAATCCGCCGTCCATCGCCCGTTTGGACCGCAGTGATGACAATGCATTGGTGTTGATGTTGGAGTTCGGCCCGACGCGCCTGCTCCTGATGTCGGATGCCGGCGAGACGGTTGAGAGCCGTCTGCTCCGAGCCGTCGAGGATTTGCGAGCGCAGATCATTATCAAAGGTCGCCACGGTAGAGAGCCATCGTGCACGGACGATTTTCTGGACGCCGTGCGGCCGGAAATGGTCGTGCAAACAGTGAGCGCGCGTCCGAGCGCTCGCTACTTCCAGCCTGAATTGCGGGAGCGGCTGCAGCGTCGCGGTGTGAAATTGTACCGCACGGACGAAACGGGCGCCGTGACGATCCACCTCACGCGCCAGGGCTACATGGTCCGCACCTGGCTGAAATGATTCAGACTTGTGTCGCTTCTCACCGACGGCCATACTCTGAGCATGTTGGTGATCATTAACGGACGGGTAATCGGACCGTGTGCCGTCCTCAAGGAGCATTGCGTGGTGATCCACGGCAGCACGATCCAGCAGGTCGCGCCGACCGCGCAGGTGCTCTGGTCAGACGATGCCACGGTGATCGACGCGCACGGGGATTTCGTTGCGCCCGGATTTGTCGATCTGCATGTGCACGGCGCGCTGGGACATGACACCATGGAAGCGAGCGTGGAGGCGCTGGCGCAGATCGCAAAGTTCCACGCCAGCGGCGGCACGACAGCGATGACTCCCACCATTGTGACCGATTCAACAGAGAGAATCGGCGCGGCGCTGGATTTGATCGCGCAGGCGATGGGACACGACTTTGGCGGGGCTCAGATTTTAGGGGTACATCTTGAAGGGCCTTACATTTCGCGGGACAAATGCGGCGCTCAACCCGCGCGTTTTATCCGCAATCCCGAGCCGAGCGAGTACAGCGCTTGGTTGAATCGCGAGGGGCTGGTCACGCAGATGACGTTGGCGCCCGAGTTGCCGGGGGCGCTGGAGCTGATTGACGCGTTGCTGGAACACGAGATTATTCCCAGCGGCGGCCACACGGCGGCCGATTACGAACAAGTGCGCGCAGCGATTGAGAGAGGGCTGTGCCAAGCGACGCACCTCTTCAACTGCATGTCGGCGACGACAAAGACAGGCGTGTTTCGAGCGCCAGGCGCGTTGGAAACGTTTCTGGCCGACGATCGCGTGCTGGTCGAATTGATCGCCGACGGGAAACACGTTCACCCCGAACTGATGAAACTCGCTGTGTGCGCCAAGGGAGTCGATAAGGTTTGTCTGGTGACCGACGCGACGGCGGGGGCCGGACTGGCGGAAGGCACGGAATTTCGAATCGGCGAGACGCGGGCGGTTGTGCGCGACGGTGTTGGCCTGCTGGCTGATGGTTCAGCAATCGCAGGCAGCGTGTCGACGATGATGATGACGGTCAAAAGCATGGTCGAGATGGCCGGCGTCCCGTTGGTCGATGCGGTGCAAATGGCGAGCCTGAGTCCGGCGCGCGCACTCAGTCTGAGCGGGCGCAAAGGAAGCTTGGAGCCGCGCAAGGACGCGGATGTTGTGATATTTTCATCTGCCTTTGAAGTGAAGAAGACATTGGTGGGCGGGCGGATTGAATTCGAACGTTGAGAAGGCCGTGAGGAACCGATGATTGCCATTACTGGAGCGACTGGATTTGTCGGACAAGAGATCGTCAGGCGCGCGCGCGCCGAGGGTCATGCGGTGCGTGCGATTGTGCGTGACCCGAAGCGGGCGCAATGGCTCGCGGACAAATATGGCGTGGAATTGTTCCACGGCAATGTCCTGTTTGCGCCGTCGCTGGACGGCGCGATGCAGGGCGTAAAGTGCGTCATCCACCTGGTGGGAATTATCCATGAATGGAGGGAGAATACCTTTCAGCGGGTTCACGCCGAGGCCACCATGAACGTGGTGGACGAGGCCAAGAAAGGCGGCGTGAAACGATTCCTTCACATGAGCGCCTTGGGCACGCGCCCGGATGCCCGGAGTCGGTATCACCAGACCAAATGGGCTGCCGAGGAGTGTGTCCGCAAGAGCGGCCCCGCTTGGACGATTTTTCGCCCTTCGGTGATTTACGGCCCACAGGACAAGTCGATTAACGTGCTGGCAAAGGTGGTCCGCCTGTCGCCTTTCGTGCCTGTGTTGGGCGACGGCAATTCGAAGATTCAACCGATCTCTGTGGAAAACGTGGCGAAATGTTTTGTGGCAGCGATTAAAAACGATGAGACGATCGGCAAGACGTACGACCTGTGTGGCCCCGATGCGTTCACTTGGAACGAACTGTACGACAAGCTGATGAAGTTGTATGCCATCCGCAAACGGAAAGTGCATCTGCCTCTGCCCATCGCGCGTCTGCAGGCAGCCGTCTTTGAAAAACTGTTGGCCAACCCGCCGTTCACGCGCGACCAGCTCATCATGACCGAAGAAGACAATGTCGGCGATCCGAAGCCGGCGGAACGCGATTTTCTACTGGAGCAGGAAAGTTTCGAGGCCGGGGTCACTCGCTATCTGAAGCGTGAAGCTTAAACAAGAAGGGCAGGGAATCCGGTACAGATTCCCTGCCCCAGCGATCTATCAGCAGAATCGCTGCTGGTGACTACTACTTCTTCTCCTTGGCTTTCTTCTCTGCGGGCGGCGCTATCTTCTGCGCGATCAAGGCTCCGCTTTCCTCCGTGTAGGCGACCGTTACCTTGTCGCCGACTTTGAGGTCGCTGAGTGCCGCTGTCTTCTTCTCGGCGGTGCTGTACTTGGTTTGGTCGCTAACCTTGAAAGTCTTGCTTTCTTCCTTCTGCTTCACCTTGACGGTGTTCGCCTTGGTATCAATGGATTCGATGGCACCGGTGAACTGTTGCTTCTTGGGCTTGGCCGCTGCTGCGCCTTCCTGAGCCTGCACGGGAAGCGTGAAAGCGAGAGCCACAGCGATGAGACTGGATGCCGCCACAGCGCGCATCAGATACTTGCTCATAATAGTCCTCCTTGAACTAGGTTCGAGTTTTGCGTTCGGCTGGGGTGTACGATAATTCGTTCAACCCGTCAAACAGAAAAAAGATGTACCATGGAAACGGGCCGAGCGCCGCTCACTCCGCCGCCAAAGAGGCAATCGTCCCGCACAGGCCTCTCGTCACTCGTGCCAGCGAATCATAGTCAATTTTGTCGGGTGTATCTTGATCTGTGTGATAGTGGCGATATCGAAACGGGGCTGTGTCAGTCACCATGAATGCACGGTAACCTTCGCGCCAGAACGAAGCATGATCGCTCCAGTCGACGCCGGGGATTCTCGCCCAAGTCGCGCAGCATTCGATGGGGAAATCCGAGTGCGCTCGAAAGGCCCGCACGGCGCAATGCATGACTGACCGCGAACGCAGGTTGGAGACAAACCCGATGAAATTGCCACGATTGGGGTAGAAGAGGTTGAATGGAAACGGATAACGCTGGCTGCCGCGCTGATTGCTGTAGTACCCCATGGTTTCGAGGCAGATCATGCCGCGGATGTCGTCCCCATGCGTCTTCGCCGTCTTCGCGTACACGCGGCTGCCCATCTGCTCGGTCTCGAAGAACGGCGGCTCTTCGTTGACGAACGCGACAAACCGGACCGTTCGGCGTGGCGCCAACGTCGCGAAAACACGCGACATCTCCAGCATTGCCGCCACACCACTGCCGTTGTCATTCGCGCCGGGGCTTCCCGCGACGGAGTCGTAATGAGCGCCCACGAGAATGATCTCATTAGGTTCGTCTTTCCCGCGACAAGTGATTTCGAGGTTTGAACAGGTGACGTTGTAAACCTTGTACGGACGGCGCATGACCTGATAACCCTGTGTCCGCCACGTCCGTTCGATGTAGTCGGCGGCCCGCGCGAGCATCGCCGTCGTGAACACGTTGCGTTCGCCAATCTCGCCTGCAAGCTTCTCCACGTGCGCCCGCAACGCGTCAGCGGAGATTTTCGGCGGCTCCATGATTCGTTTTCCTTTGCCCCAGCATCGGCACATGAACAGCATGACCGAGCCTGCTACAACCAGCGCGATGGCGATTCTTACCACGGCCTTTCGATCGACAAATCGCACCGCGGCATGATAACCACGCGAACGGAGAGTGGCAATCCAACCGATGCGGGCTTGTTGCCGCATCACGCGCCCGTGCTGGCATCGGCGGCAGGGCGGCAGGGGTTGCGGCCCGCGGCGCCTGCAGACTTGCGCGCCGCGCCGCGCCGTGCTAGCATCCGCGCCAATCGGAGTCATGGGCGATGTATAAAGAATTCTACAGGCTGCGCGAATATCCTTTCAACATGACGCCCGACCCGCAGTTCCTGTTTCTCAGCCGCAATCATCGCGTCGCGCTGGACGTGTTGCTGTACGGAATCCAAGAGCGAAAAGGGTTCATTGCAATCACCGGGGAGATCGGTGCGGGCAAGACGACGCTGTGTCGCGCGCTGCTGGGTTCGCTGGATGCCACCACCAAGACGGCCTTGATTTTGAATCCATGTTTGTCCGACTCCCAGATTTTGCGGGCCATCTGCGACGAGTTTCGTCTGCAGCCCGCGAAGACCACCAAGAAGGATCTGTACGACACGATCAACTCGTTCCTGCTGCGCGAACTGGCCGCCAATCACAACGTTGCGCTGATCATCGATGAAGCGCAGAATCTTCGGCCGAGCGTTCTCGAACAAATTCGCCTTCTCTCGAATCTCGAGACAGAAAAAGAAAAACTTCTACAGATTGTGCTGGTCGGCCAGCCGGAGCTGGGTGAATTGTTGGCGCAAGACAACTTGCGGCAACTCAAGCAGCGCATCGCGTTGCGGCATCACGTTGCGCCGCTGGCGGCGGAAGAGGTCGGCGAATACATCCAACACCGGTTGCGCGTTGCCGGCGACGACGGGCGTATCCAGTGGAGTCCCGAAGCGCTGGCGTTGATTTACGAATACTCGCACGGCGTGCCGCGCCTCATCAATGTGCTTTGCGACAAAGCGTTGCTGGCAGGCTATGTCGCCGAGGCATTTGTGATCGGCGGCCTGATGATCCAGCGCGCGATCGACGATACGGAATGCCGGCAGACAGCCGAGGCGGTGGTCGGATGAGCCTGGTTCATGAGGCATTGCAGAAAGCCGGGCGGGAGAAACTGCGCAAGACAGGCGTTCAGCCTGCACCCGCGCTGAAACCTGCACCAAGGCCCGCGCCACCGTTTGGCCCGGCGGAGTCCAGGCCTGTGGAAACGGTCGCCACGATGCCTGTGGCCAGCCACGCTGTGAGCGTGGCCAGCACGTTCGCGTCGGGTCAATCGGTCGATCAAGCGGCGGCTGTTTACCCGCAGAAGAAGCAGTCGGCGTTGTTGCCCGTGCTGATCGTGTGTGTCAGCCTCGTGGCCATCGTCGCCATTGTGTTTTTGGTCAGCTTGGCCGCCCCGATGATCCGGGAATCGAGACAAACCGTCCACGCAGGCGGCGAAACCCAGCCCCCGACGGCGGCCACCGAGCCAAAGCCGAATGAACCCGCGCCGCAGCCGGTTGTCGCCAGCCCCGCACACGGGTTCGGGGCCAGTGAACCCGTGAGGGTGTCGGCGCAACAGCGTCCCGCTCCACCCGCTGGATCCGCCGAGGACGGTTTCCGACTCACCGGCATCATGATCCTTCCCGATAGCAGGTACGCGGTGCTCAACGGTCACGCTGTTTACGAATCGAGTTACGTGGATGGCGCCACGGTGAAAAAGATCGAGCGCGACCGCGTCACGCTGGTGGACGCGCAAGGCAAGGAAATCGTCCTGCGGCTGATGGTCGTTGGAGGGACGCGCTCGCGCCGTCGCCAAAGCGCTATTGCGCGTCGGCGACCGTCGCGTCCGTTGCCGGTCGGCGGCCACGATCCCGCCGTGGCGGGATGGCCCTCCAGATGGAGGTTGACAAACCACCAGCCGCGGCGCCCCGAGACAAGGGAACCTATCCGCAAACCCGTTCCCCCAAGGTTTGTCATTCTGATCCCGCCGAGGCAGGAGAAGAATCTCTAGTGTTTCCACAGTTTCCCGAACGACTGAGACCCTTTGCCGCGCTCAGGGTGACAACCGAGGGGAGTTTCGGGATGTTTCCAGGCGCTCCGCCACGGTTTTGGGTTTGTCTTTCTCCAGAGAATCGGGTGATATGACAAAGTGAGTTTGTGGTAGTAACGGGTTGAACCACACGAGCCAATTAAGCCCATCTCCTTCACCGTGACGCTGGATCAGCAAGCCAGACCGTCCTCGGACGATTTTCCGTCCCTTCGGCGATTTGGCATCTACATCATCTCGAAGGGCCAAGAGGTTCTTCGGGTTGGCGATAGCGGATCTGGAGAGTCTCGCTTGTCGAAAGGGTTCCGGCCCCCCTTTCGGCGTAAGCTTCGCGGCAAAGACCGGAAGAATTACATCGCTTACGATTGGCGCCGCAAGTATCTGAATCAGGCACTAAACGTCGATTATTTCGCGCTGGAAGACGCTAGGTTTTCGGACAATCACTTTCGACGCGCGCTTGAGGCGGAGATCACGCTTCAGTTTCGCGTCGATCGAAAGCGTTGGCCTTCCGAAATGAGCGAGGTGCATTTCCTCGAACGTTACCGGAACGACCCGCTGCTCGTACGCACCGCACGCGCTATCCTGTCTCATTACGGGATGCGCTATGACGCAACGGTCTAGCCTGACCTATTCATGAACCACCTGAAACGTCCGGCAACCCCTCACCTCAATCCTCTCCCCGCAAGCGGGGCGAGGAGATCTCCCCTCTCCCTTCCCAAGGGAGAGGGTCAGGGTGAGGGTTCGAGCAGTGACACACTGTGGGTTGTTTAAGCGCATTGTGAATAATCCGGGCTAGCGCCGCGGCTACGACTTGGGCGGTTGGTCGGAGGCCATGCGCAGGTATTCGCTTTCGAGGTCGGAACCGCGCTGGATTTCGAGGATGCCGACACTGGCTTCGAGCAACGCGCGCAGCACGGCGGCGTTAAGTTCTTCGGTCGTGTACCGCTCCGTGAACGTGGCGGTCAGGGACTCCGGTAGCCGCTCCCACGTGACCTCGGGCAATTCGGCAGAAAGTCTAGCCATTGGGACGTTGCCGCCGCGAAGCACGTAGGTGATCCGATGGGCGCGTCGGATGATTTTCTCCAGCGTGTCCTGCCGGACCAGTTTACCCTTCTCGATGAACGCGACGTGGTCGCAGAGCGCTTCGATGTCGGTCAGGTTGTGCGAACTGATGACGATGGCCTGCCGGCCGCGGCGTCGGCGAATCATCTCGCGCACGCGCGCCGCCTCTTTCGGGTCGAGTCCGTTCAATGGTTCGTCGAGCAGCACCAGTTCCGGTGAGCCGAGGAACGCCTGCGCGATTGCCAATCGGCGGTTCATCCCGTGCGACAAGGTGCGCACCGCTGACCGGCGGCGGTCCTCCAAATGCACCCAGCCCAGCAATTCATTAATCGCGGTTTCGAGCGTTTCTGCAGGCAATCCCTGTACTCGCCCATAGAACCGCAGCAACTCTTCCACGCGCGCGTGCGGCGGAAACCGGGAATCTTGGGGCAACAACGCGACGCGTCCCGCGTGTTTCTCCGTCCGGAACGGGCCGTCGCCGAGCAGGTTGATCTGTCCGCCGCCGGAACGCAACAGACCAAGCGCGACCGCCATCGCGGTGGTCTTGCCGGCGCCGTTGCTGCCGACGAGGCCAAAGATCGAGCCGTGCGGCACGCACAGGTCAAGCCCGTCGAGCGCGCGCAATCGCCCGTAAAGTTTCACGACGCCCTGCATTTCCAGCGCGGCGTTCACAGGTCCCTCTTCGCAAACCGCGCATAACCGGCCAACAAATACGCCACCGCCAAAGTCAGCAGAAAAACAGCCGCCGGCAACAAATGGGCCGCGTCGTTCCACCAGAGGTCCAACCGATGACCGCCGGGCGTGAGGATATTGACGATGTCCCAGATGCGTCGCCATCCGTCGCCAGCGCGCCAAGCCGAGACCCGACTCAGCACCGATGCGGCAACGAGCGAGACAAAACCGAACACGAGCGCGATGTTGGGCACGGCGCACAACTGCGAGATGGCGAGCGCCAGCCCGAGGAACGGCATCGCGTAGATCCACGCCTTGAACGCAAACCACACCATGTACTGTGCCGTCGGCAGCGGCTCGAACGATTTCATGCGAAAGAAGCCGACGACCCACGCGCCGACCGCACTCAGCAACAGCGCGCCGAGCACCTGCACCGCCTGACCGGCAAACTTGCCTGCGCACCACGGTCCACGGCCTGCGCGAAACATTACGAACCGGACCGAACCGCTTGCGATTTCCTCAGCGATGCGCGTCGAGGACGTGAGCATCACCAATGCCGGTGTGAACGCAACGGACAACCAAGCGTAGAACAGCGCCAGCGGCGGCACGGCCAGCAGGTTCTCCGCCAGCGCGCGGTCGCCAATGAGATTCGTGAGCATTTCGCGGAACATTCTGGACTTCCACAACGTGGCGGTCACACCGCCCGCGCCTTTTGGCACGGGGAGACCAAGGCTGCGCACGAGCTGGCTCTCGACACTCTGAAGGAAAGTGATGAACAACGCCGTGGCAGCAATCGCGCCGACTAGGTACAGCAACACCATCACGATGACGCGCCGGCTACGCGCCGAATCGCCCAACTCATTGCGCGCCACAATCCAGAAGGTGCGGTAGGACTTAATCATGGGTGGGGCTGTCGAGCTTGATTGGCTTGGTAGGGGCAGACCGCCGGGCTGCCCGTGGTCCGAATGCGGCGCGCGCAGCGGTCGCGCCCTACCACGGCGCCACAAGAGAAACCAGCTCTATCATTACGGGTGAGGAGCCTTTTCATGGCGCTGGTCGCCCCCGACGGAACGGCCGGTCGCCCAGCGCCCCCTGCACCTCGGCGAACGGCAGCACGACCTCCGGGTTGATGAAGTCGAACAACTGGAACTCCGGTCCCGCCTTGTCGCGCCAGTCGGCCGGGAGCGTTTTGTCGAGTTCGTCGTAGCTTGCGACGATGGTGGAACTGAGATCGTTCATCATGCGCACGCCGGTCTCGGGCGTGACTTCCTGCTGTTGCTTCAAGTAGTCGGTCCATTGCCGGATCTTCTCAGCCAACTGCGCGTTCATGTTGGTGATGGTCTGGTCAAACATCTGTGTCTGCTCGGGCGTGGCGGAGAGATTCGACAGGAGGCTGTTGCGCGCCAGTTCCGATCGGGTCTTCCATAGTTCCACTGCGGTCTTGATCTGCTCCTCGAAAGAGCGGCGCGCATCCTCGGCGCGCGCACGGGCTGTGCGAAAGTCGTCAGTGACCACGATGGTTACATTGGTGACGACGGCCTCCGGTTCCGGCGGTTTCTGCACGGGCGGCGCGTTGGTCGCGGGGGCCGGCCCGGGCTGCGGCACGCGAAGCATCGAGGTAACGCTGCGCAGGTTGTCGTCGCGGCGGCTGCGCAAACTGAGTTGATCCTTGAGGGATTTGTTTTCTTCGCGGGCTCTGCGGAGATCTGGCTTCACGCTGAAGTTGCCGATGACCAAGCCGGCGAGCAAAGCGAGAACAATGTAGAGGTTGTGTTTCATGGTTTTTGTTGGGCGAAGTTTTGTTTTAACTGGTCGGGTCACTTCGTTGGCATCGTCATCCTCTTCGTTTGGTGCGGTCGCGCAGGGCGCGGTCGATCTCGCGCTCGGCGGTCTTGCGTTTGAGCACCTCGCGTTTGTCAATCTGGGTCTTGCCTTTGCCGAGGCCGAGTTGGACTTTGGCAAAACTCTTTGTGAAGTAAATCTTCAGCGGCACCAGCGCCATGCCTTTGGCGTTGAGCTGGCTCGCCAGTCGATGAATTTCCTTCTTGTGAAGCAGCAGCCGACGCGGACGCAGCGGATCGACGTTGTAGCGGTTGCCGAATTCGTAGGGAGCGATGTGCGCGTTGTAGAGCCAGACCTGGCCGCGCTCGACGCGGGCGAAGGCGTCGTCGATGGAAGCGCGCGCGTTCCGCAGCGACTTGACCTCGGTGCCTTTCAACTCGATGCCCGCCTCGTACGTCTCGGTGACAAAATAGTCGCGGCGGGCTTTGTGGTTGTGAATTGTCGGCACCATCGCCGCTACTATATCGGCCGGCGCGGCGCGTTCCTAGGAGAAACTCGGCCGCAGCGCGTCAGGCCCGTCACAAAACACGTCAGACAAGCGTAACGCTCGCCCTACTTGTCGCAAGACGCGGGCGAGACGCCCGTCCTACCATCAGATTTCTTTGCTCTCGCTATCGGTGCCGTCCGGGCTGGAATGAATTTCGTACGCGATCTTGCCTTCGCTGATTTCCTTCAAGGCTATGTCGGCAAAATCCATTTTCGCATCGGTCTGAGTGAGGGGCTGGTGTCCCTGCGTCAATTGGCGGACTCGTCTGGAAACAAGATTGATTAATAGCTCAGGGTTGGGGACTTGTTGCATGGCAGGATCAAGGTATTTGCTTTTCATCTGGTAAAGAGCGGGTAATTTTGACCAAATGGGCTGCGATTACAAGCCCTATTTTGCACGGCACGGTAGGGGCAGCTTCTCCCGCTGCCCCTACCGACGACGAACTTCTGGTACGACTTAGTAGTCCATGCCGCCGCCGTAGCCGCCGGGGCCGGGACCTTTTTCCCTTTCCTTCTCCGGCACTTCGGTGACGCAGCATTCGGTCGTCAACAACAAGCCCGCGATGCTGGACGCGTTCTGCAATGCGAACCGCGTGACCTTGGTCGGGTCAATGATGCCCGCCTTGCCCATGTCGGTGTACTCCAACTTCTCGACGTCGAAGCCATCCCAGCCTTTGCGGGATTTGACTTCCTGGACGACCAACGAGCCTTCCCAGCCGGCGTTGTTGGCCAATTGCCGCAGCGGCTCTTCCAGAGCGCGCAGCACGATTTGCGCGCCGATCGCTTCGTCGCCCTTGAGCCTCAGATCCTCGAGCACGGGTAGGCAACGGATCAACGCCACACCGCCGCCGGGCACAATGCCTTCCTCGACGGCCGCGCGGGTCGCATGCAACGCGTCTTCTACGCGCGCCTTCTTTTCCTTCATCTCGGTCTCGGTCGCCGCGCCGACATGAATCACGGCCACGCCACCCGCGAGCTTCGCGAGCCGTTCCTCCAACTTCTCGCGGTCGTAGTCGCTGGTTGTTTCCTCGATGGCTTTGCGGATCTGGTTGATGCGGCCCTGAACATCGCTCTGCTTGCCAGCGCCCTCGACGATCGTGGTGTTATCCTTGTCTATGACGACCTTCTTGGTGCGGCCAAGGTCGTCCAGTTCCACCTTCTCGAGCTTGATGCCGAGGTCTTCGCTAAGGAACTTGCCGCCGGTGAGGATGGCGATGTCTTCCATCATCGCTTTGCGGCGATCGCCGAAGCCAGGGGCTTTGACGGCGCAGGCTTGAATCGTGCCACGCAGTTTGTTGACGACGAGGGTGGCGAGCGCTTCGCCTTCGACTTCCTCGGCGATGATCAACAACGGCTTGCCGAGCTTGGCAACCTTTTCCAGCAACGGGAGCAGATCCTTCAGGCTGCTGATCTTCTTCTCATGGATCAAGACATACGCGTCTTCGAGCACGGCTTCCATCGTCTCGGCGCTGGTGACGAAGTAGGGCGAGAGATAGCCCTTGTCAAACTGCATGCCTTCGACAACGTCGAGTGTGGTCTCGATGCTCTTCGCTTCCTCGACGGTGATCGTGCCGTCCTTGCCCACCTTGTCCATCGCGTCGGCGATGATGTTGCCAATCGTCTTGTCGCCGTTGGCGGAAATGGTCGCGACCTGCATGATCTCGCTGCGGTCTTTGACCTTCTTGCTGATCCTGTTCAGCTCCTCAACAGCGCGCTCCACAGCCTTGCTGATGCCGCGTTGCAGCGCCATCGGGTTGGCGCCCGCTGTCACGTTGCGCAAGCCTTCGCGATAAATCGCTTCAGCCAATACCGTCGCCGTGGTCGTGCCGTCGCCCGCGACATCGCTGGTCTTGCTGGCGACTTCGCGCACCATCTGCGCCCCCATGTTTTCCCACGGATCTTCCAGTTCAATTTCCTTCGCCACCGTCACGCCGTCCTTGGTGATCGTGGGCGAACCAAATTTCTTGTCGAGCACCACGTTGCGGCCTTTCGGGCCGAGCGTGACCTTGACGGCGCGGCTCAATTTCTCGACGCCGCGCAACAACGACTTGCGTGCGTCCTCATCGAATCTCAGTTGTTTTGCAGCCATAATAATTTGCTCCTTCTATTTCTGGGTTAG
Source organism: Verrucomicrobiia bacterium (assembly GCA_050013395.1). Taxonomy (GTDB): domain Bacteria; phylum Verrucomicrobiota; class Verrucomicrobiia; order Palsa-1439; family Palsa-1439; genus JBEKZD01. Next base: position 8,363 of record JBEKFI010000008.1, on the reverse strand, counting down.
CCTTCAATGATGCCGAGGATGTCGTCTTGGGGCACGAGATAGTACTCTTTGCTTTCGAGGTCGATAGGATTACTCAGGTACTTACTGACAAACACGCGATCGCCCTTCTTGACTTCAAACGGAATGAGCTTGCCGTCCTCGTCCCGCTTGCCCGTTCCCAAGGCAATCACCCTTCCGACTTGTGGCTTCTCTTTTGCGCTATCAGGGATGATGATCCCGCCCTTCTTCGCTTCTTCCTTCTCGATCAGTTGCACCAGCACCCGATCGCCCAATGGTTTCACGTTCATGGTTCTTCTGACTCCTTCTTTTTGAGTTATTGTACCGGCGGTCTATGACCGTCGCTTCTCTCCGTTCCCGACAATCGGCGCTCGTTCACCCCGAAAGCCTTCGGGGCAGGGAGCGCCGCTACAAACTTCACTTCTTCTAGTCTTCGTCCACCATCTCGAAGTCAGCGTCCACGACCTCGCCTTCCTTGCTGGACTTCTTGGTCGGCTCTTCCGTCTTGCCCTCGCCGCCCGACGGCGTCGCGCCGGCCTTGTCGCGGACCTTCGAGTAAATCTCCGACGACACGCCGTGCCATACTTCGGTCAGCTTCTCCTCAGCGTCCTTCATCGCGTCGAAATCTTCGCGCTTCAAGGCATCCTTGACCTTCTCAATCGCCGCATCCAGTTTCGGCTTCTGGTCGCCGCTGATGATGTCCTTGTGTTCCTTCATCAGTTTTTCCGTCTCGTACACCCGCGCATCGCACCGATTGCGCAACTCCACCTTCTCGCGCAGCTTCTTGTCCTCCTCGGCATGCGATTCCGCCTCATGGCGCATTTTCTCGACTTCGTCCTTGTTCAAGCCGCTCGACGCGGTGATGGTGATGTTCTGCGACTTGCCTGTGCCGAGGTCTTTGGCGCTGACGTGCAGGATGCCGTTGGCATCGGTGTCGAAAGTCACCTCGATCTGCGGCACACCGCGCGGCGCAGGCGGAATGTCCGTGAGATGGAAGCGGCCAATCGTCTTATTGTCTCGCGCCATCGAGCGTTCGCCCTGCAACACGTGCACCTCGACGCTTGTCTGACTGTCCGCCGCCGTGGAGAAGATCTCGCTCTTACGGGTCGGAATCGTCGTGTTGCGCGGGATCAGCACGGTGAACACGTTGCCCAGCGTCTCGATGCCAAGCGACAATGGCGTCACGTCGAGCAGCACAATGTCCTGTTTGACCTGGCCCGTGAGGACGCCGCCTTGGATGGCCGCGCCGACCGCAACAACTTCGTCGGGGTTGACGCCCTGATGCGGCGCTTTGCCGATGAGCTTGCCCGCGGTCTCGATGACCTTCGGCATGCGCGTCATGCCGCCGACGAGCACCAGTTCATTCACTTTGGAAATGTCCAGCTTGCCGTCACGCAGACAGGCTTGAACTGGTCCGATCGTCCGCTCGATCAGTTCGTCGCAAAGCTGTTCGAGTTTGGCGCGTGTAAGTTTCTTGACGATGTGCTTCGGCCCCGTCGCGTCAGCGGTGATGAACGGCAGATTGATTTCGTATTCCATCGCGCTGGACAACGCGATTTTGGCCTTCTCGCTTTCCTCCTTGATCCGCTGAAGGGCGTCGGCTTGCTTCTTGAGATCGACCCCGGTCTCTTTCTTGAAATCGTCAATGATCCAGTTCATCACACGCTCGTCGAAATCATCACCACCGAGATGCGTATCGCCGTTGGTGGCCAGCACTTCGAAGACGCCATCGCCGATGCTCAACAGCGAGATATCGAACGTGCCACCACCCAAGTCGTACACGGCGATGTGCTCGTCCTTCTTTTTGTCGAGACCATAGGCCAGCGAGGAAGCGGTGGGTTCGTTGATAATGCGCAAAACATCGAGGCCCGCGATGCGTCCTGCGTCCTTGGTGGCTTGCCGCTGCGAGTCGTTGAAGTAAGCGGGGACGGTGACGACGGCCTTCTCAATCTTCTCGCCGAGATACGCTTCGGCGTCGGCCTTCATCTTCGCTAGAATCATCGCGGAAATTTCCGGTGGCGTCAGCGTCTTGTCCTCGTCGCCGACCTTCACACGGACGTGTGCATCGCCGTTGGAGGCGCGCACTACTTCGAACGGCACGCGCTTGCGTTCCAGCTCGACCTCGTCATACTTTCGGCCCATGAACCGCTTGATGGAATAAACCGTGTTCTTCGGATTGACCACGGCCTGCCGCTTGGCCGCTTGGCCGACAAGTCTTTCGCCGGACTTTGTGAACGCGACGATTGATGGAGTAGTTCGTCCGCCTTCCGCGTTCGGGACAACCACCGGCTCGCCGCCTTCCATCACCGCCATGCATGAGTTGGTTGTGCCTAAATCGATACCGAGGACTTTAGCCATTTGAATCAAAGCTCCTTTTGAGCGCAGAACGCCGCCTGTTGTTTAGCTACGCCCGTGCCACGTGTTGGACACATTCTGCAACATTCGCGGCAACAGAGGGTTAAGGTTTTCGCACCGATTTCGGTCAGTGTGCCATGTCTCAGTCCAACGTCTCATGAGAACCCACTGACTGTGCCACCCGCGCCAACGTGTCCCACCTGCCCACAAAGGAAACACAGAGGGTTTTGGCGCATGAAACGGCGCGGCTGCACGGAAGATGTCATCCTTGAGTTCTGCGCCCTTATCGGCTACACATTTTATGTGCGCAGTTCAAATGCAGAGCTATCGGGAGTGAGGCAAACGTAGGCAATGGCAATGAACCGCATCTACCAAGGCCACAGACGACAGCGGCGTCTCGTTCGACTCGGCTTCGCCCGCACACCAGAAGAACTTTATCCCGACCGCCCGGACCTGCGCGAGTTCCGCGAAGCCTTACCGGGTTGTTGGCTCGTCTATACCAACCTTAACAACGTGCTGAAGAAGACAACCGTAAGGCTTGCGACCGAAGTCGCGGGAAAACAGTTCGGTAAGGATGTCGTCGTGGAGTTTTAGCATTTCGTTAAATACGGTCGGAAACAGAGGTGAACAACGTGCATGCAATCCAAATTGCCCACATTGCCGATCTTCACGCTCGCCGGAAAACAGTGAAGGAATTTGAGCTGCGGGCTAAGTGTTTTTTTCAGGACGTGGAGCAGCTCGCTATTAAGCCCGACGTCGTCTTTGTCACTGGAGACATCGCCTACTCCGGTAGCGCCGATGACTACCAACAACGCATTCAAGCAGTTTCTTCTGCATTGCCTGTATGCAGATTTGAGGCTGCCAAGCTATGCGTCCCTGTTTGAGAGTTTTGTGGCGACAGTGGACAATCCATCTCTCATTGAGATGTGTTATGTGAAAATATACGAACTAATGTTGCTGTACGAAGGGAACAAGATACCTGCTGCGTTGATTTCCGCCTTTAATAGAGCCTTTGAACGGCGACAATTATTATATGGGATCCGTCCCTACCTGCTTTCGCCGAGGCTGCGGCGGGCAAGCCCACGACAGAATCCGTGAATATCCGTGCGCACCCGTCGTCGTGGCTATAACCGGAACCCCAAAGCCGCAGTTTTCTGTCTCAGCGACTCGCCTGCGCCGCGCAGCGTCAACTCCGTGTTGAAGAACTCGCGCCGGACGGGATACTCGGCACGCGATTTGTCGAAGCTTGCCCCGATTTCATCGGGGGCGCGGACGCTCTTCCGCAACGCGGCGTCATCGGCAGTGATGTCGTAAACGTGCTTGATGACGCGCCGCAACACGTCTTCGTCGTCCTCGCCTGCGCCAGCGGTCGCTTCCAGATGCGGGACTGGCGGCGGCGGCAGAGCCGGTTCCCATGTCGGTTTCATCCCGAAAAAGCCGCACACGGCCCGATAAATCATCTGCGTGCCGTTGAGCTTGCCATCGAAGCTGTAACCCGCGATGTGCGCTGTGCCGAGGTCAACGGCGGCAAGCAAATCGGCCCTAATGTTCGGCTCGTTCTCCCAAACGTCCAGCACGACGCCGCTCAGCTTCTTCGTCACGATGGCTTCCAGTAGCGCCTGATTGTCCACGACGGCGCCACGCGCGGTGTTGATGAGGATGGGCTTGCGCAGCTCCAGAGCCGCGAGGATGTCCTTGTCGAACAAATGAAACGTGGCGTCCTCGGGAAGGAAGTTGGGCAAGCTGGAGGCTTGCCCTACGCGCGTCAGCGGAACATGGAGCGTGATGATGTCTGCTTCGGCGAGGAGACGTTCCAGAGAAGCGAATTGTGGTAGGGACAGACCGCCGGGCTGTCCGTCCCCCTCGCGGCGCGCCCGGCGGTCGCGCCCTACCTCGGCACGTTCACGCGGCGGATCGTTTTGCAGAACGCGCATCCCGAGCGCTTCGGCGTAGCGAACAACGCGCCGGCCGACGTTGCCGACGCCGACGACGCCGAGCGCTTTGTCACGCAGGCGAAATTGGTTTCGATGCGCGATTTCCAGCATCGCGGTGACGACGTACTCGGCAACCGAATTGGCGTTGCTGCCGTCGGCGCTGGCGAAGCCGATGCCGCGTTCGTAAAGGTATGCCTGGTCAACGTGATCCGTCCCGATAGTGGCGGTGGCGACGAATCTCACTTTGCTGTTGTCCAGCAACGCCGCGTTCACAGACGTGACCGAGCGCACCAGCAGCATGTCGGCGTCGCGAACTGCGGACGCGTTGATCTGGCGGCCGGCCACAAACTGGATTTCACCCAGCGCGGAAAACGCTTCGCGAACGAACGGGATGTTCGGATCAGCTACAGTTTTCATGCTTTTCGCAATGATCCTACCAGCGATTTTGGCATTTGACGATGCTGCGTGTGGCGGGTATCCTCCCGATGCTTTACAGGGAACTACACAATGTTTATTGCTCACGGTGAATGGTTTCGAAAGAATTCGCGCTGGATTTTGGCCATCTTGATGCTCATCCTGATTCCGAGCTTCATCGCGTTGTTCACGACGACGAGCGGCACGTCGGCGCGTCAGGAGGCGGATTTGCCGACGGTGCAGGGCAAGCCGGTGAATGCCGTGGAGTACCAGCAGGCTCGCAGTGCGGTGGTGGCTTGGTACATCGTCAACACCATCAACACCGGCCGCGAGTTGCCGCACACGGCGGAGTTCGAGGACGCCGTGAAACAGCAGGCCGTCGTACGAATGCTGGAGTTCCGCAAGGCACGGGAGTTGGGCGTTCGTGTGCCCGACAGCGATGTGATCCAGCAGATTCGCAGCCAGCCGTTTTTCCTGAACGAAGCCAGGCAATTTGATCCCGATCGGTACCGGCGGTTCATGATCTTCCTGAATACACGCGGGATCAGCGAGGCGCAATTTGAGCAGATCATGCGCGAACAACTGATGCTGGCACAGCTTGAGATGCTGATCGTCGCCGCAGTGAAGGTCACACCTCAGGAAGTGATCTTGGCGTACGCGCCCCTGCATGAGAAGCTCTGGATTGAACTGGTGGCATTCAATGCGGCCAGCAATGCCGTGCCCGTCACCGTGGCGGAGGACGAAGCCAAGGCGTTCTTCGAGAAGAACAAAGAGGCGTACCGCGTTCCGAAGCAAGTCAAAGTGCGCTACGCCTATTTCGCGATCACGGAAGAAAAGAAGTCCGTGAAGATCACCGACTCGGACATCGCGGAGTTCTACGAGCGCAACAAGACGGGGTACGCGGACACCAACAACGTCGCGAAGCCGCTCGACGCCGTCAAAGATAAAGTCAGGGAAGATCTGCTCAAGCTGCGCGCCGATCGGCTGGCGCAGGACCGCGCCACCGAGTTGACCGTCAAGCTTGTTCAAGAGCCCGGCGCTGCGAAACCGGATTTTGCGAAGCTGTGCTCCGCGTCCGGCATCACGCCGCAGGAGACGGAGTTTTTCAGCCTGCGCGGCAAAGTGCCGGGGATTCAGGCAGGGCCGCAGTTTAACCAGGCGGCCTTCGCGTTGACGCCTGAAATCGCGTTCAGCGATCCCGTGCCGGGCGAAGATGGCTATTACGTTCTGGAGTATTTGGCGGCAAAACCGAGCGAGATCCCGCCGTTCGAGCAGGTCAAGGGAGAGGTGATCGACCAGCTTGAGCGGCAGAAAACTTACGAGGCCACTGTCAAGCAGGGCGAGGACGCACTTGCACAGGTGAAGAAACTGATTGCGGAAGGCAAGACCTTCGACCAGGCGTGCGCGGAACTGAAACTGAAAATCGAGTCGCCCGGGCCGTTCACCCTCTCCGACGAAAAACTCGATTCTCCAGCCGCAAGTCGAATCCAGCAAACCGCACTCGGCATGGCGACCAACACCGTCAGCGAATTCATTGCCACTGAGAACGGCGGATTGTTTTTCCATCTCAAGGATCGCAAGCCGCCCGAGCCTGCGGAGTTTGAGAAGGATAAGGCGGATTTCGCGCAGCAGGTTCTCCAGCGCGATCGCCAAGCGATGTATCAAAGCTGGGTTTCTGCGCTGATCCGCAGCGAGCGGGTCAACTTTGGCCGCCTCCGCAGTCGCGAGCAACAGCCTGAGCCTGTGGAAGCACCAGAAGCTGAGCCCACGCCGGCGCCGGTGCCCGCGCCTGCGCCCGCCAAAAGTTAGCGGCGTCGCGCCTCGTTCACGAGTGCCTCAAAAAGCCGCAGGAATTGCGGCGCAACCTGCAGCAGTCGCTCGGGATGAAACTGCACGCCCCACATCAATCGCACTTGAGAATTTTCCACGGCCTCGACAATCCCGTCGCTCGTCCGTGCCACCACTTTGAACGCGGAAGCCACGACGTCCAGTGCCTGATGATGGCTCGTATTCACCCGTTCGCACCCGTTGGCGAGAGCCTTCTTCAGGCGCGAATCTGATTCCCACTCGACGCGATGGGCCAACGCATCCGGTTTCGGATTTCGATGCGGCAGCGCATCGGGCTGGCGAAGAGCGATATCGGCGAGCAACGTTCCGCCAAGCGCCACGTTCATCACCTGAATGCCCCGGCAAATCCCGAGGACCGGTATGTCTTCCTCCATGAGCCGGCGCACCAGACACAACTCCAACTCATCGCGCTCCGCGTCCACACTCGACAGCGTCTGGCGTTCGCGCGCCGTCAACTTCCGACCGTACGCGCCCGACGCCTCCGCCATGTCGCCTCCGCCCGTCAACAGGAAGCCGTCGCACAATGTCAAAAAGCGTTCGATCGCTTTCGTGTCGCGCGTGAGCGGCAGGATGAACGGCACGCCGCCCGCCGCCTCGACCGCCTGCGAGTAGGGCACGCCGCAAAATGCGCCGCGCCCGTCTGCACGAGAAAGCTTGATTGCTTCCGGTGTGATGGCAATGACCGGTTTCATGGATGTCAGCTTACCACGAGCACCCCGGCCCCACGAATCTGGCTGTGCTTCAGCGCGGCCAGTGCCCGATTGGCGTCTCCCAGCGGAAATGTTTCGACTTCCGTCCGCAACGGAATCTCGCCCGCGAGTCGCATCAGTTGACGCGCGTCATCACGTGTCGCGTTCGCGACGGAGCGCACGATGCGCTCGTGGTAAAGCAACTCGTGCTTCATCTCGGGAATCGGCGTCATGTAGATGCCCGCCAAGACCAGCGTGCCGCCTTTCCGCAGCGCACGCAGCGCCTCGGGCACGAGTGCCCCGGTCGGCGCGAACATCACCGCGGAGTCAAGGGCGGCATCGGGAACTTCTTCCGCACGCCCCACCCAGGCCGCGCCCAACTTTTTCGCGAGTTGCTGATGTCCCTCGCCGCGCGTGGCCACAAACACTTCGCAATTCCAGTGGAGCGCAATTTGGATCACAATGTGCGCCGACGCGCCGAACCCGTACAAGCCCAGCCGCTGCTGCGGGCGCACGTTGCTGAAACGTAAGGCGCGATAGCCGACAATGCCCGCGCACAGCAGCGGCGCGATTTGAGCGTCAGCAGGATGATCGGGCAATCTCACCGCGAACGCAGCCGGCGCAACAGCGAACTCTGCGTAGCCACCGTTCACATGGAATCCTGTGAACTGCGCTCGCTCGCAAAGATTCTCGCGGTCGCTCCGACAGAACTCGCATTCACCACAGGCGCGATACAGCCACGGCACGCCAACGCATTCGCCGATCGCGAAGTCGTGCACGTCGGCACCGAGCTTCTCCACGACACCGACGATTTGGTGCCCAGGCACAATGGGCAATTTGGCGGCGATCTCACCTTCGACGGTGTGCAAATCGGTATGGCAGATGCCGCAGGCCCGCACGCGGAGCAGAACTTGATCAGCGGCAGGTTCGGGTGGGCGAAGTTCGACCAGCTCCAGTGGCGACTCTTCTGCCGGCAGCGGTTTCTGCAACAGCATTGCCTTCATCGGACATTCTAACCCGGATTATTCACGATGCGCTTAAACAACCCACAGTGTGTCACTGCTCGAACCCTCACCCTGACCCTCTCCCTTGGGAAGGGAGAGGGGAGATCTCCTCGCCCCGCTTG
>JBEKFI010000007.1:0-42209 GCA_050013395.1 Verrucomicrobiia bacterium | reverse complement strand
GTGCGTGTGGTCTTCTTGGCGCGGCTCCCTAGCCACCACAGCAGCAGAAACGGATACAGAACCAGGTAGTCCAAGACCGGACTGACCGAGTGTCCGTGTTTCTCGCGCAGGTAGACGAAACTTCTGAGCCAGCGTTTCCGCCGGCCCAAGTGTCCCAAGTCGCGGCTGCTGCGTGCGCCGAGGTGCACGATCCGCGCCGCGGCAACGTAGCGGATGCGTCCGTCGAGTTGCCGCAGCCGCAACGCCATGTCCTCTTCCTCGCAGTATAGAAACAGCCGCTCGTCAAAGCCGCCGAGCTTGTCAAACATCTCATGGCGGATGGCCCAGGCGAACCCGGTGACGTTGTCCACCCAACGGTCGCTCCGCCGGTCCCAGTCAACGATCCGGCAGCGGTTGCCTTCGCGGCAGAACAGCCGGTAGCCACTGAGGAAACTGATGGCGGAGCGTAACGTGTGATGCGACCGGCAGCCCATTACGGTCTCGCCAGTCGGCGCAACCTCGTGGCAGGCGACGGCGGCAGCTTCGGGGAACTCCCCGAACGTCCGCAGCAGTGCGTCCAATGCGCCCTCCTGTACTTCCGTGTCACTGTTGAGAAACAGCAAAAAATCGCCAGTGGCTTGGGCCGCGGCAGCGTTGCAGGCCGCGCCGTAGCCGAGATTGCGCGGGAGTTGGATGAGCCGCACGTTGGGAAAGCGCTCCGCGATCCGCGTGGGCGAACCGTCGGCAGAGGCGTTGTCCACCACAATCAACTCCAGCGCGAATCGCCAGTGTTTGGCGAGGATGCTCTGGAGGCAGGCAAGGGTCAACTCGGCAGTGTTGAAACTTGGAATGATGGCCGACAAACGCGGCGGCACGTCATTCACGGGCACGGACTCCCAGTAGCTTCTTCAGGCGTCGCTTGGTGCGACTGAGGAAAACCGACAACGGAATCAGCGCACGCGCCACGCGGTAGGCGCGCCGAAAGGCGGCGACCTCGAAGGCGACAGTGGGATTGACATCCTGCTGCGACCGGATCAGCGGCGCGGTGTAGAGGTTTCGCAGTTCGAGCGTCTTCGTGTAAAGACCGAAGCCGGTCTCGTAGTCGAGGAGGCAGCAGGGCACGGCAAGATCGCGCAGCACGTTGGCCATGTCGTGAAACAGCGCATCGTCAAACACAATGATCCCGCGCTTACTCAGGTGTTCCCGCGCGGCCTCAAAATCGGCTTTGAATCCGGCGTAGCCGTGGTCGCCATCGATGAAAATGTAGTCGTAGGGTTCCTGGCACCGGGCGAAGAATTCATCCGAACGTCGTTCATACAAATTGACCTCCACCGGTGTGGTGTCGAACCGTTCCATGGCTGCCTGAGCTACGCGCTGATCGATATCCACGCTGTCCAGCACGCGCCGTCCACCCAACCCATGCAGCCCCAGCGCAAGGAACAGCGTCGAGCGACCGAACCCGCTGCCGATTTCCAAGACCCGCTGCGGCTGCAGCGCCGCGATCAGCGCGAGGTGCAACATCCCGTGGCACGGTGACGCTGCGCGGATCGCTTGCACGTTTTCCTGGGTCAAGGGCAACTTCGTCATAGTGGTTTCAGCATTGCAAAGCTGCCAGCGATTTGAAACTCTTTTCTGTGGCATGAGGATCGCACTGGATGCGTTTGAAGCCGGGTTCGAGCCGCTGACGGGCACGGGCCGCTACGTCCGCGGCCTGTTGGGCGCGTTGAACGGCGCGGAGATCACCGCGTTCCTGCGGCACGGCCACGGTGTGAAAACCGGCGCGGCAAAACTGGTCGCGCTGCGCTGTCCGGTCAACCGGACCGTCTGGTCACAAGCGCGCCTGCCGCTGGCGCTGGCTATGCGGCGCCCGTTCGACGTGCTCCACGTGCCGGGGCACAAGCTGCCCGCCCTCGCGCCGTGCAAGACAGTGGTGACGATCCATGATCTGGCTTTTCTAAAGTTTCCCGAAACCTTCAAGCCATTGCACCGACAGCGACTGGTCTGGTTCACCCGCAACGCAGTACGGCGGGCCGACCGCATCATAGCGGTCTCCGAATCGACAAAGCGTGACCTTTGCGAGTTGCTTGGCGCTCCTGACGAGCGGATCGATGTCGTGCATCACGGTGTCGATCACGAGTTGTTTCGACCTGACGTTGCACCTGCGGTGAGAACTGCGCCATACATTCTGAGTGTGGGTACGTTGCAGCCGCGGAAGAATTACACGATGCTGATCCGCGCCTTCAAGCGCCTCTGCGAGAGGCGGCGCGAGCCGGTGGAGTTGCTGATCGCGGGCCAACGCGGCTGGCTGTGGGAGGAGATCGAGGCGGAGGCGGACCGCACACCGCGTGTCCATTTGCTGGGGTACGTGAGCGATGACCAGTTGCCGGCGCTGTACGCCGGCGCGGCGGTGGTGGCGATGCCGTCGTTGTACGAAGGGTTCGGGCTTCCGTTGCTGGAGGCGATGGCTTGTGAGGCGCCGGTGGTGGCCGCGAATGTTTCGTGCTTTCCCGAGGTGGTCGGGAATGCGGCGGTGATGTTGGATCCGACCGATGAGGAATCGTGGGCGGCGACGCTGAGCGAGTTGCTGGACGATCCGGCGCAACGCGAATCGCTTCGCCAGAACGGCATGGCCCGCGCCAAGGAGTTCACTTGGGAGCGCACGGCCAGCCAGACATTGGTAGTCTATCGGAAGGCGGCGGCGGGATGAGGGTGCTTTTTGTGACGCAAACGACCGCATTGGGACCGGCGAGCCGCCTGCGGGTTTATCAATTCCTGCCGGCACTGGAGGAGTCGGGCGTGCAGTATGAAGTGTCGCCGGCGGTTTGGGATGCTGAATACGCGGCGCATTTCGGCGGATCGCAACTCGACAAGGCCTGGTTTTTGCCACAAATGTTTCTACGGCGCCGACTGGATTTGAAGCGGATGGCCGAGTTCGACGCGGTGTTTATCCAAAAGAAGTTTTTCCAGCTGGACGCGCTGCGCTGGCGGCTGACGCACCCGCGGATTATCTATGATTTCGACGATGCATTGTTTGGCGGCGCGACGGAGCGGATTCTGCGGGTGAGTCGGACGGCGTTTGCAGGCAATGAATTTCTGGCGGAGTATGCGCGACGGTTTGCCCGGCGCGTGCTGGTAATGCCAACAGTGGTGGACACGCGGAGGTTCACGCCGGCTATGCACAGGTCGCCGGCCGCCCCGCCAGTGGTGGGATGGATCGGCTCACGAACTACACTGAAGTATTTGGAGGCGTTGCGGCCTGTGTTGGAGTCGCCTGTGGGATTTCGGGTGAATGTGGTGTCTTCGCAGGCGCCGTCGTTTGCGTGTGCATTCGAGCGCTGGAGTCTGGAACGCGAAGTGGCACAGGTGCAGGCGATGGATATTGGGCTGGCGCCGTTGGCCGACACGGAGTGGGAACGCGGGAAATGCGGGTTGAAAACGCTGCAGTACCTGGCGTGTGGGATTCCGGTGGTTGGCTCGCCGGTGGGCGTGCAGCGTAAGATGATTGAGCGGAGTGGGGGAGGGGTGCTGGCGCGAACTCTCGAAGAGTGGCGCGAAAAGATTCGGTGGCTGGCAGACCATCCCGACAAACGGGAGGCGATGGGCGAGCGGGGACGCGCGTTTGTGGAGGTGACGTACTCGTTGCGAGAATGGGCGCCCCGGTGGGTGGAACAGGTCTTGGCTGCGACCCGGGGCGAGTAGTATAAGATACGGGATATCAGGTAATGAACATCATTACGTTGACGACCGATTTCGGCACGGCCGACTGGTTTGTGGGCAGCATGAATGGTGTGATTCTCGGCATCAACCCGCAGGCCGCGGTGGTGGACGTCACACACGAGATTCCCAGCGGCGACATCCGCGCGGCGGCGTTCGCGTTGCTGGTGTGCTACCGCTGTTTCCCGCAGGACACGATTCACGTGGCCGTGGTCGATCCCGGCGTCGGCAGCAGCCGCGCAGCCATCGCAAAAAGAATGCAAGCGTCAACGGCCACACGGGCCGTCCAAGCCATCGCAGTTCCTTCGATGCCGCGCATCTCAATCAGCCAATACACTGCCGCCAGATAGAACGGCAACTCGACCAAATGCAGCTTTGCTGTCAGATCGGCTCTGCCAGCGCTTTGGATCAACGCAAACGGAATCTGCGCGAGACTATTGATGAGCACGCCGACCGTCAACCACTGCGGCACCGCTGTGCTGTTCGAGGCAAACTCGGCGCCCAACCAGACGCCGAGCCCTTCACGCGCTAACGTCACAATCAGCAGGCTCATTGGAAATAGGCACAAAAACAAGTAGCGGCTCCCCTTTTCGAAAACGCGCGCCGTGCGGTCGCGGTGCTGCACAAAGTCGCTGGCGAATGCAGGGAACAATGTGCCGACCAGCGCCGCGGGAATCGTCCACAGTTTGGTGATCATGCTGTACGGCGTGGCGTAGTAGGCCACGGCGGCTACCGAGACCAGTGCTGCGATCAGGAAACGATCCAACGACACCATCACGGGCGATATCACGATGCTGACTGTCATCCAGCCTCCCAACTGCAGCAGCCGTACCGCCACGCGCCGCGTCGGCGCGGGGCGTTGCCGCAACGCGGGCACGACGCGAAAACAGAGCGACCAATTGGCGATCCATGCGACCAGGCGTCCTGCAATCAGCACCGCCGTCACAGCCACCAAACTGCGCGAGAAACCTAGCGCCAGCAACGGCCCTACAAACGTGAAGATTCGCATGGGGATTGCGACGGCGTTAATCTTGCCACACTGCTGGTGCGCCGCCAACACGCCGCTGAGTCCTGCATCGGTGATAATGATTGGCAGGGTGGCTGCAAGTAAAGAGAAGGCGCGCATTGACTCGGGTTGCAGGGCCGGCGGGATCTTGAGGATGTCGTGCACCAGCCAGGGAACCGCCAACCACATGATCAGGCCTCCCAGCGTTGCCAACCCAAACATCATGAGCAGCGCTGTCCAAACTTGCGACGGCAGTTCCCACTGCTGTTCCGTGCCTAGTTTCTCGGCAACCAGTTTAATCAGCGCGCGACTCAGCCCGAAATCAAACAGGCTGAAATAGCCAATAAGCATCCACGCCAGGTTCAACGTGCCGTAGCGTTCGGTGCCCAAGCCGCGGATCAACAGCGGCACGGTGAAGATCGCCGCCACCAACGGGATTCCTTGGCCCAAAATGTTTCAGAGCGTGTTGCGGGCCAAGCGCCTCGACGTCAAGTGACTACTGTCAGCGCCGGATTCTGGTGAGGAACGGTTCATGTGAGCATTGCCACATGCATACATCTTTTATGCACCCACCTTGGGGCAAGAAAATAGTATGGGAAATAGTTTGTTTGACCAGTGGTTTGCGCGTTTTGTATGCTGGCTTGTAACGAGAGATGGTGGGGATGACACAACGGATTCTTTTCCTGTATCTGACAAAGCATTCGGGGCATTACGCGGCTGCTGTGGCAATTGACGACGCGGCGCGTCAACTTGATCCCAGTGTCCAGACGATGTTGCTGGATTCGTTCAGTCACACCAATCCAGTGTTGTCGAAGGTCACGCTCAAGGCTTACTTGACCATCCTCAAGGCAGCGCCAGAAATCTGGGAGTTCATGTACGACAACCCGGAGTTCAAGGAGCGCACGGCGAAAATCCGCGAGCTGCTCAATCGCGGCAACTCGAAGAAGCTGCAAAGGGTGTTGGCGGATTTTCAACCCGATGCGGCGGTGTGCACCCAGGCGTTCGCGTGCGGCGTCATCGCGTCGTGGAAACAGGCCACCGGCAACGACTCACCCGCTCTGGTCGGGGTGCTCACCGACTTCGTGGCGCATCGCTATTGGGCTCACGAAAAAGTCGATCTCTACATCGCTCCCAGCGAAGAGACCAAGCAGACGTTGATCTCCCAAGGCGTCCCGCCCGAACGCATCAAAGCACACGGCCTTCCGGTGGGCGAAAAATTCACCAGCCCGGTGGATAAGGCGGCGGTACTGAAGACTCTCGGCCTGAAGCCGGACCTGCCCAAGGTTCTCGTCATGGGTGGCAGCCTCGGGCTCGGCCCGATGAAGTCGGTGATCCGCAAACTCGACAAACTTCCGCAGCCATTCGACATCATCGGTGTCACGGGCAAAAATGATGAACTCAAGGAACGCCTCTCGCGGAAAGGTCGGAAACTCCGCCACCACACGACCATTTTAGGATTCGTGGAAAATGTGCATGAGTTGATGAGTATCGCCGAGATGGTCGTCACCAAACCCGGAGGGATTACCGCGGCGGAAGCGCTGGTCAAGCAGTTGCCGATGATCATCATCAACCCAATCCCCGGTCAGGAAGCCAAGAACACCGAGTTCCTGCTTTCGCAAAACGTGGCCGTGGAAGCGGGAAACGCCAACGACGTGATGCTGTACGTGGATGAGTTTTTCCGCAATCCCGAAAAGTTGCGCCGCATGAGGGAGGCCGCACGGACGTTGAGTCGTCCGCAAGCTGCCGATCGTGCCGCTGAGGCGATTCTCCGCGTGCTCGCGGCCAAACGAGACGCGGTCTTTGCAGCGACTCCAGGAGGCGCGTGAAGTATCTGCAGCTAAAGTCGGCCGAGTACATCTCGCGGCTACTGCCCCGGAAAGTGGGCTACGGCTTGGCGCGACGCATTGCGGATTTGTATGTGCTTTTCGACCGTCGCGGGCGGGAAAGCGTCATCGCCAATCTCCAACGAATCCATCAGTACAGCGGCATCTCGCTTACGCAGCGTGCGTTGCGGGCGTTGGCGCGCGAGAACTTTCTGAACTTCGCCAAGTACCTCGTCGATTTCTTCCAGTTCTTGCGCCTCGATCCTGAGCGGATGAATCGGCTCATCGACTTCGGCAACGTCCGCAGGGTGCTCGACGAGTCGCTGGAGCACGGCAAAGGGGTCATCATCCTCAGCGCTCATCTGGGCAACTGGGAACTCGGTGCCGCCGCACTCGCGGCCCACGGCTATAAGATCCATGCGGTCGTCCTTCAGCAACCCGATGCCAAGCTGAACGAATTGTACCAGCGGCAGCGGATCGAGCGGCGGCTGAATCCGATTCCGCTGGGCCACGCCGCGCGCGAGTGTCTGGCCGCCTTGCGCCGCAACGAGGCCATCGCCCTGGTCGGCGACCGTGATTTCACAGGCTCGCGCGAAACGGTGGAGTTTTTCGGTCAGCCCGCGCGGCTTCCCAGCGGACCGGCCAAACTGGCGCTGACCACAGGCGCGCCGATCGTGCCGATCTTCATGATTCGTCGGCCCGACGACACGTTCGCCTACGTCGTCGAAGAGCCGATCTGGACAGACAAAGCGCGCGAGTCGATGACCGACGTCATGCGGCGAATCGCGCAGGCGCTGGAGCGGGTTATCCGCCAGCACAGCGAACAGTGGTTCTTGTTTCACAACCTTTGGGACATCGAGGAAGACCGTCTGTTGGCGACCACGACGGCGTTCGGCGTTCCGCCCGCCGACGCGCGCGGGGTTGGCGGTGTAGGAGCGCCTTTCCAAGCGCGATCAGGACAATCGCGCGCAGAAGCGCGCTCCTACGACGACCTTTCATGACTGACCGAGCCATTGCGCTGATCCCCGCTTTCAACGAGGCGAATTCTATCGCTGATGTCGTCACCAAGGCGCGTCCGCACGTCGAGAAAGTAGTGGTGATCGATGACGGTTCGGCCGATCATACCGCGCAGATCGCTGAAGCAGCGGGCGCGACTGTCCTCCGTCACAAGAGCAATCAAGGAAAAGGCGCGGCGATTTTCACCGCGCTGAGTTTCTTCAGAGAATCCGGTGCCGAATTTGCGGTGTTGTTCGACGCCGACGGGCAACACGATCCCGCCGAAATCCCGAGGTTCGTCGAGGCGGCGCGGCAAACAGGCGCGGCAATCGTCGTTGGCACGCGCATGAGCGACACGCGGGACATGCCGTTGGTGCGGCTGCTCACCAACCGGTTTACTTCGTGGGTCACCGGCAAACTGGCGCGGCAGTGGATTCCCGACAGCCAGTGCGGCTACCGCTTGCTGCGCCGCAGCGTGCTGAAAGATTTGCAGTTCTCAACCGCACGCTTCGAGACCGAAACCGAGATGCTGATCCAAGCAGGCCGCGCGGGTCACAAGATTGCCAGCGTGCCCATTCGCACTCTTTACGAAGAAGGCCGCGCCAGCCGCATCCGTCCCCTGCGCGACACCGTGCGTTTTTTCAAGCTAGTGCGGAAGTACTGGTAGGCAACGGCGGCGTTGAGCGGCGCGCGTTAGCGCGTACGCTCGAACGCCTTGTTCGCCTCTTGATCGTCAATCTGTTTCAGGAGTTTATACTCGTGCAGAAAGTGCATGAACCTCATGACAGGATTATCCTCCTTAACGCCATCTTTTTGACTGATGTATTTTACGATCTCGTTCAGGATGTCCCGGAAGGGGATGACCTGTATTTTGTTCCTTTTCAGCCGTTCCAAATACTTCGGTGGTGAGTTCTCGCTTTCGTAGATGACGATTCTTATCGTGTTTCGCCCGCTCGCCCACCATACGATGGAGTGGATTCTATCAAGTGACCGGCCCTTCTCGAGGAAGGCGTCTGTCCTCTTGAAGAAGGTAATGATCTTGTCCACAACGCCTTCGTTGTTGATGATGGCTTTTATCTGAACGAGGTGCAACTCGTCTTCGTTCATCGCAATGACGTCGATGTCGCTCCAACTGCGTGCTGTGTATTCTTCGTCTCTCTCCGCGCTTCCTTGTGCGTCGGGTTTGAAAGGGGAACCATAGATTCTGGCACACGAAATAGCCCCTGAACTTGTAATATTCGGCAACGAGTCCCCCGACGAAGTTTCCGGCCATTTTTTGCTCCTCTTCTCTTGGCGAACAGTAATATTAGCGCAAACTCATCTGGCGAAAGACAAAGTTTGTCTTGGCCTTTTCACGCTCCGAGCCTAGGACTGCGAAATTAGCGAGTCAAACGGATTTCCGCAAGCAGTGACGATCCTAGCCGTTGCTGCGTGGGGAGGGAAAAGCCAACGTCGGTTAACTCGCCGGACGTACTTGGGCGCCACCGGATTGTAGCCGCGAATCCCATTCGCGGTGTTTCCCTGCCGCGAAAAGGTTTCGCGGCTACAAAGGCGGTTGTCCGCTGGTGGTCGTGTTCAGATACGCCCTATCTCGCCTCGTGGCTGATGTTCTGCATGACAAAGGAGTGGCTGTGTGCTAAACGTAGCGGCCTTTTATGGAGTGGGTTCAATACATCGTCGATCTGTTCCTGCATCTGGACAAGCACCTGAATGACGTGATCGGGCACTACGGCGTCTGGACGTATGCGATTCTGTTCCTGATCATCTTTTGCGAGACAGGCTTGGTGGTGACGCCGATCTTGCCGGGCGATTCGCTGCTGTTCGCGGCGGGCGCGCTGACGGGCGGCGGCGGGCCGTTGCGGGTGAGTTGGTTGCTCGTGGTGCTGACGGTGGCGGCGATTCTCGGTGACACGGTGAATTATTGGATCGGGCATTTGTTCGGCGAGAAGCTGTCCCAGAAGTTCCCGCGCGTCATCAAAAAGGAGTACCTCGACAAGACGCACGCGTTTTACGAGAAGTACGGCGGCGAGACGATCATTCTGTGCCGGTTCGTGCCGATCGTGCGGACGTTTGCGCCGTTCGTGGCGGGCGTGGGCAGTATGAGCTACGCGAGGTTTCTGGCGTACAATGTGATCGGCGGCGTGGCGTGGGTGGCGATGTTCATTCTCGGCGGCTACTGGTTTGGCGGCCTGGCGTTTGTGAAGAAGCACTTCGCGCTGGTCGAACTCGTGATCGTGATTCTCTCCATTATGCCCGGCGTGATTGAGTACTTGCGCCAGCGCAAGAAAGTGTGATTGAATAACAAGCCGCACGCGGTCGGTTCGGGACGTAGCGCAGTTTGGCTAGCGCGCTTGGTTCGGGACCAAGAGGTCGCGGGTTCAAATCCCGCCGTCCCGACCATTCTCCGCCGTCTTCCGCCATCTTCCCCTAATGCGGCAGCCACATCGGCTTATTGTGGAATTTGACGCCCTCGTGCTCGAACGCCTTGATCAATTTTGACGTCCAGACTTGCAGCGCGTCGAACCGCCGTGCCAGCGTCTCTTCGGATCCGGCTGCTTGCGTCTCCCCGCCGCCGCCCAGTGTCAGATGTTTTGTGGCTTTCGGCACGCTCATGCCCCGTATCCGACGAGTCATTTCCGCCCGCCAACGTTCCAGCGTCGTCAGGCGCGACTCCAGCGTGGACTCCAACGGTCGAATTTTTTTCAATACCTCCTTGTCCGCACTGTTGAGTCGGCCGTGGCGCACAAACAAGTCGACCACCTGCGGCACAAGCCGCTCGAATGCCTCCAGATGCTCAAATGCTGGCGCCAACGGCGCGAGCGGTTCCGCCGGTCGTGCCGCCGCGGACAACGACGCCCTGATCGCATTGACAGGGTCTTTCGGTCTCTCGATGTGAAACGCCGCGTGATGCGCGCCGATCTGCAACCCCGGTCTGTGTGCGTGCTCCGTCTGCGCCTCAGCCGTGATCTCCCCGGCGGATGCAAGCGAAAGTGTCACCGTCGAGGTTGCAGCGTCTATCGACACGCGGACCGATTTCGCCTTGAACAGCTCCTGCATGCCCTGCATGCTCTGCATGTTGTCGAAATGCAGAAGTTCGCGCGTGGTCATCTGATCGATGATGGCGAGCACCTCGGCGGGGGGCGAAACGATGTTGAGTCCGAGATGGCTGTGGAGCGCGTGGGCAATGCGCTCGAAGTTGGGATGCTGCCCCCGACTGCCTGAGAATAATCCACCAAGCATAGACATGGCTGACCTCCACCGGCGTGACGAACAACACTCTACTGCAACCTGACGTCGGGGGGCAAGCCTATTTTTGGCGGAAAATCCCAACAGTCGCCATCGTTGGTCTGCCTCCTAATCCTGCCGACGCTGAAGCGGCTTAAGCGGCCCTTCGAGGGTACGATTGCAGTCACTTGACCTGTGTGCGTTTTCTTTGTAGTCTCGCGCAATGAGTTATGCGGAAGCGTGCGCACGTGTTTTATTCGGGACGAGTCCAAGGCGTCGGGTTTCGATACAGCGCGCGCGAAGTGGCGTGCGGCTTTGAAGTGACGGGGTCTGTGCGCAACCTGCCCGATGGCCGAGTCGAGTTGGTTGCCGAAGGCGACGAAGAAGAAGTGAAGGCGTTCATGGAGGCGATCCACCAGAGCCAGTTGGGCAATTGCATCCGCGGCGAGGATGTGAACTGGGGTCAGGTCTCGGGCGAATTCACGCGGTTTGAAATTCGGTTTTAGCACGTTATGGATGCGATTCGAACGGAACATCTGACGAAGAAATACAAGCTGGGCTGGCGGCGGGGCAAGCTGCTGGCGCTGCATAAACTCGACCTGCGCGTGCGCGAGGGCGAAGTATACGGCTTGCTCGGGCCGAACGGCTCGGGCAAGAGCACGACGTTGAAGCTGATCCTCGATCTCGTGACACCAACCGACGGCGCGGCGTGGATCTTCGACGTGCCATGCGAGAAAGTCGTGTCGCGGCTGCATGTCGGTTTCCTGCCCGAGAATCCGGACTTCTATCGCTATCTCACGGGCGCGGAGACGTTGGAATTCTACGGACGACTGTGCGGGATGAGCGGTGCGCCGCTGAAGAAACGAATCGACGAACTGCTGGAGTTGGTTGGTCTGCCGCTGGCCCGCGACCGACGGTTGGCGGGCTACTCGAAGGGCATGCTGCAACGCATCGGCCTGGCGCAGGCGCTGATTCACGATCCGAAGCTCTTGCTGCTCGATGAGCCGACGGCGGGCGTTGACCCGATTGGAAGCAAGGACATTCGCAATTTGATTTTGCGGTTGAAGAAGATGGGCAAGACGGTGCTCCTCAGTTCGCATTTGCTGGCGCAGGTGCAGGACGTCTGCGACCGCATCGGCGTGTTGAATCTCGGGAAGATGATTCTGGAGGGGCACGTCGACCAGTTGATCAGCGATCAGCGGCGATTGAGCATCACGGTGCAGGACCTGCCCGATGCCGGGCGCGCCAAAGTCGAGGAAGCGGTATGCGCTGCGGGCGGCAAACTCGTCTCTGTGGAGCATCCGCAGACCACATTGGAAGCGCTGTTTTTGGAGGCTTTGAGCAAGGATGAACGCGGAGCAGGGGAACATGACTGAGGCGGCCAAGAAGAGCATGGCGGCGGCGAAACCGGAAAAGGAATGGGTCGGCTTTTCGCTGCAGCGCGTCGGGACGATTGCCGAGAACACGTTCATCGAAGCGGTGCGGCAGAAGGTGTACAACATTCTGATCATCTTCGCGCTGGTCGTGATCGCAAGCGCGAGTTTCTTTTCACAATTCACGTTTGGCGAGCAGTTGAAGTTCGTTAAGGATTTCTGTTTGGGCGCGCTGTCGGTGTTCGGCACGCTGATCGCGATCGTCGGCACGGCGCTGCTGTTGCCCAATGAAGTTGAGAGCCGCACCATCTACACGATTCTGGCCAAGCCGGTGCGGCGGTTTGAGTTCCTGCTCGGCAAATACATGGGCAGCGCGCTGCTGATTTTGGTGAGCTTGGTGCTGATGACGGCGATGTTCGGCGCGGCGCTGGTCTTCAAGGAGCATCGCCTGGTGTCCGACGCCGTGCAGCAGACGGCGAGCGTGCCCGGAATCGACGCGCAGCACGAACTGCAGCAGCAGATCCAGCTCATTCGGGCCGACGCGTACAATCCCGATCTCGTGAAAGCTGTGCTTTTGATTTTCGTGAAACTGGCGTTGCTGTCTGCTGTCACGCTGCTGGTGTCGACGCTCTCGACCTCGATGATTTTCAATGTCACTGTCGCGTTCATGATCATGATCGCGGGACATCTGGTCGGCACCGCCAAGGAAATGTGGAGTGACAGCGCATTGGCGCGGTGGTTCTTGGCGATTCTTCCTGACTTGGGATCGTTCAACGTTGCCGATGACATTATTCTCGGCAACGCAATTCCGTGGGCACATGTCGGCAAAGTGGTGCTGTATGGGTTGGTTTACATCGCCTGTGTTGTTGCCGCTGCGCATTTCATTTTCTCGGATCGGGAAATCTAGCGAATGAGACGAACGAGACTGATCGCAGCGTTGGTGCTGATTGTGCCTGCCTGGCTGATGATGCCGTTGGCAAACCGGATTCACTCGGAGAACGTCCAACTCAAGTACGGCACGACACAGGTGACACGGGAGGTGCGCGAGCGCATTGGGCAGGGGATGGCGATTGCGTTGTTGGCGGGATTCCGCGGTGTGGTGGCGGATTTCCTCTGGATTCAAAACAATGATTACTGGATGAAAAAAGAATGGCTGCGCCTGTACACGGGCATTGAGCTCGTGACGACGCTTCAACCGTTGTCGACGTTGTTCTGGGACACCGGCGCGTGGCACATGGCATGGAACGTCGGGTATGCGGTGAGTGTTGATCCTGCCAATCGCACGATCGCCGAGGGGATCAAACGCGAGCGCGAATGGTGGGACAAGGCACGCGACTTTCTGCAGCGGGGCATCAAAAATACTCCCAATTGCCCCGACCTGTATTTTTCGATGGGATTGTTGTATCTGGAAAAATACAAGGACCCGTGCAAGGCCCAGGAATACTTTCACAAGACGGTCAACGCTGAGGGTGCGCCGATCAATATGAATGTCCGCATGGATGCCGTTGGCCGTCTCGAAGCGCGCGAGATGGAAAACTGCGGTGACATCATGGGAGCTTATCGGTGTTGGAGACAGATGTGGTGCGTAGACCATGATCAGGTCGACCAAGTCTGGGGCGTGGTGGAACGCGAAATCAGGCGCCTGGAAGACTTGTTGAACATTCCCGATCAACAGCGGGTGTTCCCGAAAGAGCAATCCAAACCCGCTGCAACTTCATGAAATACGCCATCCTCAGCGATGTTCACAGCAACTGGGAAGCGCTGCAGGTGGTGATCGAGCATGCCAAGCAGCAGAAGTGCACGCATTTCGTCTGCCTGGGCGACATCGTCGGCTACGGGCCGAACCCGAAGGAATGCCTCCAAATCATCCGCGGACTCAATTGCCCCACCGTCATGGGCAATCACGATGAGTACTGTGCGACCAGCCACGATCTCACCGGGTTCAATCCCATGGCCGCCGATGCGATCAAATGGACGCGCGAACAACTGGGCGAGGACGAAAAAAACTGGTTGCGCAGCCTCAAATACGTTCGCACCATTCAATCCTTTACGATGGTTCACGCGACGCTCGACCTTCCCGACAAATGGGCCTATGTCTTCGACAAACTCGCCGCTGCGGCCAGCTTCAACTACCAGCACACCGCCGTCTGCTTCAACGGTCACACGCACGTTCCAATCGCCTTCGTCCGCGGCCCGACAGGCATCCAAGGCGGTCTCTACACCAAGATCAAAGTCGAAGTCGGCCGCAAATACTTCATCAACGTCGGCTCGACCGGCCAACCTCGCGACCGCAATCCAAAGGCCGCTTACGTTATCTTCGATTTGATGGACAACATGATCGAGCTGCACCGACTCGATTACGACATTCCAACGGCGCAGAAGAAAATCCGTCACGCGGGACTGCCCGCATCGCTCGCCGACCGGATCGCGCAAGGTCGGTAGCGAAGCGGAAAACTGAAGTAATGGAGTGCTGGAGTGATGCGACAACAAACACCTTCAGCCTCCCAACACTCCAGCACTCCAACACCCCATTCCCCGCGCATCCTCATCATCAAACCCAGTTCGCTCGGCGATGTCGTGCACGCGCTGCCGACCGTCAACCTCATCCGCCGACGTTTTCCCGACGCGCACCTCGCCTGGCTCATCAACGACACGCTGGCCTCGATGCTCAAAAACTGCTCGATCATCGACGAATTGATTCCATTTCCGCGCCAACGTTTCGGTTCGGCGAAGGAACTTCCCGCGTTTGGCGATTTCCTCGCGGTGCTTCAGGGTAAAGGCTTCGACATTGTTGTCGATCTTCAGGGTTTGTTCCGCAGCGGACTGATGAGCTGTGCGACGCTCGCGCCGCGCCGCATTGGGTTGAGCGATGCCCGCGAAGGCGCGCGGCTGTTCTACAACGAAGTTGTCGAAGTCCGGCACGCGCACGCCGTTGATCTCTATCTCCGCGCCGCCGACCACCTCGGTTGCGAGCCCGGCCCCATCGAATTCCCGCTGGGTTTATCGCCGGAAGATGTTGAACATGTAAGTCGCCTTGTGGGAGCGGCGTCCCCGCCGCGATCCCTTATCGCTCTCAATCCGTCTGCGAGATGGGAGACAAAGCTGTGGGGTGTTGATAACTATCGAGCTTTGGCTCAGCGACTGCCCCGGGAGCGAGTTGTTTTCACGGGGTCATCCTCCGAGGCGAATTGGATTGGCCGTCTGGCGCAGGGATGCCTCAACTTCGCAGGCAAAACCGATCTCGCCCAACTGGCCGAACTCTACCGCCGCTGCGCCGTGCTGATTACTAACGACAGCGGCCCGATGCACATCGCCGCCGCGGTCGGCACCCCCGTCGTCGCCATCTTCGGCCCGACCGATCCCGCACTCACTGGCCCGTACGGCAAGCAACACGTCGTCCTCCGCGCGGGAATCCCGTGCTCGCCCTGCCTGAAATCGTACTGCACCCACACGCCCCGCATGGAATGCATGTCGCTGGTTACCGTCGAGCAGGTGCTGGCAGCAGCGATGCCGTTTTTGTAGCCGCGAAACGTTTTCGCGGCGCGGGTGCCCAGAGCCGCGAATGAGATTCGCGGCTACAATCCTTGTCTTGCGCGTCGCCTCCAGTTTCGCTACCGTTCCTGCCGTTTCCATGACCGAGCTCGAACAACAACTTCAGACCACCCGCGCCGAAGCCGAAGCGGCCATCGCTGCGTGCACTGACCTTCAAGCGCTGACGCAACTCAAGGCGAAATACATCGGTCGCCAGGGCGCGGTCACCGCCGCGCTCGAGAAACTCGGCACTTTGCCCAAGGAAGACAAACCGCGCGTTGGCAAACTCGCCAACGAAGTCAAGAACGCGCTCACCGCTGCGTTGGCAGCCAAACAAGAGGAACTCGAAGCCAAAGCCGCCGGCTCCGGCCCGGCGATTGACACCACGTTACCCGGCCGACGCCACAACATTGGCCATCTGCATCCGCTCACGCAGATCTTCGAGCGCACCGTGGCGATTTTCCGTCGGATGGGCTTCGCCGTCGAGGACGGCCCGGAGGTCGAAACCGAATGGCATTGCTTCGACGCGCTGAACACACCGGCCGATCATCCCGCGCGGGACATTCAAGACACGCTGTACGTCGATCTGCCGCCGGACCCGAAGTACGGGCGTTACGTCATGCGCACGCACACGTCGCCCGTGCAAGTTCGGACGATGCTGAAACACAAACCGCCGATCCGCATCGTCGCGCCGGGCCGCGTGTTCCGTCGCGATAATCCCGACGCCACGCACAGTCCGACGTTCCATCAGATCGAAGGATTGTACGTGGACAAGAACGTTACCGTGGCCGACCTCAAAGGCACGGTCGAATTCTTCTTCAAGCAATTGCTCTCGCCTGACACCAAGGTCCGGTTCCGTCCACATTTTTTCCCGTACACCGAGCCGAGTTTCGAGATTGACCTGTCGAGTCCGCACCTTGCCAGCCGTGGCAAGGAATGGCTGGAGATCGCCGGCTGCGGCATGGTTGACCCCAACGTCTTCAAAGCGGTTGGCTATCCCGACGACGAATACACCGGTTGGGCGTTCGGCTTCGGCATCGAACGCATCGCCATGGTCATGTGGTCCATCAACGACATCCGCCTGTTCACCGAAAACGATGTGCGCTTTCTGGAGCAGTTCTGAATATGGAGACCTGATGAATATGGCAGTGGAAATGGGCGAGTATGTAGTAGGGGCGTACTTGGAGTTCATCAAAAAGTGTGAGGTTGTCCACTATGGGGCTAGGCTGCCTGGCGGTGGACTTGGTGGATTAAATGAGTTGGATGTTGTTGGCTTGAACTTCGCAGGTAAGACAGCCTATCTGTGCGAAGTGACAACTCATCTAAATGGATTAGCCATTATCAATTACCCCACCACTGTTGAAAAATTCAAAAAGAAGTACAGCGCGGCGAAAAAATACGCCGATGTATGCCTGAAAGACCTTAAAGATTTTCAACGGGTCTTCATGTTTTGGTCGCCACGCGTGTCCGAGGGACGATTGACTGAGCAACTGAGAGCGATCGGTGGATGGGAGTTGGTGATCAATCGAAGTTATTCCGATTGTGTAGAACAACTTCGTCGTGAGGCAGAGAGATCAACACGTCCAACAAGCAATCCGTTCTTCCGAGCGCTGCAAATCATAGGACACCTTAAACACTGAACCGTGCTTGCATGAAATTCACCTACAACTGGCTGAAGCAGTACGTTGATTTCGATTGGTCGCCGCAGGAGTTGGCTAAGAAGCTGACGTTTGCGGGAATCGAGGTCGAGGATGTCGCGAGCCTCGGCGGCGGGGTGTTGCAGCAGGTTGTCGTCTGCCAGATTCTTTCCAGCGAGAAACATCCGAACGCGGACAAGCTCACCGTTTGCCACGTCAACGACGGCAAGAGCGAACGCCAGATCGTGTGCGGCGCGCACAACTACAAGGTCGGCGACAAGGTACCGCTGGCGCTGCCCGGCGTGACGTTGCCCGGTAACTTTACGATCAAGCTGGCGAAGCTGCGCGGCGTCGAGTCGCACGGGATGATGTGCTCGGGCAAGGAACTCGGCCTCGCGGAAGACGCCGAAGGTTTGCTGATTCTGCCAGCCGACACGCCTGTCGGCATCAAGCTCAGTGACGCGCTTGGCGGGGCGGACACGGTGTTCGACATCGAAGTGACGCCGAATCGGCCCGACTGGCTCAGCGTGATCGGCATCGCGCGGGAAGTGTCGGCGTTGACGGGCAATCCGTTGAAACTGCCGGGTGTCTATGAAGACCCGGTCGCCCCGACTTCACAGTCGGGGCTCCCACGAGTCGAGGAATTGACCTCTGTGAAGGTGGAGGCTCCCGATTTGTGTCCGCGGTACACGGCGCGGGTGATTCGCGGCGTGAAGATCGGGCCGAGTCCGGCGTGGCTGAAGCAGGCGCTCGAAAAGGTCGGGATGCGCTCGATCAATAACGTGGTGGACGCGACCAACTACGTCCTGATGGAATGCGGGCATCCGCTGCACGCGTTCGACTACAACCTGCTAGCGGAGCATCGCATCGTGGTGCGGCGCGCCGAGAACGGCGAAAGATTCGTAGCCATCGACGATAGCAGGCGTGAATTGACGAATGAAATGCTCGTGATCGCCGACGCGACCCGACCCGTCGCACTGGCCGGCATCATGGGCGGCAAGGAAAGCGAGATCAACGTCAACACGACAGACGTGCTGCTCGAAAGCGCATACTTTTCGCCACCGAATATCCGCCGCACTTCCAAGAAACTCGTGCTGGCCAGCGAGTCCAGTTATCGGTTTGAGCGCGGGGCCGACATCGGTGGTGTGATTTGGGCGAGCAACCGCGCGGCGGCGCTGATTCAGCAACTGGCCGGCGGCCAGATTGCACGCGGGATTATTGATTCGCTCGCGAAGCCGATCGAGAAGCGCCGGGTAAAATGTCGATTCGCGCAGGTGAATCGGCTGCTCGGCATCGAAGTTCCTCCTGAAACTCTGAAGAAGATTTTCACAGGCCTGTCGTTGGCGGTGGTCTCATCCGACGGGCAAGCGTGCGCAGTGGAAGTGCCGACGTTTCGTGTCGACTTGGAGCGGGAAGCGGATTTGATCGAGGAGGTGTGCCGCATCTACGGTGTGGAGAAGATTCCCGCGAAGATGCAGCCGGCGGCGGCGGCGGTTTCAGGATTCGATGGGAACTGGGATGCGCTCTCGCGGGTGAGACAGGTTTTGACAGCGCTCGGTTTCGACGAGGCGATGAACCAGACGCTGGTGGGCTACAAAGACTCTTTGTCTCTCGCAATTCTATTATCCGGCTTCTATGGGGCAGCAAACCAGATACAGGTGAGCGAGAGCGACTTGAAATTGCAGAATCCCCTGAGCGCCGACCAACACGCGTTGCGCTTGTCGCTCATCCCCGGATTGCTCGCCAATTTGCGGACGAATGTGTCGCGGCATCAATTCGACGTGAAGTTGTTCGAGATCGGGCGCGTGTTTGCGGCGGGCGGCAAGGAGTCGCTGCATCTGGGGTTGGCCGTTACGGGCCGTCGTAATCCGCACGCTTGGGAAACGGGCGCGCGCGAGGCGAAGTTGGATTATTTCGATTTGAAGGGCACGTTGGAAGAGTTGGGGCGACAGTTGGCCTTGCCCTTTGAGGCGGTGGAAATCAGGGAGGTACCGGCCGCGCAGGCGAAGAAACTCGATTTGCGGGACGCGGTGTTTGTCGCGGAGATGGAGCTTGAGCCGTTGCTGGCGGCGGCGTGCGCGGAGAAGCAATTCCGCGAGCTGCCGAAGTTTCCGGCGGTGGTGCGGGATATGGCCTTGGTGCTGGACGAGAGCGTGCAGCACCGTGACGTTTTGGCAGCGATAGAGAAAAATCCAAATAAATCCTTGGAACGGGTCGAATTGTTTGATATTTTCCGGGGTGGATCGATTCCGATGGGTAGGAAATCGATGGCGTACTCGCTGATGTTTCGGGCGGCCGATCGGACGTTGACCGATGCCGAAGTCAACGAGGCGCATGAGAAAATCAAACGTCAGTTGCAGCAAGCGTTAAAGTGCGAGATTCGTGAAGGCTGACAGATCGAGCAGGGTAATCATAATCGCAGACGCAATTAAGATCGAAAATCCTTGAAATTGCATATGAGGATGTGCTATATAAGAGACGGATTGAGTGACAAGGGTTGCTCAGGTTCTTTGCCAATAGTAAATTTGTGAGATACCCTGCCATGTTCGTGACGAACGACGAATCTTTGAGCCAACACCGTCATTGACGGAGCTCGGAGTTCGGTTGTGGACTGCATGCCTTTTTAGGAAGTAGAAAGCAATCGACAGAGCACCCTATTATCGAGGGGTTCAAAGATATCGTTCAAACGGCATTACGGTGGGGTATTTCATTTTCCACCCTGCTCGGTCAGTCAGCCGCCTCGCGTAACGGATGATCATGACCGAGAACTTATTTAGCCAGCAGTCTCCGACAGACGCCCTCCAGGCGGCGGATAGACCTCATCCCTCCACCGCACCGCTGGCGACAAGGATGCGCCCGCGCACGCTGGAAGAGTTCGCCGGGCAGCGTCACATCCTCGCCGAAGGCAAACTACTTTGGCGCGCCATCAAATCCGACCGTCTCAGCTCGATCATTCTTTACGGCCCGCCAGGGACGGGGAAGACTTCGCTCGCGCAAGTCATCGCCAACACAACGAAAAGCAAGTTTGAACGGCTCGGCGGCGCCGAATCCAACGTGGCCGACATCCGCCGGGTCATCTCGACGGCCGCGAATCGCCTCGCCAACACGGGTCAAAAAACGATTCTGTTCATCGACGAGATTCACCGTTTCAACAAAGCGCAGCAGGACGTGTTGCTGCCCGATGTCGAGAACGGCACGATACGGTTGATCGGCGCCACGACGCACAACCCGTTTTTCTACGTCAATTCACCGCTCGTCTCGCGCTCGCAAGTTTTCCAGCTCAAACCGCTCACGCCCGACGACATCAAGGCGTTGCTGCAACGAGCGCTGGCCGACAAGGAACGCGGGCTGGGGAACTACAACGTCGAAATCACACAGGAAGCGCTCGATTTCTTGGCAGCAGCGTGCGATGGCGATGCGAGGAAAGCACTGAATGCGCTGGAGATTGGTGTCTTGACCACCGAGGCAAGTCGCGGCGGAAGGGGAAGGATTGTTGTGAACCTCGCTATCGCGCAGGAATCCATTCAGAAGAAAGCGATCGTCTACGATGGAGACGAGGACGAGCATTACGACACGATCTCGGCGTTCATCAAATCCATGCGCGGCAGCGATCCCGATGCGGCGTTGTACTGGCTGGCAAAAATGGTGGTGGCAGGCGAAGACCCGCGGTTCATCGCGCGGCGCATTGTGATTCTGGCAGCGGAGGACGTCGGATTGGCTGATCCACAAGCGTTGGTCGTTGCGGTGGCAGCGCATCACGCGGTGGAGTTCATCGGCTGGCCGGAGGGCGAGTTGCCACTGGCGGAGGCGACGGTCTACTGCGCCACTGCGCCGAAATCCAATGCCAGTGCGAAAGGCATCTGGAGCGCGAAGGCCGACGTCGAGTCGGGACGCACGCTCGAAGTGCCAGCGCATCTCAAAGACACCCACTACAAAGGTTCGGCGCGGCTTGGTCACGGCAAAGACTACAAGTACGCACACGATTTTGAGGGGCACATAGTCGCGCAGGAACACTTGCCCGAACGGCGTCATTATTACGAGCCGAGCGATCAGGGATTTGAAATCAAAGTCCGCGAGCGAATGGAAAAATGGAGGCAGGCATTGGAGGTCAGAAACCGTGCTAAGCCGGATTGACACGCTAAGGAAGATATTGACAAGGCTGCGTGCCAGAGCTGCGGCTACGCAGGAGATCAGGCAGTTGACGCAGGAATTAGTGCAAGAGGATCTTGCTCAGGAACGACGGGAAGAGCTTGAACGCATGCGAGAGTCAACACTGATGGCTGGTCGAAGGCCGCAGCGAACGCTGGCATTGTACCTCTCTGGAGACCAGCCCGCGGAGAAGGCCATGACATTGAGGCCGATGCTCATTCTAATGAAGATGGCACTTAGCGACAAGGATTGCAGTGGCAACGACGCCTTGAGGCATCTGCAGAAGTTTCTTCATAAGGAACACCCAAACTTAGTCACTCAGCCAGAGTGCGTCGATTTTGGTCGGCTGGAGCGACAGCACGAGGATTTGAGAAATCCTGGTGTTCATACTCGTCCCATGACTCGGCCTGACTGTGAAACATCAAGAATGGCGGTCTTCGGATTCATCTGTGCATTATGGTCAGCAAGTCCACACTGAGGAGCCAGATGCGTACCCGATTGGCAGCGCTTGCGCCAGCTGACGTGCGCTCCAACAGCGCGGCGGTTTGGGAGCGGTTGTCCGTCCTGCCTGAGTTTGTGTCGGCGAACTGGCTGCTGGTTTACGTTTCCATGGGACACGAGATTGACACGCACGGACTGATCCAGCAGTTGCCTGCGATCGGGAAACATGCGTGCGTGCCGAAATTTGACGACGCGGCGCAATGTTACGTCGCGTCGGAGTTGAAAGAATTTGTCGCGGAGTTGGAGGAAGGCAAGTTCGGCATCTTAGAGCCCAAGCAGGGAGCCGTTCGCCTCGTGAGTGCGGACAAACTCGATGCTCTGCTTGTGCCCGGACTGGCATTCGATGGAAATGGGAATCGAGTCGGACGCGGGATGGGATTCTTTGACCGCCTGCTACGGGAGGCGCGAGGAATCAAGATCGCGCTCGCTTACGATTTCCAGGTGTTGAACGAAGTGCCCGCGGACGCTCACGATGTCTGCGTGGACTTCATTGTAACTGAAAAACAAGTCGTTTCATGCAAAGGATGAACCAATGAACCAAGCCATTCTATGCCTGGCATCGCTGGTCGTCGGAGTGGCGATTAGCTGGGTGATTATCCGCCTCAAGGCGAGAGGCGACGCGGCGCAGGCGGGTTCCATTCTCGGGTCGGCGCGCAAGGAAGCGCAGACGATCCTCCGGGAGGCAAACGTGGCCGCACAGGACCAGGTGTTCAAGGCGCGCGGGGAGTTTGAAAAGGAATCCAAGGCGCGCAAACAAGAGTTGACCGAAATGGAAAAACGCCTGACCCAGCGCGACACCAATCTCGACCGCAAGGTCGATCTGCTGGATCGGAAGACGGAAGAGATTGCCAAAAAAGAGCTGGTCGTCGGCGAACGCGAGAAGGAACTGCACAAGCTTCAAGACGAACTCGACGAGCTGAAGCGGCTGACGCAGTTGGAACTGCAGCGCATTGCCGGTCTGACGACGGAACAAGCGAAAGCCATGCTGCTTTCGCAACTCGAAGAGGAGATCCGAGCGGACGCAGGAGCATTAACGCGGCGCATCTTGGACGAGACAAAGGAAAACGCCGAGCGTGAGGCCAGGCGCCTTATCACGATTGCGGTTGAGCGTTGCGCGTCCAATTACATGCAAACGGCCACCAGTTGCACGCTGACTCTTCCGAGCGAGGAGATGAAAGGCCGCATCATCGGCCGCGAAGGGCGCAACATCCGCGCTTTCGAGGCCGCGACGGGCATCAACGTGTTGATCGACGACACGCCACAAGCCGTCGTGCTCAGCGGATTCGATCCCGTGCGCCGTGAACTGGCGCGCGTGACGATGGAACGTTTGGTCGCTGACGGACGAATCAACCCCGCGCGCATCGAAGAAGAGGCCGCGAAGGTCCATGAAGAACTTGAAGAAACGATTCGGCAGGCAGGCGAAGACGCCGTGCTTCGAGTTGGCCTGCACAAAGTCCATCCCGAAGTTGTCAAACTGCTGGGCCGCCTGAAGTTTCGGCACAGCTTTGCGCAGAATGTTCTCGACCACTCCATCGAAGTGGCGCAAATCGAAGGCATGATCGCCGCCGAGATGGGGTTGAACCAACAGATCGCCAAACGCGTTGGCTTGTTTCACGACATCGGCAAGGCGGTTGACCACGAAGTCGAGGGCTCGCACGCCATCATCGGCGCTCAGTTGCTGCGCAAATACGGCGAGCCCGAGGAGGTCTGCCAAGGCGTCGCCTCACATCACCACGAGGCCGAGCCCGTGACCGTTTACGGGGTTCTCGCCGGCGCAGCCGACGCAATCAGCGCCTCCCGCCCCGGCGCGCGCAGCGAAAGCATGGAATTGTACCTGCAGCGGCTCGAGAAACTGGAAGCAATCACCAACGGTTTCCCAGGTGTCGAAAAAAGCTACGCGCTGCAAGCGGGCCGCGAGATTCGCGTGCTTGTCGAGCCAGCGAATATCAGCGACAACGAAGCCATGCAGTTGGCGCGCAGCATCTGCAAAAAGATCGAGGGAGAACTGCAATACCCCGGGCAGATCAAAGTCACCGTCGTGCGGGAGACGCGCGTCGTGGAGTACGCCAAGTGAACATCCTGTTCATCGGCGACGTCGTTGGCAAACCCGGCCGCAGCGCCGTCGCCGCCCTCGTTCCGAAGCTCCGGCGCGAGCGCAGGATCGACTTGGTCATTGCGAACGGAGAAAACAGCGCGCACGGCGCAGGTCTGACCGCATCGACCGTCAGCGCACTGCTCGAAGGCGGTGTGGACGTTATCACATCGGGCGATCACATCTGGGATCAAAAGGAGATCTATCAGGTGATCGAACGCGAGCCGCGCCTGCTGCGTCCGCTCAACCTGCCGCCCGCCGCCCCGGGACGTGGTTCGACCATTGTTCATGTCGGCGACAAGATCGCCGTCGCCGTCATGAACCTCATCGGCCGCGTGTTTCTTCCGAACAACGATTGTCCGTTTCGCGCCGCACAAGCTGAGGTCGCCCGATTGCAGCGTCAGACGAACGTGATCATCGTGGATTTTCACGCCGAGGCCACCAGCGAGAAAATCGCGATGGGCCGGTTCTTGGACGGACAAGTCAGCGCCGTACTCGGCACACACACGCACGTCGCGACCGCGGATGAGCAAATCTTGCCGAAAGGCACAGCGTACATCAGCGATGTCGGCATGTGTGGTCCGCACGATTCGGTGCTCGGCCGCGATGTCGAGGCGGTGCTCAAGCGGTTCTTGACGCAGATGCCGCAAAAGATGGAAGTCGCCAGCGGCAACGTCGCGCTGTGCGGCGTGATCGTAGATGTGAACGAAAACTCCGGCCGCGCGTGTTCGATTGAACGCCTCCGTCTTCCGCATGATGGCGCATGACTTGGTGTTTACAATTGTAAACACTGGTGTTCGATATTGTAAACATCATGCCACGGCCGTCGGGTGCGAGACGGCGGAGGATGTTTGCAATTGCACACGCGTGGCTTCGGAGAGTAAACAAACAAGGGCGCATGATTCTGCGGGCCAAATTCGTGTTGCCGATGGTGCAGCCGCCGATTGAGGATGGCGCGGTGGTCGTCGAGGGCGATACTGTTCTCGCCGTCGGGCCGGCGAAGGACATCCAAACGGGGTACGGCGGTGAGGTGCGGGATTTGGGCGAAGTGGTCTTGTTGCCGGGACTGATCAACGCGCATTGCCATCTCGATTACACGGACATGGTGCACGAGGTGGAGTGGCGCGGCAGTTTCATCGAATGGATTTTGCAGTTGGTGGCGCTGAAGCAATTGCGGTCTGACAAACAATACCTGGCCGCGATCCAATCCGGCATGACGCAGTTGCTCAAGTCCGGGACAACCAGCGTGGTCAACATCGAGTGCTTCCCGCCGTTGATCGATCAATTGCCACCGGCGCAGTTGCGGATCTGGTGGTGCATGGAGCTGATCGATTTCAATCGTCCCGATCCAGCAAAGGACATCGCACAGCAAGCGCTTGAGGTGATTGCCGCTCGCCAGAATATTCTTGGCGGTTTCGGTCTCGCGCCGCACGCTCCGTACACGGTAAGCGGTGATCTGTACAGGCTTGCAGGTCAGCATACGCGGGCGAGAAACATTCTCTTGACGACGCATCTGGCGGAGTCAGAACAGGAGGACGACATGTTTCGGCACGGCACCGGGCCGATGTACGATTACTTTCTGCGGGCGGGGCGCGACATGAGCGATTGCAGGCGGGTTGGGCCCGTGCAGTTGCTGTCGGAACTGACGGTGCTCGCGCCGAATTGTCTGGCGGCACACGCGAATTACCTGACGCCGCTCGATGTAACGTTGCTGAAGCAAAGCGGCGCACACGTCGTGCATTGCCCGAAGAGCTATCGATTTTTCAACCGGCCAACGCCGCTTCTGAGCGTGTTTTGGCAGAACGACATCAATGTGTGTTTGGGCACGGATAGTCTCGTGAGCAACGACACGTTGGATATGTTCGCCGAAATGCAGACACTGACGCGCGAGTTCCCGCGAGTCTCGGCGGAGAAGGTTTTGTCGATGGCCACGGTTTGCGGGGCGAAGGCATTGAATCTGAGCGATAAACTTGGCAAGATCGCCGCAGACGCTTGGGCCGATCTAATCGCCGTGCCGTTGGATGGAGCAAGGGTTGACCCTTACGAAGCTGTGGTGTACGCGGAAACCCCCGTCTGTTTTTCCATGATCGGCGGAAAGGTGGTGCACGATGCGGAAGTATGAACTGATAATCATTTCGATCATGTCCTTGTTGCTGGCGACGGCACGACTCGCTTGGGCCGTAGAGGCCAAGTCGGCCGCAGCAACCGATACCAATGCCACGACGAAGGCAAAGCTCAGCGATGAGGAATTGGGCGATTTGCTCCAGCAGGCGATCATGCTGGCGCGGGTTGGCCTGTATGATGAAGCCGAAGCGCGCTGCAAACAGATTCTGGCGCAGAGACCCGATCAACCGACCGTGAAACAGCTTTTGCGCGAGATCCAAGTGAAGCGCGGTCAGATCAAAAGCCAGTTTACGGGCGCCGAGTTGAAGCGAAAGCTCAGCGAACTCATCGTTCCCGAGTTGAACGTGCGTGAGGCCGACGCCGCCGAGCTCATCGAGTTTCTCCGCGCAGAGAGCAAGAAGCTCACGACGGACAAGAGCGAGATCAACTTCGTTTGGCAGGTGCCGCCCAACCAGAAGCTGCCGAAGGTCACGCTCAATTTGAAGAACGTCCCGATGCTCGACGTGGTTCGCTACGTGACCGCTCTTGCGAGGCTGAGCTACCGCGTCGATCCGCATGCTGTCGTGATTTATCTTCCGGAAACGACGCAGCCAACGGCTCCCGCGCCGTCCGGCCCAACCGAACCGAATGTCAAACCTCAGTGACCAACTCCGCGGCGACCTCGATCAACTGCGCGCCGACGGGCTGTACCGCGCGTTGCGAAACATCGCGTCGGCGCAAGGACCGCGGATCGTCATTGAAGGGCGTGAGTTTCTTAATTTCTCCAGCAACGATTATCTCGGTCTCGCCAACGACCTGATTCTGAAACAGGCAGCGGCTGCGGCCATCGAAAAATACGGCGTCGGCGCGGGCGCGTCACGCCTCGTTTGCGGCAACCTCGAGCCATACGCGATTCTTGAAGAACGCCTGGCGCGCTTCAAACAAAGGGAAGCCGCCATCGTTTTCGGCAGCGGCTACGCCGCCAACGTCGGCACGATCACCGCGCTTGTCGGCGAGGGCGATGTCGTCATCCTCGACAAGCTCGACCACGCCAGCATCATCGACGGCGCACGCCAGAGCGGCGCTACGATCCGTGTGTATCCACATAAAGACATGCGGAAGCTGGAACATTTGCTCCAATGGGCAACCCATCGCGGCGGGGACGCCGCTCCCACAACTGCCGGAGCGCCAAAAGGCGACGCGCGAGCGGCGTCCCCGCCGCGACCGGCACGCTCCCCGCGTATCCTCATCGTCACCGAGACGGTGTTTTCGATGGATGGTGATCTCGCCCCGCTTGCAGAAATCGTCGCGCTCAAAGAGAGATACGGTGCATGGTTGATGATCGACGAAGCGCACGCGACCGGGCTTTATGCGAAGAATCGGCGCGGCATTGCAGAAGCGGCAGGCGTCGAAGACGAAATCGACATCACGCTCGGTACGCTCAGCAAGGCGCTCGGCTGCGCCGGCGGATTCGTCGTCGGCTCGCAAACGCTGATTGATTACCTCCGCAATCGTGCTCGCAGTCTGATTTACTCGACGGCACTGCCACCGGCAGTTGTTGCAGCAGCGGCTGCAGCGGCGGACTTCGTCGTGGGTGACGAAGGTCAGCACCGCTGTGACCAACTTTGGCGAAATGTCAGCGACTTGAAGAACGGACTGTCGGCGCTCGGTATCCAAAACGAATCGCGCAGCCCGATCATTCCGATTATCGTCGG
Source organism: Verrucomicrobiia bacterium (assembly GCA_050013395.1). Taxonomy (GTDB): domain Bacteria; phylum Verrucomicrobiota; class Verrucomicrobiia; order Palsa-1439; family Palsa-1439; genus JBEKZD01. The sequence continues at coordinate 14,365 of JBEKFI010000007.1, read as the reverse complement.
AGAGGAGAATGCGGCGGTGGAATTCTCCCGCAAGCTGTTCGAGCGGGGGATTTTCGTTCCCGCCATTCGCTTTCCGACCGTGCCGAGGGGCAAGGCGCGACTGCGGGCGACGGTGACCGCCGCGCACACGGAGGAGCAAATACAGGAGTTCGTGAAGGCGTTTGATTCTCTCAGAAACCCAAGCGGCAGGATAGTTGTTGTGGGAGCGGCGTCCCCGCCGCGACCGGCGCATTCTGTCGATTTGAGAAAAGGCAGGGTTTCGATTCCAGAGCATTGTTACTTCATCACCGCTTGCGCGGAGGGGAGACGACCGGCCTTTTCAGGCTTCGCGGCCGCCACAATTCTGGTCGATGCTCTGCGGTGGTTGCGCGATCAAGGCCGAATACGCCTGTTGGGCTTCGTGATCATGCCGGATCACATTCATGTAGCATTCGCATTGCGGTATGCAGGATCGCGGCGGGGACGCCGCTCCCACGGAATTGGAGTGCCTGTCAGCGGATCTTGCTGGACACTGGCAAAAGTGATGCACGCCCTGAAGAGTTTCACGGCACACAAACTACGCCAACAACTTGGCGTGCCCATCCCAATCTGGCAAGACGGCTACCACGATCATCTGCTCTGCGACCGACGAGACTTCGAGCAGCGCCTGGCTTACATGCACGATAATCCAGTGCGGAAAGGGTTGGTGAAGTCTGCGGAGGAATACCCGTTCTCGACCGCGCACCCTGATTACCAGAACGAGATAGACCGGGCGTGGCTGGAGGGAATTGAAGAGAGTCGCGACAGGAATGTCGCTCCCACAGAAACCGCATGATGAACTCGCTTGCTGACAAAGATCGCCACTACATTTGGCATCCGTTTACGCAGATGAAGGAGTGGATGGAGGAGGAACCTCTCATCATCGAATCGGGCGAAGGCGCGATTCTGCGCGACGTTCACGGCAATGAGTATATCGACGCCAACTCGTCGATCTGGACAAACCTTCATGGCCATCGGCATCCGAAGATCACCGCCGCGATCAAAGACCAACTCGATCGCATTGCGCATTCCTCGTTTCTAGGACTGTCGAATGTGCCGGCCATTGTGCTGGCAGAGAAGCTGGTCACATTGGCTCAAACCACCCTTTCGCGCTCAAACGCTCGGACGCTCTCCCGCGTCTTCTACTCCGACGACGGCTCGACGGCGATGGAAGTCGCGATCAAAATGGCGCTGCAATACTGGCAGCACAGCAAGCAGCGGCACCGCACGAAGTTCGTCGCGTTTTCCGACGCGTATCACGGCGACACGCTCGGAGCGGTGAGTGTCGGGGGTATCGACCTGTTTCACGCCGCGTACAAGCCGCTGACGTTTGAAGTGATCCGCGCAACGCGGCTGACGTTGCTCCAAAAGCTGATGGAGGAGCAACACGATGAGATTGCTGCCGTGTGCATTGAGCCGCTGATCCAAGGCGCTGGCGGTATGAAGTTGTGGAAGCGCGGGTTGCTCGCCGAGTTGCGGCGGCTTTGCGATTCCTTCGGCGTGCTGCTGATTGCGGACGAAGTGATGACGGGATTCGGGCGCACGGGAACAATGTTCGCCTGCGAACAGGAACAGGTGGTGCCCGATCTTATGGCGCTGGCTAAAGGATTGACGGGCGGCTATCTCCCGCTCGCGGCGACATTGACCACCGAAGAAATCTTCAACGCGTTTCTTGGCGACTACGCTGAGTTCAAAACATTCTTTCACGGCCACAGCTACACGGGCCATCAGCTTGGATGCGCAGCAGCGCTCGCCAACCTCCAGATCTTCGAAGAAGAACGGACACTTGAGAAGCTGAAGCTGAAGTGCGAACACCTGCGCGCAGGATTGGAACACTGCCGCAGTTTGCCGCACGTTGGTGATGTGCGCTGTATTGGTTTCATTGGCGCCGTCGAGTTGTTCAGGGACGCCGCGACCAAGGAACCGTTCCCGTTGACTGATCGGATAGGCATCGAGGTCTGTAACGAGATGCGTAAACGCGGCGTGCTCACACGCCCGCTGGGCAACACGACTGTCGTCATGCCGCCGTATTGCATTACCGACGAGCAGTTGGACCGCGTGCTTAACGTTCTTGCAGAGTCAATCCGAGCGGTGGTAGGCTAATCCCAGCCGAGTTCGGCGAGTCGTTCCTCGTCGATGCCGAAGTGATGGGCGACTTCGTGAATGACGGTACGCGCAATCTCGCGGCGAAGGTCGAGCGGGTCGTCGAACTCTTCGAGCAGAGGCCGGCGAAAAATGATGATGCGATCGGGAAGGCCAGAGTATTCGGTGCTGCGCCCAGTGAGCGGCGTGCCTTCGTACAGGCCAAACAGCGTGTCATCGGGCGGTACACCAAGTTCGTCGAGCAACTCGTCACTCGGTTCGTCTTCGATCATGATCTCCACGTTGGAGATGTGGCCGCGCAACTCATCGGGGATCATCTCCAGGCTCTCGGCAACAAGTCGTTCAAACTCTCGCGTGGAAATCGCCACGCCACAATCATAGGGGTAAAACGTGATTCGTCAACCAGCAGCAGCCGGTCAGTTTTACCCAGCGAGCGCATCTCAGATCAATGCCGAGCTGAACGAACTGGTTCGTCCAGCGCAGGAGAAGCGGGACGCGATCGCGGTCGTTTGTCCGCACGCGGGCTGGATGTATTCGGGTGCGACAGCGGGGACCGTGTACTCCACAGTGCGGATTCCCGACCACGTCATCATGCTCGGGCCAAACCATCGCGGCATCGGCAGTCCGTACGCGTTGTACGACGCGGGCGCATGGCGAACGCCCCTCGGCGACGTGCCGATTGACGAGCCGCTCGCGGCTGAGCTGCTGGATCATTGCGGCCTTCTCGCTGAAGACCCGCGCGCGCACGGCGCGGAACATTCGCTCGAAGTGCAGGTGCCGATGCTGTTGCGTGCGAATCCGAACGTGCGCATCGTGCCCGTGCTCATCGGCGGCGGCTGGCCTGAGAGCGGCGGCCGACACAACCTGCGCGAGATCGGCGTGGCGATTGCGCGAACGGTCAAGGAACACGGCGAGCGGGTGCTGCTACTGGCTTCGAGCGACCTGAATCACTACGAAGACCAGGAGACGTCGAACCGCAAGGACAAGCTGGCGCTCGACGCCGTGGTGAGCCTCGACGAAGAACTGTTGCTAAGGCAAATTGCAGCGCACGGCATTTCGATGTGCGGCGTGCTGCCGACCTACATCGTGTTGGTCGCTGCGAAAGCGCTGGGCGCCAAACGCGCCGAGGTGCTGGATTATCGCACGAGTGGCGACGTCAGCGGCGATTACTCGGCAGTGGTCGGCTACGGCGCGGTGGTGATTGAGTAGTTTGACAGTCAGTCGTTGTGTTGGTAGTTTTGAGGGCGGTCGCGAGAGACCGTTTCATTGATAATACAGTTTCGTTTGGGGTGCTCCGAAAGCGTTCGGAGCTGAGATCAAACCCGTTGAACCTGATCCAGGTAATACTGGCGGAGGGAAACACATGATCGCACCAAAATCTTCTGAAGCACACAGCAGCGAACAATTCCCGAAATCGCGGAAAGTGTACGTTGCTGGCAAACTCCACAAGGACGTTCGCGTTCCGATGCGCGAGATTACGCTCTCGCCAACGGTCAGTCACACGGGACGCATCGAAGTGAACGAGCCGGTCCGCGTGTACGACACCAGCGGGCCGTGGAGCGATCCCGAATTCAAAGGCAACGAGACCACCGGTCTGCCCAAGCTGCGGCGCCCGTGGATTCTCGCGCGGGGTGATGTGGAGGAATGCACTTCATCCCTCATCCCTCACTTGTCCGCCGTAGCCTTGGCGAAGGCGGATCCCGCGTCCTTTCCCCTTCGCGCCAGGCCCGGCAAGATCGTCACGCAACTCCACTACGCACGGCAGGGCATCATCACGCCCGAGATGGAATTCATCGCCATCCGCGAGAATTTGACTCCTGAATTCGTCCGCAGCGAAGTCACCCGCGGCCGGGCGATCATCCCCGCCAACATCAATCACCCCGAATCCGAGCCGATGATTATCGGGCGCAACTTTCTGGTGAAGATCAACGCCAACATCGGCAACTCCGCCATCGCCAGCTCGATCGAAGAGGAAGTCGAGAAGATGCGTTGGGCGATCAAATGGGGGTCGGACACGGTCATGGATCTTTCGACGGGCAAAAACATTCACGAGACCTGCGAATGGATCATCCGCAACTCGCCTGTGCCCATCGGTACCGTGCCGATTTACCAGGCACTCGAAAAGGTCAGCGGCAAGGCAGAGGAACTGACGTGGGAAATTTACCGCGACACCATCATCGAACAATGCGAGCAGGGCGTGGACTATTTCACTGTCCACGCCGGCGTGCTGCTGCGTTTCATCCCGCTCACCACCAACCGCGTCACCGGCATCGTCAGCCGTGGTGGCTCGATCCTCGCCAAGTGGTGTCTTGCTCACCATCAAGAGAGTTTCCTCTACACGCACTTCCACGAGATCTGCGAAATCATGGCGGCGTATGATGTGAGCTTCTCGCTCGGCGACGGTTTGCGTCCCGGCTCGATTGCCGACGCGAACGACGAAGCCCAGTTCGCCGAATTGAAAACGCAAGGTGAACTGAACAAAATCGCGTGGGAACACGGCTGTCAGGTCATGAACGAAGGCCCGGGCCACATCCCGATGCATCTGATCAAAGAGAACATGGACAAGCAGCTTGAATGGTGTGGCGAAGCGCCGTTCTACACGCTCGGCCCGCTCACCACCGATATTGCCCCCGGCTACGACCACATCACCAGCGCCATCGGCGCGGCGATGATCGGTTGGTACGGCTGCGCCATGCTCTGTTACGTCACGCCGAAGGAACACCTCGGCCTGCCGAACAAGAAGGACGTGAAGGACGGCGTCATCGCCTACAAGATCGCCGCGCACGCTGCCGATCTGGCGAAGGGTCATCCCGGTGCCAAGCTGCGCGACGACGCGTTAAGCAAGGCGCGCTTCGAGTTCCGCTGGGAAGACCAGTTCAATCTCTCACTCGACCCCGAAACCGCGCGAGAGTTTCATGATGAAACACTTCCTGCAGAGGGATCAAAATTAGCGCACTTTTGCTCGATGTGTGGACCTCATTTCTGTAGCATGAAGATAACCGAAGACGTGCGGAAGTATGCGGCGGAGCAGGGAATTGAAGCTGAGAAGGCGTTGGAGCAGGGGCTGCGGGAGAAGAGTGCTGAGTTCCAGCGCGGTGGCGCAGAGATTTACCAGAAGGCATAACAACTGCCTGAATCGCGAACGAATGCGAATGGGAAGGTCGTCGTAGGAGCGGCGTCCCCGCCGCAGCGCATCTCGGCACTGCCCCCATAGTAGCGCGGGCGTCTCGCCCGTGTCGTGCGGCATCCCCTAACAGCAAGGCCAGCGCGAAGCGCAGGGCAGGGAATTCGTCACACAAGTTATGGATAGTGCTATCCATAACTCCTGCGAATGAGAGCGGCGAAGGATATGTGAGCGTTCCCAGTTACAGACCCATCGGCTTCGGCGGACACAGAGAAGAATCATCACCTGCGCGCCGGCAAAGCCCGTTACCGCGTCGTGTTGGAGACCGACTTCAGGTAGCGCACGCATTCCCTCTGAAGAAGTAGGACGACGGGCGAACTCCTGGAGATTTTCTTCAATTGCAGCGCTTTAAGGTCGCCGTGCGGTAGCTGGCGCCCGTTTTGCTTGCGGGTGGCTCTTCGACCAATGTCAGATGGTCTGAATCATCTATGTGCCAAACGAATTCGGTGAGGCGCGGGTCATTGGGCACAACCATTACCAGATGATCTCCTCGCACCTCGTAGATTCCGTTAATGTTTAGTCCCGGCTTCCAGAGGCGGTAACGCTGAATTCCCTCTCTACTGATGGCAACTGTGTCTTGGAAGCCTGCGGGCAAAGTAAGCTGCCAAGAACCAGATAGGTCTGTCGTTGTGGAAGCATCGGGCTTGGTTGTCGCGCATCCCATCAGAAGCGTGACAACCAGCAACACCGCGACGCTTGCGAGCTTCTTCATAATCGAGCCTCCTATCTCTAAGATGCATTAGCCGTCACTGTGTGCACGAGTTCGCGCACGGGTGACTGTTGTCAGTTCCTCCACTGAGCTGGCCGGATGAAAGCAAATTGGCGAATCTCAATCAAGCATCATCGCCGGAAGGGGGAATCGCAAGACCGTCGCCAGCCGATGGCTGACTGCTACTCGCTGAAAGTTTACCCCGTTTCACGGGGCTTTCGTTTCACGAAGTCAGGAGACTTTGCCGGGCATTGACCGGCTAGGGCATAGCGGCTGAGCGAATCCACTCCGGAGCCTTCTCAAAGAAAAGCACGTTATAGCGTATGCGAGCCGCGTTGGCTCCAAGAATTAATTCTGCCAGCACCGGCAATCCATCTTTCAAAGGTATCTGCCACGCATTTTCGGCAAACATTTCTATACCTTCGATTTGCGTCGCCTTATCTCTCAGGCGCTGCAACAAGGCATCCCACTGCATCACGGCGTTCTCCTCTGTGCCGTCTGGCGGTTCAAGCACTATCAGCATCGAATCCATCTTCGTGCCACCTTGCAGCAGCCATATTTGTGCCAGCCGGCGATCCAACGCTGGGCCACGCCGGGCCAGTCATGCAAGAACTAACGTGAGTGCTCTTGAACAAGTGAGAGCGCCAACCGGTGTTCGCTCCAGCGCGGGTTAGGTACGGAGGGAAGAATAGAAAAGGGGCACATCGGGCCTGTTGCCCAAACCTAAATTCGTCGAATCCGGTGTAGCGGTGCTTCTGCGAAGCACCGAACTCCTTCGGAAAACCAATGACCCGTGCTTCGTTCACCCCGAAAGCTTTCGGAGCAGGGAAGCGCAGCTACAACCGGAAAAATCATTTAGGCAACGTGCCCATGAGAGGCTGTTGAAAAAGTCGGCTGGCCCGGCGGTCCAGCCCTACCGCCAGCTAAGTTCCTGTGCATTTTGGTGGGGCGCGACCGCTGGGCGCGCCGTTCGAGTTCTGTCTGATGTGTTTTTCAACAGCCTCATGAGACCTGACCCGAACATGTCGCGCGTTCGAACTCGGCGCGAGATTACTTCCCGTACTTCTTGGCTGGCTTCTCCCGCACCAGTGCCGGGGAACGGCCCGAAGACCCTTTGCGGTGAGGGTCGGTCAGCCCGGCCACAGCGCGCAGAGAACGGTTGACCTTTTCGGAGTCGGAAAACACTCTCGCAACGTCCGGTTCCAGCACCACGACGTTGCTGCCCTGTGCGTAGCGACGGGCGTATTTGCCGCGGATGCCGCCCTTGAAATCGTATTCGTCTCGCATCCCCTCGGAGATGGATTGATTACGCGTTTTCTTCATAATGTCTTCGCTCAATTCTTGAGGGGCGACGCGTGCTGATGATGCGGATATTATCGCCCCGTTCCACATGAATCACAACAAGCAATCGTTGGCGGTGCGACATGCCAAGGATGACGAACCGATTCTCAGCGGCGGAATGTGCCGGGTCGGGGATCGTCAACGACAACGGATCACCAAACACGGTCGCCGCCTCTTCAAAACCCACATTGTGTTTGGCGAGGTTTGCTTTGGCTTTCCTGTCATCCCACTCAAAGGTCAACGGCATACGTGCGCTTCCACTGGCGTTTTATAGCGCGGCGTTGAAGGTCTTGTCGAGGAATCGCGCGCGGTATAGATGAGCGCGGGAGCCGGGCAGTGAACTCGCCGAGCCACAACGCCGCCGACTGCATCATGCCGATCTAGCCGCTTCCAACGCCGGAGCCAACCTGGTTCAAGAATCAGATTTACGCACTACGGATTTGACCCCAACGACTGTTGACGGGGCTTTCGTTTCCCGAACGGGCACAAATCAACCTGGGCCGCTGTCGTAACCGACTGAGACGCCCTGTTGGGCGAGTTCTTCTTCCTCGGGGGTCTTGGGGGCGGTCTTCCCGCCGGGGTAGTAGTGCTCGATGATTGAGCGGAACGGCCGTTTGAGACTTGCGATCCGTTGCGGCCGCTCGCGTGGGGCGGCGTTCAGCTTCTCAAGGATGTCTAGGAGTTCAGTCTTCTGGTCTGGTGCGAGGCGGCGGTATTGTCGCTTCCAATCGCGTGCACCGTCTTTGCCGTAGTGTTCTCGGTAGATGATGTATCGATCCGGCATGGAGAGGATTTCAAAAAACTTCTCGTAGGTCTCGCCGAAGGCGTGCTCGATGAACTTTGGATTGGGGCTGACCAACCCGTGCGTAGCCAAGAGGATGCACTGGATGCCTCGCAGGTAGCGCCATTTCCAGGCGGGCGCAACGTGGCGGCGACTTACGTCGTCCATCGGGATGAATCGCATTGGGAAGCCGGTAATACGGACGCCAAGCTCCTCGTTCAAATTGGCGTTGACCCACAGGCGGTTCCACAGGTCGCGAGGTGTATCGCTGAAGTTGAAGAGCATGTAGTTGGTGAACTCGTTGAACCCTTCGGCGACAAGGAGACGGATGGCCTGCTCGTACGCGGGGCGAACGCCGACGAAGTCAAACGCCAAACGGATTGGGGATACACAAATGGTTGCCAGCAGCTTTGCCAACTGCGGTTTCGCACTGATCAGCCTCGCGTCCAAACCCTGATTGAAGTCCACAGTCCTTTCCCGGCCCTCGCGCTTCGCGCCGGCTTGGAAGCCAAGCTCCTGGATGTCGCGTATGACTTTCTCGATACCGGCGATGCCGAGAATGTTGTTATCCATGACCACCAAATGCTGCCTTTCGCCGTGGTGCTTCTGAGCGTCGGCAATCTGCTGGCGGAGCGGACTCATCATGCCGAATTCCTTTTCCAGCAATGGAACAGCACAGAACTTGCAGGTGCGGATGCAGCCCTTGGTGATGCGAACGAAATAGGCGTCACGCGGGTAATACTCCCAATCCACGCGATCAAGGATACTGTAGTCGGGAACAAGATTGGCGATGGTTGGCGTGCCTGGCCCTAACCGGCCCGGCATGTCGAGGGGGCCTTCAATCACCGTACAACCAGAACCGCGTTTCCTTATGAAATCCGGCAGCAGCGTCACACCCGTCCCGCCGACGAAGATGTCTTTCGGGTCTTTGACACTCTTGCGGTAGAAATCAATCGTGTCGGCGGTGCGGGGCAGTTCCCACGTGAATAGCGACGCGACGTAAATGCGGTCCCAGCGTCGTACGCCTGCCCACTCGTTTTCGCCGCGAACGAAGGCAACCCGGTCGCCCTGTCCTCTGTGATACGTGGACAGCCGCATCAATCCCAATGGAGGAAACTTCGACCGATAGCTGGGTTCAACGAGTAGAATGTTCACCTCGCCTCACTGCGACCGATGATCGGTTAGCTCAGTCAAGTCAGCTTCTGCAAGTCTAATTCGCATGAATGGCCTCCGCTTTAATGAGTGGCAGACGCAGATTGGTGGGTTTCTGCTCCCCGTCAACGATTTCGATCATTCGGCGGTTAACGATCTGGTTCAGCCGCTCCTTTGGCGAACGCGGTGTGAATGTTCGCGAAGACGCTTTCAGGTAGAAACGGTAGGCCATCATCTGTGTGTTCTTGTTCCCAAGGTAGAAGATTGGTGACTCAGACTCGGAGTCGAAGTTTTCCTGCGCGGCAAGTCGAGCGATCAGGTTCATTACGTAAAGTTTGATGCGCGCCTGGTCCTTGGGGTGTTTGAGGTAGGCATCAATTACCCGGTCAGCAGCGTAACCGAACCGTTTGAGATCTCGGCGTACAGTTTCGAGCGACTCTCGCACTTCATGTTGGTCAATCTGATCCATGTTGAATGATAGGAATAACAGGAATTCCTTGGCCTTAGCATTCGCTTGCCGTTGGAAAACTCGCTTGATTGCCTCCAGCCGGCATAGTTGACCACCTTCGTCCCGGTAAAAAAGGCCGCCGGAGTAGTCCAATGAAACGATGTCATAGGGCCACACCGGTTGGCTCCCGTGTTTGTCGACTCCTGAGACCAGTACGCTGTCGATGTCGCCTCGAAGGAGCGTCAGCTTGTGTGATAATCCCAGCCGGAATGCGTTCACCAGAAGCTCGTTCTGCAATTCCCATTCTTTTCCCGCTTCACCGCGTTCGACCGCAGCGATTCGCTCCAGTAATGGCGACCATTGCCCGACATCTTCCAGAGCCGAAGAGGGTAAACCAAAATAACTTAACGCCCCGAGCCGTGCCGGAAAACGCTGACGGATGACTTCGCATTGCAGGTCGCGCACAACTTGCTTGTTGGGCGTGAATTTCTGCTGCCGCTTCAGCACGGGACGCCCTTTCGCAACGCCTCATGAATTCTCCGCAAGACCGCCGCAAACCGTTGCGGCTCGTCACGGAACTCCTCGCGAAGAACCGAGATGATGGTCTCGTATACGGCCTTGGTCTTTGAATCCATTTTCAGTTCTTTGCTGATGTCGACGAATACGTATTGGCTCTTGCCATTCGATTTGAGTGCTCGGTGCAATCGCTCGGCGCGCCGTAACACCTGCTTCGCCTTCCGGATGACTTTCACATCCTTACGTTTTGATCGACTGGATTGCTTTAAGCGTTTCGCCAAATCTTCAAGAAGCTTTTGAACTTGGAAATTCTTGTCCTCCTTTAGCTCCGCCGCCAGTGTGCCAGCCTGCAAGTCGGCCTCGGTTTCGGTGACGAGTTCTTCGCCACCAACGACCACCTCGCCGAATCGCTGCTGTTGACTTTGGAGCCCTGCTTCAAAACTTAGTTTGTCTGCAACTGCGCGACACCGCTCGTACAGGCGCCCTCTCGCCGATGTATCTTCGAAATCGTCGCGGTCGGAAGTTGGGATTACATTGGGGTCGAGCACATGGATCTCACCAAAGAAGTAGAACGCGCGTTCGGGAGTCGTCAGCCAGAGCGTCTTACGGGTCAACATGCTGTCACCGACTGCAAGGTTTGATACGCGGTAAACCAACCCACTGTCAGAATGCCGGTGCCCTCGGCTCCCTTCTTCCCCTAGTTCGCGGAACTGCCCTTTGCCGAGATTCTGGCAGAACCACACAAAAGCTATCGGTTCGGTCGAACCATCAGCGATAAGAACAGGTTCGTAACCCGGTCGGGAACAGTTGTCCAAGAAGGGCTTGTAGATCGGTTTCCCGTCTACGAGAAGCTCGACTTCCAAGAAGCGTGAATCAACTTGCCGAAGTCGGTCGCTGATCTCCCTGCCATACTGGAACGCCGGGTCGAAGGGCAATGGCGCGACTCGCACCAGGTAAGGTTTGATCACGTTCACGTCTAGGAGTTCCGCCGCGTCGCGGTGTATGCCGTGCAACTCAACAAACGTGTAGTGACGACCTGCCTCTTCCGGTGCTTCGGTGATTTGACTGTGTTCACGCAAGAGCATTTCCAACGGCTCATTTTTGTCATCCTGCAGCCGCTTGAACATGGCGGCGGCATCAATCACGACTTGATGGCTTTTCGGGTCCCCGAGTTTCGAAGAACGGACGATGAGTTTGTCACATACGCTGATAGCGGAGAATTTCCCGATGCCTCGAAAACCAGCATGTGTGGCAATCTGCTTCTCGGAAAAACCTAAGTACCGATAGCGGCGCATAGTTTCCTCCGACATACCTAACCCCTTGTCGGCAATGGTTACGGATGGTGGCGACACGGTGATTTCCACAGGGTGAAGTTTAGCGCCTGCATTGTGGCGTCGCAGGTCGCCAAGCGCGTCATAGGAGTTTTGCACGAACTCACGGAGGATGTGCTTCCGGTCAGGGTACAGCCCTTGACTGACCGCTTCCAACACTGAACCGTAGGCGAAGTATTCGTCGCGCTTGTCTCTGACGTTGTGTGCTTTCATTTTGGCTGTCTCCCAGTATTCATGTGTGGGACGTCGCTAGCGGCATCGAGGTTAGGTCTCTGCTTTCTGGTTTCTCCTCCGTTGGGTCGCGCAGCCATTTCAGGTCGTCACCGAATCCGCCTCGGCGGACAAGCCCGCCACGGTGGGCAAGCAGCCGATTGGCTGGTTTCTCCTTTGCCATCCTGCGCATTGTAGAGAAAAAGAGATGCTTCGACAATCCTTCGTTTCGCTCAGGACGGCGGCTCACCCAGCATGACAGCTTCGGGGAACTGCGGCTGACTCCGTTCGGTCCGAGGGTCAGCGCCTGACAATTGACGAAAGGGAGGCGGCCACGCGCGGCGGAGAAGAAGCTCGCTCGGGGAAAACCGCCTCCGCGAATTGCCGCCGGTCTGTCCAGCGTCAAGATGGATAATGGCTTCGTCGCCGAACGCGCGGATCACACGGCCTTGGCCGGGAAGGGAGATCGTCGGTGCAGGAGCAGATGGAGCGTTCATGCCGGTATCATGGTGATCGGGTGTTGGGCTGTCATAGCCGACTTGCGGCTTGTGGCAAGCGCAACAGTGCGATATAGTCCGCGCGTTGGCGTTGGATCGCGCCCGACATTCTTCTCGAACACGAAAGGAGTCCGTGTATGAGCAGCCCACTTGCGATTCTTGGGATCGCAGGCAGTCTCCGCAAAACCTCGTACAACCGCGGGGCACTTCGCGCAGCGCAGCAACTCGCGCCGCCGGACGCCAAAATCGAGATCTTCGAGTTAGGCGGCATCCCGCTTTTCAATCAGGACGAGGACAATCGGCCGCCACAGAAGGTGGTCGAACTGAAGGCGCGGGTCCGCGCCGCGGATGCAATCCTGTTCGTCACGCCCGAATACAACTACTCGTTTCCGGGCGTGCTGAAGAATGCGATCGACTGGGCGTCACGTCCCTACGGTGACAGCGCGTGGGACGGCAAACCGGTGGCGGTCATGGGCGCGTCCGTCGGTGTGCTCGGCACGGCCCGTGCCCAGTATCACCTGCGACAGTGTTTCGTCTTCCTGAACATGTACCCGCTCAACAAGCCCGAAGTGATGATCGCTAATGCCGCCGAGCGCTTCGACGAGCAGGGCAACCTCACCGATCAGGACACGAAGGATCACATCAAGAAGCTCGTTGAAGCCCTGGCCAAGTTGACGCGGCAAGTTCAGAAGGCCCAGCAATGAATGCCACAGATACTTCCGAACCGCAAACCGCACCACAAGGGCGCAGGAGGGCGCATCTTGACACTACCACCATGGCCAGCGTCGGGCGTTTTGCAGGGCTGTAGGTAGGGGCAGACCGCAGGGCTGCCCGTCCCCGAAAAATGCGGCGCGCCCGGCGGTCGCGCCCTACCTCGCGCAACACCAGTACGTTCGGTGTTCGGTGGGTTACGGTGGTGGTGCTCAGATACGCCCGGCGCAGGACTCGCGGTGCTGGGCAGGTTTGGCTTGAGGTGATTGCGGACGCCGCGTAGCACGAATCCCAAATGGCTCGAACGAATCGATCAAATGGACTGCTGCAGGGCGCGCGCGTATCTGAGCGGGCCGATGGATTTTGTGGCGTCGCGGGCGCAGCCGAGCAGATTCAAGCGGCCGGGGACTGAGATTCACCAGACGGCGCAGGTTCTCATCTTGGTCGTCCCACGGGCATGAGATACAGAGGCTGTTCGTCGCTGGGCATGCTCAAGATCTTTTTCACCTGTTCGTCTTCAAAGGCCCCGACGACCACCGTGCCGAGGTTCAGGGCGACGGCTTGCAGATGGACGTTCTGCGCGGCATGACCGGCTTCCATGTGGACGTACATGACACCCCGCTGCCCGTATTTCTTCGTGACGCGCTCGTACACGGCTGCCAGAACGACCGTGACCGCGCCGTTGCGGACGCAGTCCTGATCGAGCGCGGCGGAGGCGAGGCTGGCCCGTTTGTCGCCTTCGGCAATCCTGACGAGTTCGTGTCCATGAGCCCGGTACTTGTAAATCCCCGTAGCCAGATCGTTCACGTGCCCGGCGACGAGATAGACCTCGAGCGGATACAATGCCCCGGCCGACGGCGCCGTGCGCGCGCCTTCCGGCCCGGTGAATCCTTGTGCCGCCCAGAGAAGTTGTGAAACGTCGCTGAGTGTCAGCGGTTCGTCCCGATATTCCCGGACCGAACGCCGGCTTTGCAGTGCGGACTCAACTGACACGTTGCTCTGACGCCGTGGTTCTGGCAATCGGATCACATCCATACGTTCACCTTTCGGAGCCGGTTGCTGGGTTGCAGCCAAGCAGCCGGTCACCAGTGAAAGAAGTATCCCAAACCTCGCAAATGTTTCAATGGCCTTTTTCATCTCGCGCTCCTCCTGCTTGTCAGTGCAAGGGTCAACCCATTACCTGTTCCGTCCTGTGAATTGTGCAGAGTTGATCCGACTCCAAGTTCTACCCGCCCAGCCTGACTTAGAGCCCCTAACAAAACTACCCATCGCTGTTGTAGCCGCGGCGCTCTGTCGCCGCGCCAGCCTGACCGGCGAGCCTTTCCGCCCCACGCCGACAGAGCGGCATGGCTACAATAATTGGT
>JBEKFI010000006.1:0-83765 GCA_050013395.1 Verrucomicrobiia bacterium | reverse complement strand
TTGGCTTGATCTTTCGCGACGCGGTCGAGCCGGGCAGCGTAATACGGACGGATGGTTGGCGAGGCTATGGTTCCTTGACAACGCTCGGCTACGTGCATGAGGTTGTGCGGCCGACAACCGACATTGGTGAGAACCTCTTAGCCCACATGCCACCGGGTTGCGAGTCTGCTGAAGCGCTGGTTGCTGGGCACACATCAGGGAGCGGCGAGTCATGAACATCTCGATTACTACCTTGATGAATACACCTTTCGTTTCAACCGCCGGAACTCTCGCTATCGAGGTAAGCTGTTCCACCGACTTCTTCAGAACGCTGTCGCCGTTCCTCCAGCCCCCTACGCGACGTTGGTGGCAAACACGAGAGAACCCAAGGCAACCCAAGGGGTAGTGGATACTGAAGTCAAGGAGATACCCCCATTCGATGAATACACGAGAAGACGATACGGTGCAGTGGCGTCCAGCGACATGAAGAAGTGGGAAAACATATCCGACAAGATTTTGTTCCCCAAAGGCGCGAGGCACGGCACCGTCTTTGCGGTCCCCCGATCCGTCTTGCAGAACCTCCTGAAGAACGCGGAGAACACTACCCAACCAGCGGCGAGACTGTGTGAAACGTCCCAACGGCTTATGTAAGTCGTTGATAAAGTTTTGTAAGCCCCTGCAAATCGAGTCATGATATGCGCTTTTTCGGGGTTTTCACACGGTCTCTTGCTCCAGCGAAAGGGGCTTCACCCAGACGCTGAGCTTGGGCGTCAAGCCCTCCCTCTTCGGACGCGCGTTGACTTGCGGGGCGGGCGGTTCTATAACGGCGGTTCATGGAACATCTCTGGGCGCCGTGGCGGATTCGGTACATTCTCGGACCAAAGGAGGCCGGCTGTTTTCTTTGTCGCAAGCCGCAGGAGGCTGACGACGCGAAGAATTACATCCTGATCCGCGACCGCACCTGTTTCGCGTTGCTGAACACTTACCCGTACAACGCCGGTCATTTGATGGTCGCGCCATACAAACACACGGGCGACCTTGACGATCTCACCGAGCAGGAACTGGCGGACTTGATGGCGTTGACGCGCCGCTGCAAGCAACTGTTGACACGCGCGATCAAATCCGAGGGGTTCAACATCGGGCTGAACCTCGGCCGCGTAGCGGGCGCTGGCGTGGAAGATCACGTGCACATCCACATCGTCCCGCGCTGGAACGGCGACACGAATTACATGCCGGTGCTGGCCGACACGCACGTGGTGCCGCAGGCGCTGGACGAGTTGTACCAGACGCTGAAAAAACACGTGGAGAGTGGAGCGTAGAGAGTGGAGCATGGAGCCGAATGGGAGTCGCAGATTACAAAGACCTGCGCGTGTATCGGCTGGCGTTTGAGTCGGCAATGGAAATCTTCGAGTTGAGCAAGTCATTCCCAGGCGAGGAGAAGTATTCGCTTTGCGACCAGATGCGCCGCTTTTCTCGATCCGTGTGCGCGAATATCGCCGAAGCTTGGAGAAAGCGACGATATCAACCTGCGTTTATCAGCAAACTGAGTGATGCCGATGCCGAAGCTGCCGAAACGCAGGTGTGGCTTGATTTTGCCTTGCGCTGCAGCTACCTGCCGTCGGAACCTCACACTGCGTTGCGCGACCACTACGATCACATCTGTCGCCAGCTTCGCACGATGATGGATGACGCTGACCGTTGGTGTTCGTCTCTTGACGGCGTTCGGGAAGAACTGGGCGAGTATTTCGCCCACACCACCATCTCCTGATCACTCCCCGCTTTACGCTTCACGCTCCACGCCCCGCCCGCCACGCTGCCATTGCTTCCAAGCCGTCGCTCAGTTATACTGCGCGTATGAAGTTGCCTAATCAGGTTGCCGTGATGCAGTTGGCGAATGCGATTTTGTTTCCACGCGTCTTGTTGCCGCTCTACATCTTTGAGCCGCGCTACAAGAAAATGCTGGCGGACTGCTTGAGCGGCGATCGGGTCTTCGCAGTGGCGTTGCTGCGCGAAGGCTGGGGGAAAAAAGGTCGCAACCCGCCTGCGTATCCCGTGGCCACCGTCGGTGTCATCCGCACCTGCGTCGGCCGGCCCGATGGCACGGCGAACCTGATTCTGGAAGGTCTGGCGCGTGTGAGTATTTGCGAGTACGTCAAACTGCATCCGTACCGGGTGGCGCGCGTCGAGGAACTTGCCAGTTACGAGGCGGGAGCGGCGCCCGCCCGCGAACCGCTCGTGGCCGCGGTCTCCAAACTGGCCAGGGCGCGGGCCCGGCTCGGCGCGGAGCTGCCGAAGTCGGTGCTGAACTCCCTGCTGGCGGTGGAGAATCCCGACTATCTCTCCGACTTGGTGAGCTACACGCTGCTGGAGAATTTCCATCACAAACAGATCATGCTCGAAACGCTGGACGTCAACCAGCGGCTGGAGAAACTGGTCGAGTTGTTGAGAAAACAAGTTCGGCAGTTTGAATTGTGGAAAACCCTCCAGGGCAAACTCTCCAACGACGATGTCGGACACAATTGATGCGGCCGCGCCCACGTTGACAGAATCTGCTGGTCAGCCCGTCTTGACGGGCCCAGCCGATGCGGCAGCGGATCATCTTCGTCCTTGTGACCTGACGCGGTTGGCGCAGGGGTTCTGTTTTATCTTCTGGGGGTCGCTCGCCGTCTTGTCTACCATGGCGGAAGCGCTCGGCGCGCCGACGCTGCGGCTATATTCCATTATGATCGGCGGCGCGGGGGCGTTGGGGATGTTGGCAGGATCCTGGCGACTCTATCAGACAAAGGACTTGGGACGCGACTGGAAGAGCCTCACTCATGGGCTGCTCATCGCGGCGATGTTGGTCGCGTATCTGTTTCCGTTTTTTTGCATGTGGCGCGGCGTGCCAGTCAATCTGTACCTGCTCTGTCACGCGCTGGCATGGATCGGGACGCTGACTTGTTACATGAGCCTGTTGAGTGTCGCCATCGGCGCGTTCGCCAAGTTGGCAGGGAGATCATCACTGGCCTTGCAGGCGCTGCTGTACGGCATCTTCGTTTTCATTGCGTTGTTCACTCCGTTTGTCCTGCTGGCTTGGGCGCTGATTCACACAACCCATCATGGAGCCGATCCGCTGGTTGCGGTGCAGCTTTTATTGGGGAGCATCCCTCCGGTGTACATCTTGATGGCGATGATTCCATTTTCGCTGACGCTGTCACTGGCGTGGACGGCCAAGGACATGGCGTTGCGACGGCTGACGGCGCCCGATTCCCAGAAGACCGGCGACTCTGAATCCACATGAGTACTCCGGCTCACCGTTTTCCGCGTTACGGAACCATCGGCTTGGTCATTCTGCTGCTGATGCAGACGGCGGTGTTTTGCAGTCAATCGGAAGCGCTCGGGGTGTTTCCTTGGTGGTGGATCACCGCGATGGCGACGCCGGTATCCTGGTGGGGGTACATTCTCGTCGTGGACGCGTGGATTTATCGGCGCAAGGGAACGTCGCTGCTCACGGCGAACCGCCGGCTTTTCGCGCTGGAATGCATCTTGTCGGTTGCGTTCTGGTGCCTGTTTGAAGGCTACAACCGGCTGATGCCCGGTTGGCGCTACGTGAATCTGCCGGACGACCTGAACCTGCGTTTCCTCGGCTACGCGATTGCGTTTGCGACGATCATGCCGGGGATGTTTCTGACGTGCCACCTGCTGCAAAACTATCGTGCGTTTTCCAAGGCGCGCGCGCCTTGCGTCCGCTGGGGTCCGGCTTCTCTGAACCTCTCGATGCTTCTCGGCGCGCTGTTCTGCGTCGCGCCGCCGTTTGCCCCGGAATCGATGCGTGGGTATCTCTGGGCATTCGTGTGGATGGGCTGGTTTTTTATGTTGGAACCGTTCAACTACCGCCGCGGGCTGCCGAGCATTTACCGCGACTGGGAGCGCGGCGACTGGTCGCGAACGCTGCAACTCTTCGCAACGGGCGCGATTTGCGGCGTGCTCTGGGAATTTTGGAATATGTGGGCCTACACCAAATGGGTCTACATCTTCCCGCTCGGCGAGAGCTTGAAATTCTTCGAGATGCCCGTCGCCGGTTTTCTTGGTTTCCTTCCGTTCGCCCTCGAATACTTCGTCATGTTCCACTTCCTCGCCGGCTTCTTCACCCGCGAGGACAAACTAGGGCTATAGCGCACTCATTCGCGTGGAGCGATTGGCGGCGCGTATTTGATCAGCCAAATACCTTGCTCCGTCGTCACTCCCGCGACGTAGAACCCGCCGGACGTGGCTGCCGCGATCGCTCCGCCGCCGTGGGGAATTGACTCCATCGACTGCCAAGCATTGAAGGGAGCAACGCGAACCACCTTCACTTGGTCGCCGCGGCTCAGATAAAAAAGGCCATCGCGCCCTGCCGCCACATCGTGAAACCCTCCGCCCTCCCACGGGCCAGAATAGCCGCCTTTGTAATCCAGTCGCACGGGACCGTTTCTCGTGACGAGCAGTATGCTCTCCTCGTTGGCGGCAATGGCGACGCACGGACAAAAGTTGTTGCACGGCGTCCAAGCCGACCCGTCGCCGCACAGATGGGAGAGCAATTGACCATCGGCACTGAGAATCTTTATTCCTTCGGTGCGGCCGAAAGCCAACACCCGCTGCTGGCCACGATCAACGCAAACGGCCCGGATACTTGGGGAGAAAGGAAACTCTTGGAGCATCCGACCATCGGACGACCACCGGCGGTTGCGAATGAGGAAGGTGCCGTCGTTGAACACGGCAAACGGATGCGCCCCGTCATCAGTGGGGTCCTCAAACGGACCATATTGAGCCAGCACTTCCCCGTCTCGGCTCAAATGAAGCACTCTTGGCTTGGTTTCCCCAGTAATGGCATAGACCGAATCATCGGGCCCGGTGGCCAAGGCAACAGCTTCGAGTTGCTTTGCCCACACTGGATGATAGTGCTCGCGTCGGAACTGTTCCACCTCGCGGCCTGCCGTCAGCAACTCGTTGAGGGCATCATCGTATCGTTGCTGGCGCCGGTAGAGTTCGGCCTGGGCCAGCGTGATGTCCGCGTGGCGATTACCGAATCGGCCGATGGCCGCCGTCAACACCTCTTCGGCCCGCGTCAGACGTCCGGCGCGTGTGTAGGCTGTACCAAGCGACACATACGTGCTCACTGTAGCTGAATCGTTAGTCAGGATGCGCAGAGCCAGTGTCTCCGCGCGGGCGGGTTGTTGCGCCTCCAGCAAAAGGGCAAACGCTTTCTCCGACCATCTCAATTCACCGGTGCGCTCAAACACGGCGGCCAGCATCTCTGCTGCCCTGGCTTTTTGCGCGGCTGTCGCAGGTGAGGCGGCTTCCGCTATCTGCCCTGCGGTTGTCGGATCCGGTGCCAATTTCAGCGCCAGTTCTGCGAGACGGAGGTTCTGGTCGCTTTCCCCCGGCGAGTTCAACCGTGCCCAATTGGGCGGCACCGATGTCGTCAGCCCGATGCGACGCCAACGTTCTGACGGGGTACAAAAGGTGAAATCCCGAAACGCCCGGAACGCTTGGGCGTAATCGTTTGTTTTTGAGGCTCGAAGCCCCCGCGCATAAACGTCCAGCATCAAGTGCGCAATCCGGGCATCGAGTGTCACCTCTTTGAGTTCGGTAACGCTCAGTTTTTCCGAGGCCAGCACCGTCGCCAGATAGCCGGCATGCTCAATATGCTGCGGGTCTGGGTCCTTTTCGACAGCCAGTGACGCCAACACGAAGGCAGCGGGATTGTCCTCACCCCAATACGCCCGCAATGCCTCTTGATAATACGGCGGGGCAGGCGTCGGCGCGGGTCCAGAGCGCGGCAGCCCTGCGCACCCACACGCCAGCACCACGGCCACCGGCCACGCCAGCCACTTGTACCTCGTCACCGTTACCATGTGTAATGCACCGTGTAATTGATGATGGCTTGACCATCGGCAGCGACTTTCGGGCGGAACTCGATGGTGCGGGCGTCGGTCTTGGTGTAGTCCATCGTGCTGCCTGTAATCTCCCATTGGAACCACCGGTAAAGATGCTCGACCACGCGCACCTCAACTTCTTCCTTCTTGTGGTTGCGCACCTTGATCTCGAACGACTCGTCGGCCCAGTGATTGTTCGAGTCCAGCTTGAAGTTGGTCTGGCGACGTTCGCCGACGATGTCGAAGGCATTGCCAGTGTAGAGCCGCACCGTCTCGTCTTTCGGCGTGTGATCAATCCGGTCTTCGCCGATGAACTCGTTGCGTCCGTCCACGTCGCGCCGATAAACCTTCACTTTGCCCTTCGGCAAGGGCATGCCCAAGTGCGCGCTCTCAGAGTTCTTGAATTCCAGCATCACCCAGACTTTCGGATTGGATTCCGTCCCGTAACTGGCTTCCCGGCGAATACTGTCGTAGTTCCAGCCGCGATAGCGCTCGTCCACCTTGAATCCATCGTACACGTAGGTGCGCTTAGCGGGCACGTTGGCCGCGCGCACGAACTCCACCTGTTTGATCTCACGATCCAACACCGTCGTGGGCCGTTGCAGCGTGTAAAGGTGATATTCCTCGAACGTCCGCTCGGTCACGGCAGGACCTCGAGCTCGCTCCTGCGCGTAGTTGAACTCTCCTAACGTGATGACATCTGCGCGCTCTGGCTGCACCCGCGCCACGTCGCCTGCCATGAGCTTGACGCTGGCGTTCTCGAAGTCTTTGCCGCTCATGTTTTCGAGCGTGACCCAGCCAATGATGTCAAACGTGTCGCCTTTCTCCGGCGCGACCGCGTTGTAGTCCGCTTCCCAGCGCATGCCGCCGGTGAGGTAGGAGAATTCCGTGTCGTGTTTGCCCGCCTTGTCGGCCCACAACCGCCAGAGCAGTGTCGGCTTCAGAAACGCCTGCGGATCGAGCGCGTCGAAGATCGGTTTCCCGGGTAGACCGAACTGGATTTTGCCGTCCACCTCGACAATCGGCTGACCGCCGCCCTGCGGATTGGCGTAAGCCATCTGCGCGTAGGCGTACTGCTGGCCGTACCGCTGAAACGCCACCGTGTGCGGCACATAGCCGCTGCGCAGAATCTTACCCTTCACGATCTTTTTCTCACCCGTTTGCGGCATGGTGATTTCAAAATCGAGCACCCTGCCCTCCGACTTGCACAGAAGCAATCCCTCGCTGAGCGGATCGCTCTCGTAGTTCTGCTCCAAAATCTGGAGCGCGTCGGGGTTCTTCAAGTCGCGCAACACCACCGAGTCCGGTTCCAGATGGGCCGTGATGTCGGTGACGCGCACCTCGTTTTCGCCCTTCTTCAAATCGAGCGTGCGCGCCTCCTTCACTGTGGCGAAGTTCTGGTTGTAGATCGTGAGCTGGGTCTGGGCACGAGCGGCGGTGACCGCCGCAGCGAGCACGACAAGAACAGAGATCGCTTTCATGGAAGCCTCCTATTTGGTTGAAGGTTACCGCTTCCGACACCGCCCTGACAAGGAAAGTTCCCGCTTGATTTGCTTGCATGGCGTCCCTACGTTCAACGCCCATGCGCGTGGCACTGTTCATTCCGTGCTTTGTTGACCAACTCTTTCCGAACGTTGGCATCGCAATGGTCAAGGTGTTGCGGCGGCTGAATATCGAGGTCGATTACCCGCTCCAGCAAACCTGCTGTGGCCAGCCGGCGTTCAACACCGGTTACTGGGACGAGGCTCGGGAACTGGCCAGGCGTTATTGCGAGATTTTCGCCGACGCGGACGCGATCGTCTGCCCGTCAGGCTCGTGCACGGCAATGGTCAGGAATTTTTATCCTGAACTTCTCGGCAAAGCGACGCGCGTCACGGCCAACACGTTCGAGTTTTCCGAGTTCCTCGTGCGCCAACTCGGCGTCACCGACGTGGGCGCGAGATTTCCCGCCAAGGTGACGTATCACGACGCCTGTCACGCCTTGCGCGAACTGCGCCTGAAGGACGAGCCACGCGAACTGCTCCGAAACGTCGAAGAACTTGAACTGGTGGAAATGAGCGAAGCCGAGACGTGCTGCGGCTTCGGCGGCACGTTTTCAGTGAAGTTCCCGATGATTTCCTACGCGATGGACGAAATGAAATGTACGTCCATCAAGCAAACGGGCGCGGAGTACGTTGTCTCAGGCGATTCGAGTTGCCTGATGCAAATTGACGGTTACCTCCGTCGCCAAAGAATGCCCATTAAAACCATTCATTTGGCGGAGGTCCTGGCGGCGAGATGAAGAGGATTGATTTCAAAAACCCTCACCCTGACCCTCTCCCTTGCATAGCAAGGGCGATGGGATTCTCCTCGCCCCCCGCTCGTCGGGGGAGAGGATCAAGGTGAGGGGGTGAATTGGTGTGCGCCATGACCTCTTCAGCCATCCGATTCAAGCGCGCCGCAGCGGAGAAGGCGGGCAATCTCCATCACCGCGCCGTCATTCAGAAGGCCATCGGCACCTACCATGCCGCCGTCGCGCTGGGCAAGACGCGGTTCGCCGATTGGCAGAACGCCCGCTCTCACGCCGCGCAGATCAAATGGGAGACGATCAACCATCTCGACCGTTACCTCGAACAGTTCGAGCGCAAGGTGATTGAAAATGGCGGCCGCGTGTTCTGGGCCGAAACGGCTGAAGAAGCACGCGCATACATCCTGCAGATCGCACGCACTCGCAACGTCCGCAAGGTCGTCAAATCCAAGTCGATGACGACCGAAGAAATCCATCTCAACGAAGCGCTTGAAGCGGCGGAGATTCAGGTCGTGGAGACCGACCTCGGCGAGTACATCTGCCAGATCCGCCGCGAACCGCCCTACCACATCGTGACGCCGGTGATGCATCTGACGAAAGCCGACATCGCCCGGACATTCCATGAGAAATTCGGCACGGCGCCCGACGCCACCGCCGAGGAACTGGCCGGCATCGCGCGCGCGCAGCTCCGCCAGGAATTCCTTACGGCGGGCATGGGCGTCACCGGCGCCAACTTCCTTATCGCCGACACCGGCATGATCACCATCAGTACCAACGAAGGCAATGGTCGCCTGAGCGTGTCGCTGCCGCGCATCCACGTCGCCGTGGCCGGCATTGAGAAACTTATCCCGCGACTTGAAGACCTCGCCTTGATGTGGCCTGTCCTCGCCATAGCCGGCAACGGGCAGGCCGTCACGGTTTATAACACTCTCATCGGCGGCCCGCGACGCGACGGCGAGATGGACGGCCCGGAAGAATTTCACGTCGTGCTTCTCGACAATGGTCGCACGCACCTGCTGGCCGACGCAGAGCAACGCGATGCGCTGTACTGCATCCGCTGCGGCGCGTGCCTCAACGCATGTCCGATTTACAGGAACATCGGCGGCCACGCCTACGGCACGACGTATCAAGGGCCGATCGGCTCGGTCATCACACCGCATTTGCGCGATGCGGCGGATTGGTCGCATTTGCCCTACGCCAGTTCGCTGTGTGGCGCGTGCACCGACGTTTGCCCGGTGCGGATTGATCTGCACCATCACCTGCTGCACAACCGTCGCAACGCCGTGCAGCACAAGTTCGACAATCCGCTCCAACGGTTCGCGTTCAAAGTGTGGCTTTGGGCGATGCAATCGGAAAAGCGGTACGTCGTGGCTGGCAAACTCGCGCGCCTCGCCATGCGGCTCGGTTGGGCCGCGTCGCTGGCGAAACCATGGACGCAAGGCCGCGAATTGCCCGAACCGCCGCCACAAAATTTTCGGGAATGGTGGGAAAAACTTAACCCTCACCCTGACCCTCTCCCTTACACGGCAAGGGAGAGGGAAGTTCCCTCCTCTCCCCCGTCCGCCGGGGGAGAGGATCAGGGTGAGGGGGCAAACCGGGGTGAGCATTGACTCCCGCCCGCGAGAATATTCTTGCCCGCGTCCGCGCCGCGTTGCGCACGGAGGCCCCACGCCCGCCCGTGCCGACCGAGATGCCGATCTGGCTGCCCGTAGGCGATATCGAGACGCGGTTCCGCGAAGAGTTCGTCGCACTGCGCGGCGAACTTATTGACGGCGCGGACAAACTCCCTGAGTTCTTGAAACCATTCGAGCGAGTCGCCACCGACGGCAGCGAGTTGGTCCGTTTGGCGGTGGGCGATGGAAATGCCAGTGTGCGCGAGGCGGACATCGGCGTCACCGGCTGCGATTGTCTAATCGCCCAGACGGGTTCAGTCTTTGTGACCACGCGCTCGGCGGGGGGACGGGCGCTGTCGGTGCTGCCGCCGGTGCATCTGGTGATCGCGCGGCGCGATCAACTCGTGCCCGATCTCGCGGCAGCGTTCGCGCTGATCCGAAAACGTTACGATCGACACTGGCCGAGTTCACTTTGCCTCATCACTGGGCCGAGCCGCACCGCCGATATCGAGAAGATCGTCGTGATGGGCGCGCATGGCCCGAAGCGAATCGCGGTTTATTTCACCGGCTGAGCGCTGGGAAAACTCTCCATCACGCGACCGGGCTGACGCTCTAGCAACGGATCGAACACGAACATGCGCAGGCAGTCCCAGATCGAGACGTGGGGACTGTGCCGTTCGATGCGTCCCTCTCGAATGGCACGAAAGATCGAAGGCATCGTCGGCTCGGCATCGACGACGGTGTAGTGCCGGCCAAACATCCAGACATTGTGCGAGTCCGAATTTGCGATGATCGGCTTGCCGTGCTTCTGCGCGATGCGCACCGCGCGCTGGTTAAACGCGTCGAACCACGGGAAATGGATCTGCGCGTACTCGACCGCGTCGAATAAGTCGATGTTACGCTCAAACTCGCGTCCGAGGCTGTGGCCCTTCGGGTAAAACGGGTGCGGCGCGACGACCAGAAGATCTTCACCGCGCTCACGCTTGTGGGCACGCAGGTCTTTGAATGTCTGTAGCTTCTCCGCCTCGCGCTGCGTGATGTTGTACAACAGTACGTCGCGGCCCAGGATGTTCCACTCGACCGCCCGGATGAGCAGCAGCCCGTTCCGCTGTGCGTATTCGAACACGCGCTCGTCCTCCAGCACCTTGCCGTGAAGCGTGATGGCGATTGCACTGAAGCCCAGTTCGACCGCCTTGTCAATCAACGCCGTTGCCGGATACTTCAGTCCATCCTCCGGGTCTTCTCCCGAGTGCATGTGCAAATCCACTTTGATCATGGTGTCACAGTCACGTACCGGTTCGCATGCGTGAAATACAGCCCAACTTCTTTCACAGGCTGCTGCAAGATTTGCGCCCATGCTGTGCGATAGACGGTCACTTGCGGACGGTAGGTCTCCGCGAGCTTCTCCAGTTGCTGTCCCGTAGCGCGGTCGGTCTTGTAATCCACAATGACCCAACCATCCGATTCTTCAAACGCGAGGTCAATCACGCCGCGCACCAACGCGCCGTCGCCGGCGTCAAGCACGACGAACGGCAATTCAGTGGAGCGTTGCCGGCTGCTGGAGGCGCGCTGCCAGAGCGTTGACTCCATGACATGCCGAACGATTTCCACGGCTTCTTCGATCAGCGTGACGTCCAAGTCCGCAGCTTGAAGCAACGCCGTGGCGAGCGCCTGCCAGTCGGTTTTCGGCGCGCTCATCGCCGCCTGCAACAACGCATGGATCACACCGCCCCAACGCACGCCGCTCGCTTCGTCGCGCGTGGCCAGCGGCGCGCTGGGAAAACTGATTTGCTTGGCGGCGCGGGCGCTGTAAGTAGGCGCCAGCACGGTTTGCCAGCGGGCGCGAATCTGATCGAGCGCAGCAGCGACATCGGCCTGCGTTACGGTCTCCGTCTCGACGCCCGGCGGTTGTTGCGGGCCGGGGTCCGGCAACTCCGGTGCGTCGGCAAGTTGCCCGGCCAACGGCTGCCACGGGTTGGAATCGGCGCGCTTGCCGCGCAATGTCACGATGAGTCGGTCGCGCGCGCGCGTGGCGGCGACATAGAGCAGCCGGTGATTCTCGGCGGCCTGAAACTGCTGTTCCCGCGACGCCAGCGTTTCCCAGTCCGGCGGATGCGCCAACAGCGAGGCCTGCCCCCAGATGTTGCGTTCGCCGTGCAACGCGAGGTAGCCTGTGACGCGGTCCTGACGGCGATCCACTTGCAGCCTGACGGCGTGCTCCGACGCGCCCGATGGATCGGCCAGAAACACGACGGGCGCCTGGAGTCCTTTGACCTTGTGCAGGTTCATCACCCGGACAACCGACGGCATGGGCGCGGTGGCGGGCACGCCGTCGTATTGCTCGGCTTGCTCGATCAACCGGCCCAATTGCGCCACAAAATCCGCGGCAGTGGGCAAATCCGCCTGCGCAGCCCGGAGCAACTCGATGGCTTTGCCGAGGCTGCCGGCCTGCACATCGCCGCCGGGCGCAGCGGCAGCGAGCGGCGCGAGACCGAGATCCGCGGTGATGCGTTCGATGGCGATGATCGGCGCGAGATTGGCCAGCCAGTCGGCGTACCGGGACAGGCAGGCAAACGCGTCGTCGAACAACTCAGCCGCAGGCGTTTCCGGCGTCGTGCCACGGAAATCGAACCGCCCACCCGCGCGCCGGAACGCATACAACTGTTGGTCGCTGAACCCGAACAACTCGCTGCGCAAGGCGGCCACCACAGCGACCGTGTTGTCGGGTTCGAGCGCGGCGCGCAACGCCGTGTTTAGCATACTGAGTTCGCGTACTTCATTAAGCGAACTGCCGCCGGTCACTTCGTGCGGAATGCCTAGCCGTTGCAGCGCCGCGGCGTACACGCTGAGCCGTTTCTTCTGGCGCGTCACAATGAGGAAGTCGCCGGGCGCGCGCGCATCGCCGTCGACCGCGTGGCGGATTTGCCGCGCTAGCAAGTCGGCTTCGTACGCCGCGATCTCGTCCTGATTGCTCAGGTTGCCAGGGATGGCAATCCGGAAAACACCGGGCGCCGCGGCGTCCTCCGTGCGGCCCACCAAAAACGGCGCGTACGACGGCGAGAAATCATTCGCTGTGGCCGGGAAGAACCCTCCCGACTGAAATACCGCGTTCACCCAGTCCACCACCGGGGCGGCAGAGCGGAAGTTGGCCGTGAGCGTGACGCACAAGCCGCCGGTGCTGGTGATGATTTCTTTGACGGTATTGTAGGTCACGATGTCGGCACGGCGAAACCGGTAGATGGATTGTTTCGGGTCGCCGACGACAAACAACGCGCCCGGCACGGGCCGGCATTTGCGCCAATCGCGCTCGCGCGGGTCGTCGGCCGTGAGCAGCAACAGCACCTCGGCCTGCACCGGATCGGTGTCCTGAAACTCGTCCACCAACACGTGCGTGAACCGCAGGCGGAAATACCGGCGGATTTCCGGCCGGTCGCGCAACAACGCGGCGGCGCGCATCAGCATATCCTGAAAGTTCAACCCGTGCGCAACCTGGCGTTGCCGGTCATAGACCGCGCACGCCCGCTCCAGCACGCGCAACACGGTCGGATAGCGGTGCGCCCGCCACGCAGCGACAAACGGCGCGGCCACCTCCGTGGCAAATCCATTCCACCGCTCGTGTTCGCGCAACGCCTGCTCTTTGCCGCCCGGCCAATTCTTCTGCGTGCATTTCCGCTCAGGCTTGAACTGCTCGAACACTTCTGCCACATCGGCGTGGCGTTCGAGATCGCGCGACCGCATCATGCGCAACACCCGCCGAAACAGTCCGATCAACTCATCCGTGCCTCCCTCTGCCGGCAAGGTCGGCAGCACACGCGCCATGTGCGCCGTGTACTCGCACAACGCCTGCATGGCCGGCTTCAGCGCCGGCGCGGGCACGGCAGGCGCGGGCCACTCGTCCACGTCCGGGTAATCGGCGAATTGCAGGAAGGCCTCGCGCAACTCCGCCAGTGTCAACCCGAGTTCCTCGCACTCATCCAGCACGGGATCATCGGCTGCAAACAACTCGTTGCCGAACGTCTCCCACGCCTGCTGGCGCAGCCGCGCGTCGCGCTCCTCGTCGAGTTCCTCGAAGGCCGGGTCAACGCCCGCTTCCACGGGACGCTCGCGCAACAGCCGTGCGCAGAACGAGTGCACCGTGCCGATGAAACAAAGCTCGACGTGGTTGCGGGCGTGGCGCAGACGTTCGGCAGGTTTGCCGCTCGCGTGGCGCGCCGCGTCTTCGAGAGCGAATTGAAAACGGTTCTGTAACTCGGCAGCGGCCTTGCGCGTGAAGGTGACGGCGACCAGTGTTTCGATGCGGCACTTGCCGCCGGCCAGCAGCGCCACCATCCGGTCGGTCATCGAACGCGTTTTGCCGGTGCCGGCGGCGGCTTCGACGATCATGGTCGCATCGAGCCGCTTCACAATCAGTTCACGCTGCCGGTGATCCGGAGGGTTCATTGCGGGCGCAACTCCCGAAACGGTTGCAAGACGTTGTTGGCCGGTGACGCCAGCTTACCGGCGCTCTGAGCGGTGATGGTTTCGATGTCGCGGCAGATCGGCCGGTAATCGCAATACGCGCAGTCATCCATCTGGTTTGTCGCCGGGAACGCGCCGCGGGCGATCAGTTCCCTGAGCCGGACGAGAACGTTTGGGGCATCAGCCAGTTTCGCCGGTGTGAAAAAGATTCGCTCTCCGCTGCCTTTTTCTGTCGGAAAGAAATAGCCGAACTGCGCGACCGGCCGACCGTAGTGCGCCTCCGCCAGCGCGATGTAGAGCGCGTGTTGCAGAATGCGGCCTTGCGCAAACGGATCCTTCGAAGTCTTGGCGAAGCGCGATGGGTTGCCGGTCTTGTAGTCCCACAACGCGAGCCTGCCGGCCATCTCGTCCACGCGGTCGATCCGCCCGCGCACGTGGATCGTTCCGCCGTCCGGCAAGCGCACCGGCACGCCGCTGATTTCCTTCTCGAACTCGATCGGCCGGCATGTCTGCCGCAGTTCTTCCTCCTCCGCCAGAAAGATGCGCCCGGCGCGTTCGAGCCGCCGACAATCACGACGGAATACGCCCTCGTTCGGCGGCGGGAACTTTTCCCCGTAATGCTCAATGCGCTCCTGCAAGATGTCCGCCAACCGCCCGCCATCGCGCAGGAACCGGTGAAACACCTCGTGCAGCAACTGGCCGAACTCCGCCGGCTGCAGCCAGCGATGCGGATCAAGCTCCAACTCGTCCGGCAACTCCAAGCCCAGGGCGTATTGGTAAAAGTACCGAAGCGGACACGCGCCGAGCGTTTCCAGCCGACGCGGCGAGAACAGGCGGTCGGGCGAGCGTGCCGGGTCGAGGTCCGGCCCGGCCTCCGGCACGAACCCGTCATACGCGGTGAACACCTCGCTGGCGCGTTGCTGCGCGGCGCGCAGTCCACGGCCCAGCCGCGGGAAACATTCGCCCACCAGCGTCATCGGCTCGCGGACCGGCGCGGCGGCGCACAAACGCCAAAGCCACCACTCGGTTTCATCCAGACTGCCCTCGGCACGTGTCGGCGCGAACGCGCAGGCGGGCGGCAGCTCCTCTTCGTCAGCGAGTTGCTTGAGGCTGGCGCTGCTTGGGAACGTTTCGGCGTCGTCAGCCAAGTCGCGGCTGGAATAACTCAGTGTGACGCTTCCGCGCAAACGCGCGAGCAATCGCGCGAACTGTTGCACAACCTGCTCGCGTCGCTGGCCGGAAGTGGCGAGATGCTCGGAAAGTGACTGGCGTTCTCCGTCCAGCAACACGGGGTCTTGCCCGCCCGCCGGAGGAAAACGCCCGCTGTCCAGGCCCACGATGAACGTGTGGGGTCTTCCTGAATGGCCGCCCGACCAGATGCTCGCTACGTGCAGGCAACCGGGACGCGGGCCAAGACCGAGCACGCGCGATTCGCGCAGCAGCATCTCCAGCCACTCCGCCTCGTTCACCGAGGCAGTGCCGTCCGCTTCCAGCAACGCCGCCATTTCCTCGATTCGTTCGAGAAGCACCTGCCGGGCATTGTTGTCCAATTCTGTTGCGCAGCGCGCATGGTCGCGCAGGAAAGCGGCGGCGGAAGGCAGCAAGGAGTCGCACGTGGTCTGCAACAAACGTTCGACCAGGGGACGCAGCGCCCGCGCGGTTTCGAGACGACGCTCCACGCTTGGGCGACGTTCCTCATCCGCGTCGGTGAGCCGGCGCATGAGACCGCCCATGAACTCGTCCAGCTTGGACAGATAACGCTCGCGTCCAAAACCGATCGGCACATTGCGCAGGACACCGGCCAAGCGCGCCGGCAACAGATTCTCCGGTAGAGCGAGTAACCCGTCCTGCACCATCGCCACCAGCGACGACTGCGGGAATTCGGCCCGGCGCCACGCAAGCCACGCATTCAGCGCGCGCGCCGGTCGCGTGTAGCGCACAGGGATGCCGTCTGCAAACGTGACCGCGTCTTCGCGGCGCAGCGCGGCGGTCACTTCGTACACGAGACTGCCGTAAAGGTCGGGATCCGTGGAAAGCAGTTCAACGTGATCGAGCGACCAGCCGTTGGCGAGACAACGCCGCAAAACCTCGCGCACCTCGTTGATTTCGCCGACGGCGCGAAACACCTCGTCCACGCGACGATCCGATGGCGGGTCAACCGGCAAGTCGATCCGCTGTTGGCGAGGAATCGCGCCGAGCAGCGCACGTTCCAGTGCTGCCAGTTCAAGGTCTTCCGGCACGAGCACGAGAGCGTCAACGTTGAAGTCGCCCGCTGCGGCGCGGCGTAACACGTCGGCTTCGTCCGCGAGTCGGCGCTGCCGCAAGGCGTCCTGATAGGCGCGGAGCAAGCCGATGAGTTCGCGCCCCTTCTGCGTGGCTTCGTATTGGCCGCGCTCAAGATCGTCCGGCCCCAAGCCAGCCAACCGCAGGTCGCGCAGCGTGGCGGCCATTTGTTGGACAAAAGCAAGGCTGGCTGGCAGCGATCCGAGGTAGCTCTCGACCGAATGGTGTTCGCGGTGTTGTTCGAGAAGCTGTCGCACCACAACGAGTCGACCGAGCGGCGAGAGCGGTTGCAGGCCATCGCGCGCCAGTAACGGCCCGGCGAGTTCGACTGCGAGGGACCGAAGGGTTTTGAGGCGGCCATTGACGACAGGTTGGCCGTTGCGCGCGACGACATCCAACCATTGTTGCCCGACGCGATACGAAGGGGCCAACAACCATTTTTCGCGGAGCAGATGGGCACGGCAAGATTTGGCAAGCGCCTCGGCGAAACGACTGAGCGAGCTTTTGCGTGGCGTTTCGGCGGGAATATTGTTAGTCGTACGCACTGTCGATGAAAATTCTGCCGAAGTATATCACACGCCAGACGGTCATCACCCTGTTTTTCAGCGTGGGTGTGTTCACGTTTGTCCTGTTGCTGGCGCGGGTGCTGAAGGAACTCAGCGAGTTGCTGATCAATCGGCAGGTGGGACCGGGGATTGTCGGGTGGTTCTTGTTGTTGCTGCTGCCGACCGTGCTGAGTTTTTCGCTGCCGATGGCGATGCTGACGACGGCGCTGCTCGTGTTTGGCCGGATGAGCGCCGACAACGAAATCACCGCAATGCGCGCCAGCGGGATCGGCTTGGGACGCGTTGCTGCGCCCGTCATCCTGCTTTCCGCGCTGGTGGGCGCAATTTGCTTCTACATGAACACGACGCTCGCGCCGGAGTGTCGGTTCAAGTTTCGCACCCTGTTCCTGGAGATGGGCACGAAGCAACCGATGGCGCTCATCGAGGAAGGCGCTTACCTCAAGGATTTTCCCGGCTACGTGATCTACGTGGGACGCAAGAAGCAGAACATCATCGAGGACGTGACGTTGTACGCGTTGGATAGCAACGGCAACGTCGTCTCCAGCCTGCGGGCGCAAAAAGGGCTGGTGAAAGGTGAACCGCAGGAGAAGAAGCTCTTGCTGGACTTGTACAACGTGCGCGGCGACCTGCGCGATCCCAACGATCCGACTAACATCCGTAAAATCCGCCCCGGCACCACGGCGCTGCGTTATCCGGTCGAACTGGATTTGGGGAACGCGTTCCGGCAGGCGAGGACGTCGCGGCGATTATCCGATTTATTGTTCTCGGAACTGATCGAGCAGAGCGAAAGTCTACGCGGCCAAGGAATCTATCCTGCCGCCGCATTAATGGAAGCCCACCAACGCGTGGCGATGGCCGTCGCATGCGTCGCCTTCACGCTGATCGGCATTCCGCTGGGCGTGAAGACGAGCCGGCGCGAAACTTCAATCGGCGTTGCGATCAGCCTCGGTCTGGCACTGATTTACTACTTCACGATGGTGCTGGCCAACGTCCTGCGTAATCGCCCGTACCTCTACCCCGAAGCGATCATGTGGCTCCCCAGCTTCGGCTTCGAGATGCTCGGCCTCTGGCTCCTCTGGCGTGTGTCACGTGTGTGAGGGCAACGGATCGGCGCCCTGTTGCTTCAGGGTTAGCGTGAAATCGGCGCTACCTCTATGTTGCGCCCTCCACGGAAGCACCACCTGACACAATCATGTTGATGACACGCCCCGGTCTACTATATCGAGACCAAAGTTAACGTCTTCTACGTGAGCGACAAGGCAGAGACATTGGCGAATGAGGTATGGACGAAACGAAAGGATGTTCTGGAGTTTCTAAAACGGCAAGTGCCACAAACGCCGCCGAATCAGAACGGGTTGATTCAACCAAGACCTAGCAACTCAACCGAGCCGACAGCCGCTCAGCAGGCGGCTGTCGCCCAGTAGCTTCGCTAGCCTCTCCCTTCGGCGGTCGTAGACCGCCGCTACAGTAACTTGCCGTCGCCACGGCACGACGATCTGGACGAGGGCGCTGGTGGCGCTCTCGCCGGCGTGATTCACCCAGGTGACTTGCACCTTCACCCTTCGCTCTACGCTCATCGCTCCACGGTACCGTTACGCTCCGCCGAGTTGTTTACCCATCACTTCCACCAAGGGACGGATTTCCGACATTAGCTGACCGAACTGTTTCGGTTTGAGTTGTTGGCCGCCGTCGCTCAGCGCCACTGCAGGGTTGGGATGCACTTCGACGAGCAAGCCGTCCGCTCCCGCCGCCACTGCCGGCCGAGATGCAAAACACGACGCTGGAACAGCGCAAAATGTACCTCGACCAGAAAGCGAAGGAACGCGCCGACCCACAAAAGCAAATCAACGAACTGAGCCAGAAGCGCCAGCAGTTCATCGCGGAGGAAATAAAGAAGGGCGCTAACACCTCTGACAAGGCTTTCGATGCTGCAATGCTGGCGGCCATCCGCGAGTAGGCGCAGCGATGACAATTCACCTTTGGGACCAACTCGAACTAACCGCTCGCCCAACCCACCGCGCAGCCTGACAAAACTGCTCCTTGACCAATCTTCTGAAAATTATGCTACAGATGTAGCATAAATTTCGGAACACAAGGAAAAGGTAATGAAAGAGAAAATTACGCCGATGTTAGAGGATTGGTTGCTCGTGTTGTTTTGGGGTGTGGGTCGCTTATCTCACCCAACATTTCGGAATTTGTTCGAGCCTTACGAGGCTTGGGAGCATCGCCGTCGGTTCCATAATCAGCTTTACTATCTGGAACGACGCGGGCTGCTACTGCGCGAACGTCAGGCGGCAGGATGGGTGTATCATATGACGGAGTTGGGTCGCATCGCAGCCTTGGGAGGACGCGATCCAGAAGCGCGTTGGGCGCGTGATTGGGATGGGAAATGGAGGATGGTTTTGTTTGATTTGCCAACGGGGCGACAGTCGCTGCGTCAGCAATTGCCGCGGTGGCTGCGTCAAAACGGCTTCGGGTATTTGCAGAATAGCGTCTGGATCCACACGGATCCACTGACGGAGGTGGCTGAGGCGCTCAACGACTACCGAGACGATGTGGAATCACTGACGATCATGGATGCGGAATGCGGTGCGGGGTATTCGAATGAGGCCGTCGTTCGCGGCGCATGGGACTTCGACGAAATCAACAAGCGGTACGCGGCCTACTTGGCCGGTTTCGGAAGGCAAGCGTTGAGCCTGCCAGACCGTCGCTTGGGATTTGCTCGCGCCAGCCAGTGGCTGCGTGCGGAACGCATCGCGTGGCAACACGCCTTTTCGCTGGACCCGCTCTTGCCTCGATCTTTATTGCCCCACGACTACCTCGGCGTAAAAGCATGGCAGTCGCGACGCCGCGTCCTGAGCGCGCTCAGTTCATCGCTCCCGAAAGGGAAATAGGGCGTCTGAATCTTACACTACATATGTAGCATTGAATTAAGAATCACGTTCAGCGTGGGGTTGTTTGTTCACTCTCCGCCTAGTTTTTTGCCCATCACCTCAACCAGCGGACGGATTTCGGACATCAGTTGACCGAACTGTTTCGGTTTGAGTTGTTGGCCGCCGTCGCTGAGGGCGACGGCAGGATTGGGATGCACTTCGACGAGCAAGCCGTCCGCTCCCGCGGCCACGGCGGCGCGGGCCAGCGGAATGACCATGTCGTAGCGGCCCGCCGCGTGACTCGGATCGACGAACACGGGCAGATGTGTTTCCTTTTTCGCCACGGCGACGGCGCTGATGTCGAGCGTGTTGCGGCAGGCGTGCTCGAAGGTGCGGATGCCGCGTTCGCAGAGGATGACCTTGCTGTTACCCTGCACGCAGATGTATTCAGCGGCGAGCAGCCATTCGTCGATGAAACTCGACATGCCGCGCTTGAGGAGGATCGTTTTGCCGGAAGCGGCGGCGGCGGCGAGCAGCGGAACGTTCTGCGCGTTGCGCGCGCCGATCTGCAGCACGTCGGCAATCTCGGCTACCATGTCCACATCCTGCGGCGACATGACTTCGGTGACAATAGGTAGCCCGGTGGCGGCGCGGGCCTGCCTCAACATTTCCAGTCCGTCGCGGCCCAGACCTTGGAAGTCGTACGGCGAGGTGCGCGGTTTGAATGCGCCGCCGCGAAACAGTGTGCCGCCGTACGACTTCACCGCTTTCGCGGTTTCCAAAGTCTGCTCCTGGGTTTCGACCGAACACGGCCCGGCGATGACGTGAAAAGTGTCACCGCCGATCTTGAGGCCGCAGACGTCGAGAATGCTGTCCTGAGGCTGGTATTCGCGACTGACCAGCTTGTACCGCTTCTGGACCGGCATCACGCTTTCGACCTGTGGCAACACGATAAGAGATTCCAGCGTGTGATGGTTGCGCTCGTCGCCGACGCAGGCAACGACAGTGCGCTCGACGCCGCGGATCAGTTTAGGCTCGTAACCGAATTGTTTTACTGCATCCACCACCTGTTGAATCTCCTGCCCCGTTCTCCCTGTTTTCATTATGATGATCATCGTTCGCTCCTTCGTCCCCGCCTCGGCGGGACGGTCACGGGCAATAAAAAAACCGCCCCGCGTCTGCGGGACGGTTTGACGTGTGCTTCCGTGTCGTCAACACAGCGCCCGCAGATCGTGGC
Organism: Verrucomicrobiia bacterium; assembly: GCA_050013395.1. Lineage (GTDB taxonomy): Bacteria > Verrucomicrobiota > Verrucomicrobiia > Palsa-1439 > Palsa-1439 > JBEKZD01. Next base: position 62,572 of record JBEKFI010000006.1, on the reverse strand, counting down.
TAAAATAAAACCAGAACCAAGCCTGATCTGCTGTGCTGTGTTGGCCTTTGTCGTTCATTTGTGTTCCTTATATAGCAGGTTAAGTCGCGTCCGTCAATTTTGCCAATGCTTAGCTTGGATATTTCACACCTGCCAGTAGGTAGTCGTGAAGTGTCCACCTCGGGAGCGCCGCGCGTGGGGGCGCGGCGCTCCCGAGGCCGACACACTCTGTGTGTCGGGGTCGGCCCTGCGGGCGCATATTTCACACGGGCGTGTGAAATATGCGGGTTAGCCACTTACAGACGCGCCGAAATACCCATCCCAAGCCAAATCCAGTACGTCCTGCGTTAATCGGATGGGTTCTCTCCGGTATTTGCAGACTTCGACGGCGCGATCAATCAAATCGCGAGGCTCACATGCCTTCGGGGTGCGTCGCTCGGCTCTATAACGTTTCTCCAAATGCGACAGCGAGCTTGCATCCGCTGAAGCCCCTTTCTAAACTGGCCGTATGAAATTGAGAATCCTCCCACACATTTTTGTCGCTTCTGTGATTTTGTCAGCCATCGGGACTCCCTTCGCGGCCCAGCAAACTGTCACCGAGAGCCTGAATATCTTGGATGAGAAACTGAGCCATTTGCGCGCCGACGTGGAAGACCTGCAGTTCAAACAGCAGCAAATGCAAAAGGACATCGCCAAAATCCAAGAGGATTTGCAGGCGTTACGCCGCTCTGCTGGCGGCGCGTCCACCAGCGATCTCCAAGCTCTCCAAGCACGCGTTGATGAGCTGGATGCCGCCCGACAAAAGGACAAACAGGCGATCATCGATCAACTCGCCAAGGAAATTGCCGCCTTGAACCCGCCCCGAGCAGGCGAAAAGGCCGGTGGCTCGACATCAGCAAGCGCCACCACCAGCGCAGGGAAGGAGCATGTTGTTGCCAAGGGCGAAACTCTGACCACGATCGCCAAAGCCTACGGCGTATCGGTTGAGGATTTAAAGAAATCCAACAACATCTCCAATCCAAACGAGATCAAAATCGGTCAGAAGCTGATCATTCCCAAGTGACAACTGCTCTGGTTGTCATCCCGAGCGAAGCGCAGGACATCACTCCTTGGCGAACCGACTCTCCTGACGCGAGCCATTTCCGTTGGCCATCTTCTCGGTGTCCACCTTCAGCCAGACGGTGTCTTCGCCGAGGATCCGTTCCAGTTCCTGCACCAGCGCCTCTGACGGCGTAACGAAAAAGTTGTCGTGGGTCTCGATGAACACCAGCTTGCCATCGTCGTACATGAAGCAAAACATCACCGGCACATTGCCTTGATGCGCTTGCAACGCCTCCCGCACGCGCGTCAGCGCCGCTTCTTCGGTCGTCTCGGCGGGCAGGCGGATGTGGACGGCCTTGGTGAACCGCTTCGGGACTTCGTCGAGCGGAATGATATGGTCGGCGAAAATCTTCGGCTTGTCCTCGCGCAGATTGACTGTCCCGCAGACAAAGATCGCAGCATCCGCGCGCAAATGGATCGAGCACTTCGCGTACGCCTCGGGAAAGATCAGGACTTCCACTGAACCATCCAAATCCTCCAACGTCACGATGGCCATCGGTTTTCCCTGTTTCGTCATCTTCGGCTGCAGTTTGCTGACGATGCCGCCGATGCGTGTCGTCTGCCCGTCCTGCAACTGGGCCAGCCGGGCCGACGACGCCAACTCGTAGCGACGAAGGATGTCCGCGTATTGCGACAACGGGTGTCCTGTGACGTAAAAGCCCAGCAGTTCCTTCTCAAACGCCAGCATCTCGCTTTGCGACCACTCGACCTCGGGCGGTTTACCGGTCGCCTGTTTGCGCGCGTTGACCGGCTCGACGTCGAACAGCGCTGCCTGTCCGCGTTCGCGGTCGCGTTGGAGGCTGCTGGCGCGATTCATCTGGTAGTCAATCTCCGCATACAGCCGCGCGCGCTGCGGATCGAGCGAATCGAACGTGCCGCACTTCACCAAGCTTTCCAGCACCTTGCGATTGACCATGCGCAGGTCCACGCGCTCGCAGAAGTCGCTGAACGATTTGAGTTTTCCGCCTGCGTCGCGCGCCTTGATGATGTTTTGCTTTAGTAGGCTCCTTGTCTTGTGGGAGCGGCGTCCTCGCCGCGATTGTCTCAGGCCCGGCCACCGGTCGCGGCGGGGACGCCGCTCCCACACTGCGAAGATGCACCGTAAACCGCACGCCGCTCTGGTTCACGTCGGGCGGCAACACTTCAATGCCCATGCGGCGGCATTCGTTGATGAAAAGCCGGATTTTGTCGGTGTTGGCCAGTTCGTTGGATAGCAACGCCGCCATGAACTCGACCGGGTAATTCGCCTTCAGCCACGCGGTCTGGTAGGCGACGACCGCGTACGCCGCGCTGTGCGACTTGTTGAAGCCGTACCCGGCAAACTTGGCGAGTGTCTCGAAGATTCTCTCTGCTTTGCCGCGCGGGATTTTGTTTTTCTCGTGACAACCCTTGATGAAGACCTCGCGCTGCTTCTCCATCTCGGCGGGCTTTTTCTTCCCCATTGCGCGTCGCAGAATATCGGCGCCGCCGAGCGAGTATCCCGCCAGCACGTTGGCCGCCTGCATGACCTGCTCCTGATACACGAACACGCCGAATGTCTCCTTCAGGATCGGCTCCAGCAGCGGATGATCGTACTCGACCTTCGTCTTCGCGTGTTTGCGGTTCACGTAATCGTCGAGCATGTTCATCGGCCCGGGACGAAACAGCGCGATCAGCGCGATGATCACGTCAATCGAGTCCACCCCAATGCGCCGGCACAGATCGCGCATCCCCTGTGATTCAAGCTGGAACACGCCGATAGTATTGGCCTTGTTGAGCAGGTCGAACGCCTTCGCGTCGTCGAGCGGAATCTTGTCGATGTCGATGCGCTTGCCCGTCGTTTGCTCGACGAGATCGAGCGCGTCCTTGATGACGGTCAGCGTTTTCAGCCCGAGGAAGTCCATCTTCAGCAATCCGAGATCGCCAAGCGGGTTCATCGAGTACTGCGTGACGACTTCATTCGAGTTCGTCCCGGTGGTCAGGGGCACGACATTGATCAATGGTTCGGCACCGATGACCACGCCCGCCGCGTGCGTGCTGGCGTTGCGCGCGAGACCTTCGAGCGTGAACCCGTAGCCGATCACGCGCCGCACCATGTCTTCGTTTTGATAGGCGTTCTTGAGTTCGGGACTGATGTCCAGCGCTTTCGCCAGTGTCATCCCGATGTCGGGTGGGATCATCTTCGCGATGCGGTCGCATTCGCCGTAGCTCAATCCCAGCACGCGGCCCACGTCGCGCACGACCATCTTGGCGCCGAGCGTGCCGAACGTGATGATCTGCGCCACGTGATCGTTGCCGTATTTGTGGCGGACGTAATCGATGACCTCGGGCCGCCGGTTGTAACAGAAATCCATGTCGATGTCGGGCGGCGACACGCGCTCGGGATTGAGGAACCGCTCGAATAGCAGGTTGTACCGCAACGGATCGATGTCGGTGATGCGCAACAGGTACGCCACGAGACTGCCTGCGGCGCTGCCGCGGCCCGGTCCGACCGGAATGGCTTTACTCTTGGCGAAATGTACGAAGTCCCAGACGATCAGGAAATAACTGGCGAACCCGGTCTTCTCGATCACCTTCAGTTCGTATTCCAACCGTTCGATGAGGGCCTTTTCCTGTTCGGACTTCGGTTTCTTCCATTCGATACCATAGCGTTCCCGCAATCCCTGTTCGCACAACTGCCGTAGGTATTGTTCGCGGCCCAACCCCTCGGGCGGCTGATAAACGGGAAACCGAAGTTTGCCGAACTCCAGAAGCACGTTGCATTTCTCGGAGACCGCCAGAGTGTTGCGGATCGCCTCCGGTGTCTCCTTGAACAATTCGTGCATCTCTTCCGGCGTGCGCAGATAAAACTGCTGGGCCGCGTACCGCATCCGCTTCTCGTCGGCCACCAGCGATTGCGTCTGTAAACAAATCAGGCAATCATGCGCCTCCCAATCCTTGCGCTCGATGTAATGCACGTCGTTGGTCGCCACAAGCGGCAGGTTGAATTCCTTGGCCCATTCGATGAGCACGCGATTGACCTTTCGTTGATCTTCAATCCCGTGATTGTGGAGTTCGACGTAATAATCGCCCGGCTCGAAAATGTGGCGGTACTCGTCCAGCGCGGCCTTCGCCTGTTCGATCTGCTCATCTTTGATCTTGTTCGGCACCTCGCCCTTGAGGCAGGACGTGAACCCGATCAGCCCTTTCGCGTGTTGCGCCAGAATTTCCTTGTCGATGCGCGGTTTGTAGTAAAACCCTTCGAGATGCGCCGCCGTGATGAGCTTGATCAAATTCTTGTAGCCGACCTCGTCCTTGGCCAGAAGCACCAGATGATACGCCGCGTCCCGCGCGTTGCTGGATTTCTTGTCGAGCCGGCTGCCCGGCGCGATGTACGCCTCGCAGCCGATGATCGGTTTGATGCCGCGTTCCGACGCCGCCTTGTAGAAATCGATCGCGCCGTACATGTTGCCGTGATCGGTGATCGCCACCGCCGGCATCTTTGCCGCGTGCGCCTTCTCCACCACGTCGTCAATGCGGCACGCCCCATCGAGCAGGCTGTACTCGGTGTGCAGGTGCAGATGGACGAAGTCAGAATGTTTCATCGCGCAAGTTTAACCACCGCGACTTTAGGAGTGAGCCAGTACACGCGCAAGCCTTTTGGCAAGGCGGTCAGAGCTTCTCCGTAAACCAATCCCTACTTAAGGTTGTCATTCTGATCCCGCCTTGGCGGGAGAAGAGTCTCTGGTTCTTTTGCGTGTTCCTAGCTGCCGTATTTGCGAGTTGGTTTCTCGCAAACGGCTGCCGCCGCCTGCCTCGTGCGGGGTTTTCCGCGAAGCCATTCAGAGGATTTGTTCAGCGCCAGATAATACCGCGCCACGCCCACTTTCCGTGCCTCCCCGGCCATGCGTTCCCGGATGCGGTGCAACTCTTTCAGTGCCCTGGGTTCGGTCGCGCGTTTCATAACGGCATCACCTCTTCGGGCGTGTGAATGCGGATCGGCGGCAACCCGTATTCCAAGTTGACACGATTCATGGCCGCGACTTTCCGCACATTGACCAGATGCTTCATGTTCCAGCTTACGACAACATCCATCTGCTGGCAAACAGCGATGGCGACCTGCAACGCATCGTTGAGAAATCGCCGGGGGATAATCCCGCGCTGCACGTACACTTCTCCCAATCCGACCGCTTCGGGAGTCAATTCCAAGGTTGTCACCGGCAAACGCGCCATTGCCTCCAGCAGACTGGCCCGCAGCGGCAGCGGCGCGCGCCTGATTATCCGCCTCCACGATGACCGACGTGAACAATTCATCGTCGCAATGCCGCAACCACTGAAAGAAACGTTTGGTGACATCCTGCTTTTCGGGCGCGTCATCGTGAAACAGGAAGTTCGGCACGGACGTTTCCAAGTACAGCTTCATGGAATCACAGCCTTGAGGCTACAATGTGGCTGCATCCCGCGCAAGCGTGATGATGCGCGGGTTGACTCGTCGGTCCATCTCGAAAGAGATATTCTGACGGTCGTCTTGCTGCAAGTACCGCTTAATGATACCGAGGCACACAAATTTGCCTCTGGGGAAATAGTGAACCGCAACGCGGTTCTACACGGGATAAACTCGAGTTATGCAAACAAACCGAATTCCTGCAGAGCCATATCATGGCTTCGGTATGTCGCGTATTTTGACGAAGCCAAAAAAGCGATGAGCCGGCGGAAAAAGCTCAGGAAAAACCTTAATGAAATAAGCCAATCGCCGTAGCTCAAGCAGAACGCTACACCTTCAGCACGATCTTCCCGAAATTCTTTCGGTCGAGCATGTACTGCTGGGCGGCGGTGGCTTCCTTCAACGGAAACATGCGATCCACGACGGGACGGAGTTTGCCCGCTTCGACGAGGCGCAATACCTCCAGCAATTCTTTGCGACCGCCCATGTAACAGCCCATGATCGTGTGCTGACGGACGTACAACCCGCGAATTTCCATTGTTGCCTGCGGGCCGCTCGTCGCGCCGCACGTGACCATCCGACCCAAGCGCGCTAGGCACGACAGGTTCTTCGGCCATGTTTCCGGGCCGATGTGCTCGAAGATCACGTTCACGCCGCGCTTGTTTGTCAGTTTCAGAACTTCCTCGGCAAAATCCTGTTTGCGGTAGTTGATCACCACATCCGCGCCCAGCGCCAGGGCTTTCGCCGCCTTTTCGTCCGAGCCGACCGTCGTGATGACTAATGAAGCGCCGCAGAGCTTCGCCACTTGAATCGCCATCGCACCGATCCCCGACCCCGCCGCATGCACCAGCACGGTTTCGCCGGCGCGCAATTGCGCCCGCGTCACCAACATGTGCCACGCGGTCAAAGTCACCAGCGGAATCGCCGCCCATTCCTCGAAACTCAGTTTGTCGCTGACGGGCAACACGTCGCTGTGATGCGCCTTCGCAAACTCCGCGTAACCGCCCTGCCGTCGCATTCCGACGATGTCGAAACTCGGACTCATCGAATCCCAACCACTCGTCGTCCACTCATCAATCGCGCCGTCGGTGACGCCGGGAGAAACGATCACACGCTGGCCCGGCTTCAGATTCTTCACGTTCGCTCCGACCGCCGCCACTTCGCCCGCAATGTCGCTGCCGCCGATGTGCGGCATGTCGATCGGAATCCCCAGTCCCTGCCGCACCCAGATGTCGAGGTGATTCAGCGCGCACCCGCGCACCCGCACCGACACTTCTTCGGCGGAAATTTTCGGTTCGGGCACGTCCGCGTATTCCAGCTTTTCGATTCCGCCATGATCTCGAAAGATCACTGCTTTCATCATCAACATCTCGGGTAGGGCGCGACCGCCGGGCGCGCCGTGTCCGATTGTCATCAAGTTGCGGGCGGCCCGGCGGTCCGCCCCTACCTAATCATCAACCACACAACCATCACCAACACCACCACTGCCACGAGCCACCAGAGCCAGCCCATACTGCTCTTGTGGGGTGCGCCGCCAGACTCGCGCCGCCTCCAATCTTCGTAGTTGAAATCGTCTTCGTCCGGGTCTTCGATGCCAGTCCCGTCGTAGATGGTTTTGTCGGACCAACCGGTCTTTTCATCCGATCCACACTCAGGACACGCCTTCGCTCCGGCCGGCACATCTGCACCGCAGTTCGGACAAATAAACGGATCGTCAGAGCGTTTGAGCGTCATGAGCGTGGAGCGTCCATTGAACCGTGAGAGCGTTGAGCGTGTGGAGCGTGGGAGCGTGCGGCGAAGTACTCCGCAAGCTCTTCCCGGACGCGTTCACCGAGCGTGCACCAAGCCGCAGCGTCATCCATCATGAGCGTCAACTGCCGGCAGATGTGATCGTACTTGTCTTTGAGCCGGGCGTGCACGTCGTTCTGCAGGTAACCGCAGCGCAGCGCGAACTCAAGGTGCACTTCGGTTTCCGTTGCCTCGCCATCGGCGTCGCTGAGTTTGCTTACAAACGCCGCCTCGTAACGGCGTTTTCGCCACGCTTCGGCAATGTCCGCGCAGACCGACCGTGACGACCGCCGCATCTGATCGGTGAGCGCGTAATTTCTCTTCCGTTGGGAACGCTCGACTCAACTCGAAAATCTCCATCGCCGATTCAAACGCCAGTTGATACACCCGCAAGTCTCTGTAATCCGCTACCTTCATGCGCTCCTCACGCTCTAACGCTGCCACGCTCTAACGCTGCCACGCTCCAACGCTCTCACGAGTTCTCCCACGCGTTTCTTCACCGCGTCATCCATCTTGATCGGGGGCGGCCAAAGACGCGTGTTGGCTTCGCTTGGTAGTTTATGCGTGGCGTCGATGCCGATTTTGCTCCCGCAGCCGAGCACGGGCGTCGCATGATCCAAAACGTCCGCAGGCCCCTTGGTGAAAATGATGTCGCGCTCGGGATCGATATTGGCGCAGAGGCGGAATAACATCTCGCTGGTGTCGTGCACGTTCACGTCGTGGTCGACCACCACGATGATTTTCGTGAACATCATCTGCCCCATGCCCCACAACCCGTGCATCACCTTCATCGCGTGATACGGGAACGCTTTCTTGATGGAGACAAAGACGAGATTGTGAAACACGCCCTCGGCCGGCAACGCCATGTCCACGATTTCGGGGAAATTCATCTTGAACACCGGCAGGAAGATCCGCACGCTGGCCGCGCCCATGTAAAAGTCTTCCATCGGCGGCACGCCGACGATCGTGCTCGGATAAATTGCATCGCGGCGGTGCATGATCCGCTCGACGTGGAATTTCGGATACGGCTCGGGCAGCGAATAGTAACCTGTGTGATCGCCGAACATGCCTTCCATCTCCAGCTTCTCGTCCGGCTCCACATAACCCTCCAGCACGAAATCGCAATCGGCGGGCACCTCTAAATCGTTCGTCTGGCACTTCACCATCTCCACGGATTTCTTCCGCAGGAAACCGGCGAACATGAATTCGTCGATGCCATCCGGCAACGGCGCGGCCGCCGCAAACGCATAAACCGGATCGCCGCCGAGCGCCACGGCCACGGTCATCCGCTGCCTCAACCCGACATGCCGCCGCCAATGACGCGCACCCGTTTTCTGCAGTTGCCAGTGCATGAAGGTGGTGCGCCCATCGATCACCTGCATCCGGTAGCAGCCGACATTGCGCGTGCCGGTATCGGGATCGCGGGTGATAACCAGCGGCAACGTGATGAACCGCCCCGCATCCTCCGGCCAGCATTTCTGTATCGGCAAAAGCTCCAGCCCCGTGGGAGCGGCATTCTTGCCGCGACCGGCCTGCCCGCTCAGATCATGCACCATCTCCTGACACGCTCCCCTGTCCGCCGAAGCCTTGGCGAAGGCGGAACGCTCCACGACCTTTGGTTTCGCATGCCGCAACTCCAGCGCCGTGCCGAGCAGCGCGATGGCTTCCTGGAAAGATGTCGGTGGCTTGGCTTTGAGCAAACTTTCCAACTCGCGTGCGACATCTTCGACATCGTTCACGCCGAGCGCCATCGCCATCCGTTTCCAAGACCCGTAAGCGTTGATGAGCAGCGGGAAACTTGACCCTTTGCACTTCTCGAACAGCAACGCCTTGCCGCCATGGGGCGACTTCATCTCGCGGTGGGCGAACTCGGTGATCTCCAGAACAGGATCGACCTCGACGGAGACGCGTTTCAGTTCACCAGCCGCGTCCAATCTCTGCACGAACTCCCGCAACGAATCGTAGGCCATGCGCGAGTCATAACACAAACCGCTCTGTTTGTCATTCTGAGCGAAGCGAAGAACCTCGGCCTTTCTCAGTCGCGCGTGAGCATTTCAGCAGAGGCCATTCTCCCGCGACTGCGGGATCAGGGTGACAAGCTGTTGGACGCGTATTGGGTTAGATCATGGATGCCCGCCTCCTGAAACGCGCGCTGTCGTTCGGCGCATTTGTTGCAGCGGCCGCAGTGCTGGTCGCGGCGCGGGGATATGCAAGAGAAGCTGAGGCGAAGCGGAAGATGTTTACCGCGCCGAATGACTTGCTCTTTCGTCAACGTGCGAAACGGTGCGATGACTTTCAGCCGACAGCTTAGCCCGGCACTGGCGGCAGCAGAGAAGTCGCGGAAGAATTTGGGCGTCGCGTCGGCGAACGGGTTGTGGCCGAGCGAGCCGACGGCGATGATGGGGATGCCGCGCTCGGCGCAGAAGACAGCCGCTTTGGAGAGCAGCAGCAGGTTTCGTCCGGGCAGATAGACTGCGTCGTCAGGAGTACTGGCATGCGGAACTTTGCGGCCAGTCGTGCTCCAGTGCGCGCCGTAAATGTCGCGCACGGGAAGAGAGAGGACGGTGAGTGAAGCCAAAGATGAAGGATGAGGGATGAAGGATGAAGAACGACGAAGAGCGCGAAGGAATTGCCGCAGTGCCCGAAGCTCCGCCTCCTCCCACACGAGGCCGTGGCGGATGAAGACAGGATAAACTTTCGCGTGACGCTTCGCCAGCATCGCCAGCATCACGCTACTGTCCAAGCCGCCGCTGACCAGAGCGCAGACAGACTGGCGTTGAGCGGCTTGCCCCGAAGGCTTTCGGGGTGAAAGCGTTGAGCGTTGAGCGTTCAGGCGTTCACTTGCCCCGCCGCACGGCTTCCTTCTCCGCTTCGAGTTTGCCACGGAGCTTTTGGACTTCGGCGTGCAGGGTTTCTTCCAGCTTCTCGGCGTCTTCAAACTTTCCCGCGGCGCGGGCTTCGGCAATCTTGGGTTTCAGCGCGAACTCCTGCTCGGCGATCTTCGCCGTGTAAACGCGGTCAAGCTCGGCCAACTTCGCCTTGCCTTCGGCGGTGAGCTTACGGGTGGGCTGTGGCGATTGTTTCGCCATCCGCTCCAGGGCGAGTTCGTATGCGGATTTAATTGCCATTCAATTTCACCTTCACATCGTTGCCTTCGACGACGCAGTCGAACTTCTCCACCTTCGCGGTCGGCACAACGGGCGACACGCCGGTCGTCACATCAAACCGCCAGCCGTGCCACGGGCAGGTGACGACGGTCCCGTCGAGCGTCCCCTCGCCCAACGGGCCGCCGCGGTGCGGGCAAACGTTGTCCAGACAGTAGAACTTTGCCCCGACGTTGAACAGAGCGAGTTCCCGCCCGTCCGCCATGACGGTCCTGCATTCGCCGGGTTTGAGGTCGGCCACCTTGGCCACGGGGACGAATTCGCTCATGGATGTCTGCTCGGTTTGCCCGGAATAGTAGCCGAATTGTCCGCGAGCGTCCACCGCAAGATGGATGCGGGTTGCCGCGGCGGGCAAGTTCCCGTATCTTGGCGCTGAGACGCATGCAGACCGTATGGATGGCACCGACAAGAAGCTGTTGAACCTCCTGCAAACCGAGGTACCGATCGCGCCCCGACCCTGGGGCGAGGTCGGCGAACGGCTCGGCGGTGTCGGCGAGGCGGAGGTGATGGAACGCGTGCGGGCGTTGAAGGCTGCCAAAATCATCCGCCAGATCAGCGCCATTTTCGACACGCGCTCGCTCGGTTACGAATCGTCGCTGGTGGCGGCGCAGTACGACTCCGCCCGCGTGGATCCCGCTCGGAGCGGGATGGACGCCGCCGCTGCGATCGTCAACGCGCACCCCGGCGTCTCGCACAACTACCAGCGCAACCACGCGTTCAACCTCTGGTACACCATCGCAGTCAGCCCCGACTCGCGGCTCGGTCTGGAGCGGACGGTGCAGGTTCTCCACGAGACCAGCGGCGCGATCACGACGCGGCTGCTGCCGACACTCCACCTGTTCAAGATCGGCGTCGAACTCGACGTCGAAGGCACAGCCAATCTGTGCGAGAAGAAGTCTGGTGGCTACACGCACAAAGACCGCAAGGCAGCCGACACGTCGCTGACGGATTTGGAGATTCGGTTCGTGCGCGAGATGCAGAAGGACTTGGCGATTGAACCCGAACCGTTCGTCGCCACCGCGTCGCGACTCGGCGTCAGCCTCGAAGAACTGCAGCGGACTGCTGCGGCCATGATCGAAAACGGCAGGATGCGCCGCTTCAGCGCCGTGCTGCGGCATCGCGAGGTCGGGTTCACCGCGAACGCCATGGGCGTCTGGGCCGTGGGCGGTACCGACGCCGAGATTCTGGCCGCGGGCGAGAAGATGGCCGGGTTTCGCGCGGTGACGCACTGCTATCGGCGCCCGACCTATCCCGACTGGCCGTACAACCTGTTCACGATGGTTCACGGCCGCACACCGGCAGAGTGCGAAACCGTGCTGGCGGAGATTTCCAGGGAAACCGGCATCACCGACTATGCCGCGCTCTACTCGACCAAGGAATGGAAGAAGGTGCGCGTCGAATACTTCACCGAAGCTGAACAACAATGGGAAGCGCGTCACGCATGAAGGGTCGCACCCTTTCGCCAAAACCGTGCTTGAGGAGTGCCCGCCACTTTGGTTTTGTCACCCTGAGTGTCGTGAGCCGAAGCCCTGAGTCCGCGAAGGGGAAGGGTCTCAGTCGTTCCGGAGACTGCGAGAAACAGCAGAGATTTGCCGTCGAACGACAGACGGCCAGCAGCGGTTTCGCTTCGCTCAGAATGACAAAGAGCGGTGAGATGCGAATCGTCTTCTTTGAACTTCACGACTGGGAAGAGCAATACCTGCGCGAGCACGTGGACGGCGCGCACGAGGTGGTGGCGATCCGCGAGGTGTTGGAGGGCGAAGAGGCTATCTACGAAGAGAGCGCATTGCTGGGCGACGCGGTGAACCCCGAGCGGTTACGGCAGGCGATTCAGAACCACGTCATTCTGAAGAAGTCCAACGTCGTCTTTACCCGGCACAATGCCTTCAACAGCCAGGAAGCGCTGGAGCGAATCCTCCAGACGACAGCGGACAACATCGTGGCATTCGCAGCGGGCACGCCGAAGAACGTCGTCAAGTAGCGCCGCGTTTCCAGATCGGGACTTTCTGTTTCAGTTCGTCAATGATGAACTGCGCCGCGGCGAACGCTTCGCCGCGGTGAGCGGCTTCGACGCGCACCAACAGCGACGGCTCGCCGACGGGGATGACGCCGAGACGATGAACGACGCGGATGCGTTTGAGCGGCCACTTCTTGCGCGTCTCGGCGAGCAAGTTGCGGAACTGGTGCTCGGCCATTTCGCGGTAGGCGGTGTAATCGAGCGCCGTGATTTGTTGACTCTCTTCGATGTCGCGCACGACCCCCCAGAACACGACAATACCGCCCACGTCGCCTACGGCCGGGCCGACGTGCGCTTCGACTGGATGGATCGGCTGGTCGGTGATGAGAAGTTCGTCGTCCGCACCGCCATGCAGCGGCGGCATTAACGCAAGCACGTCGCCGTCGCGCAGCCTGTCCTTGGGCTTCGCAAACTCGACGCCGACCGCGATCAGCGTGGTCTTCTCCGCTTCCTTCAGCTTGGGGAACCGGCGGTGTAACTCAGCCAGCGCATCGGCCACGGTCGATTCTGGCGCGACTTCAAGTTGTAGTTCATTCTGCCCAACAAGTGGGCGCAGAAAACTGAAGAATTGGACGGTGATGGTCATGGCATTTCTGTGGGAGCGGATTGCATTTGCGATTGATTGCGATGAGCAGTGGCAGGCAAAACCCTCACACGGACCCTCTCCCTTGCGAAAAGGGAGAGGGGAATTCCTCTCCCCGCTCGGGGGAGAGGATCAAGGTGAGGGGCCGACATCTTAGATCGCATCTCCATGACTGGTTACTTCGGGTCGGAGCGTCGCCACATACGGCAGGTTGCGGTACCGCTCCTGATAGTCCAGTCCGTAGCCGACGACGAACTTGTCCGGGATGCGGAAGGCGACAAAGTGGGCTTGAAACCCTTCATGGTGAGGGACGTCCTTCTCCAGAAAAACGCCGAACTTCAGGCTGCGCGGCTGCAGCTTGAGAATCATCTCGCGGATTTTCACCAACGTCAGTCCCGTGTCGAGAATATCGTCCACCACGAGCACGTCGTGTCCGCGGACGTCCAAGGTCAAGGCTTTGGTGACGATGAGATCGCCCGTCGAACGCGTCTCGCCTTGGTAACTGGAAACGCCGATGTAATCGAACCGGAGCTGCATCGGCAATCGTCTCAACAGGTCGGCGATGAACATCACGCTGCCTGTCAGCACTGCCACCAACGTCAAATCTTTCGCCGCATACTCGCACTGGATTTCCAACGCCAACGCATCCATTCGCTGCTGGATTTGCTGTTCGGTGATCAGGATTTCTTCGAGGTCGTCGCGCATCGGCTGCATGGCGGGAGAACCTTAGCCGACCGGTCGTAGCCTGAAAAGCAAAAGCCGGTACTCCGGCACAGTTGATTCGCTCGGCTGGTTGGAGGGACGCGCTCTCCGTCGCGTCCGTGATGTTCCGGCGGCCACGACGGAGCGTAGCCCTCCAAATGAAGCGTGTCGTGACGTTGTGCGCCGGTCTCCTGACCGCGCACCGTCTTCGACCGAAGGTCTCCCGTCCACTTTGGAAACCTCGCCGAACGCCAGTTTTCGCTCGACTCGAAACCAGTAAACTGCTAGCCCCTACCCCGCTCGTTAGGATTCGGCGTATCAGTCTTCGGTCGCGACGAGATTGGGTGAGAGAAATGAAGAAGCACCTTCAATGCTGGTCGGTATGCGGCCTGTTCCTCTGGCTCACCGCGTTTTATTCCTCTGCCCACGCCGCTCCGAAAGCGCCGACGAACCTGGCGGCCACTGCCGTCTCCACCAACCAGATCAACCTGTCTTGGACGGACAACTCCAACAACGAGACCGGCTTCAAGGTCGAACGGGCGTTGGATAACGGCGGCATTCCCGGACCTTGGACGCAGATCGCTACCGTGGGCGCGAATATCACGAGCTACAGCGACACGGGAGTGTCAGCGGACACGAGATACTGGTACCGTGTGCGCGCGTACAAGAACGGCGGTGATTCCGCCTACAGCAACCAGGCCAGTGCGACCACTCCGCCACCGCCTCCATCGAGTCTCACGGCGACAGCCATCTCCACCAACCAGATCAACCTGTCTTGGACGGACAACTCGAACACTGAGAGCAGTTTCAAAATCGAACGCGCTCCAGACAGCAGTGGTGCTCCGGGCGTGTGGACGCAGATCGCAACCGTGTCGAGCAACGTTACGGCTTACAGCGACACCCCGTTATCACCAAACACGAAGTATTGGTACCGTGTTCGCGCATCCAGCGGGAGCGGTGATTCAGCCTACAGCAGCCAGACCAGCGCCACTACCTTGCCGCTGCCGCCAGCCGCACCGTCGAGCCTCACTGCGAGCACTGTCTCGTCGAACCAAATCAGCTTGTCGTGGACGGATAACTCCGGCAACGAGGACGGTTTCAAGATCGAGCGGGCGCCCGACATCGGCGGCGTTCCAGGCGCGTGGACGCAGATTGCGACCGTCGGTTCGAACGTTACCGCCTACAGTGATCTGACAGCATCGGCGGACACGAAGTATTGGTACCGGGTGCGGGCGTACAACACGGGCGGTGATTCTACCTACAGCAACCAAGCAAACGCTACGACACCGCCTCTTGCTCCCTCAGCTCTGACGGCGACAGCCGTGTCCACCAATCAGATCAATCTGTCATGGGCCGACAACTCCAACAACGAGGATGGCTTCAAGATCGAGCGGGCGCCGGACAATGGTGGTGTTCCGGGCGCTTGGGCGGAAATTACGACTGTGGGCGCGAATGTCACCAACCACAGCGACACGGAGCTATTGCCGAACACGACCTATTGGTATCGGGTGCGGGCCTACAATGGGGGCGGGAATTCAGACTGCAGCAACGAAGTGAGTGCCACCACGCCGCTTGCGCCTCCATCGGGTCTGACGGCAACAACAGTTTCCAGTAGCCAGATCAACTTGTCGTGGGCCGATAACTCCGGCGACGAGGACGGGTTCAAGATCGAGCGTTCCACCGACGGGACGAACTTCACGCAGATCGCGCAGGTATTAGCTAATACGACAAGTTATCGCAATACCGGGCTGTTCCCCGACACCACTCATTATTACCGCGTGCAGGCGTATAATTCTGTAACTAGCTCGGACTATTCCGGCGTCACGGTCACCAACACCTCGGCCTTGTGCCCGCCGGCCATTGTTGTTTGGGAAGGTTACGCGACACCTCCGATCGGTCTAACAGGAGTGGTGGCTGTCTCCGGTGGCGGTTACCATAGTTTGGCCTTGTCAAGCAGCGGCAATGTCGCCGGGTGGGGAGCGAATGACTACGGACAAGCGACGCCTCCGCCCGGGCTGACGAATGTGGTTGCTATTGCCGCCGGTGGCCTCTACAGCCTTGCTCTCAAAAGCGATGGCAGCGTTGTCGGTTGGGGCTGGAATTACTACGGGCAAGCGACGCCTCCCGCAGGACTGACGAACGCGGTCGCCATAGCCGCCGGTTTCTGGGACAGCTTGGCGCTTCGGAGCGATGGCACCGTCGTCGGTTGGGGAGCTTACGGTGACGTGACGCCTCCAGGATTGAGCGGCATTGTCGCCATCGCCAAAGGCTACGACATCCACGGGCTCGGGCTCAGGAGCGATGGCACCGTTGTTGGCTGGGGGAACAATTACTATGGCCAAGCTACGCCGCCGGCCGGACTGACGGGAGTTGTCGCCGTTGCCGCAGGCGATGAATATAGCCTCGCGCTCAAGGGCGATGGCACCGTCGTCGGTTGGGGTCGCAACGATCAGGGCCAGGCAACGCCGCCCAACGGTTTGACCAACGTTGTCGCCATCAGCACCAGCGGTTCTTACAATTTGGCGTTGACAGGTGAAGGCACGGTCGTTAGCTGGGGCACTTCGATAACGCCGCCGGATGGATTGATGGGCGTGGTGAGCATCGCCGCGGGTGAGTACCATGGTCTCGCGATGACGTGCAGTCCCGCCGCCCCGACCGCCCTCACAGCGATCGCCGTCTCTACGAACCAGATCAACTTGTCATGGACTGATAACTCCAGCGACGAGACCGGTTTTTTGACCGAGCGGGCACCAGACAATGGCGGAGTTCCGGGTACTTGGACGCAGATCGCAACTGTAGGCGCGGATGTCACGACCTACAGCGACACGAATGTGTCGGCGGACACGAAGTACTGGTATCGCGTCCGAGCCTACAACACCGGCGGCAATTCGCCGTATGGCAACCAAGCGAGCGCGACGACTCTGCCACTTCCGCCCGCGCCGCCGTCGAGTCTGACAGCAACGGCGGTATCCATCAATCAGATCAACCTAGGGTGGACGGATAACGCGGCCAACGAGGACGGCTTCAAGATCGAGCGCGCCCCCGACAACAGCGGCACGCCCGGGACGTGGACGCAGATCGCAACCGTGTCGAGCAACGTTACGATCTACAGCGACACAGGATTGTCGGCGACCACGACCTACTGGTACCGCGTCCGAGCGTATAACTCGGGAGGGAATTCCGACTACAGCAACCAAGCCAGTGCCACCACCCTCGACATCAACGGCGATGCGGATGGCGACGGTCTGCCGAATGGTTGGGAAACCGCGTACGGATTGAACCCGCTTTCCGCTGCGGGCAACGACGGAGCCAGTGGCGATCCGGATGGGGACGGGTTCAGCAATTTCGAAGAATACCAAGCGGGCACGCAGCCGAACAACGCGGCGTCTCATCCGCCTGACCAAAGTCGCTGGACCAATACAGGCAGCGACAAATGGGAAGGCAGCGACAACTGGGCGTTCGGGAGGGTTCCTTCCACCAGTCGCTCGGCGGTGTTGATCACCAACGCCACCACCAAGACTGTCACGATTGATGCGAGTACATCAGGAAGTTTTCCCAGCACGATGACGATCAGTAACCTGGCGCTTTCCTCGCCGACCGGCTCGACGAATACATTGCTGCTGTCCAATGCGGGCACGAACACGCCACTGACTATTATCAATCAGTGCACGATCAGCACGAATGGCTTGTTGATTATCACGAACTCGACTGTGCAGGTCAATGGCGGCACCTACACCAGCAACCTCACCGTTGCCAACGGAGCCGTGAGAATTGACGGCGGGGTGCTGGCCATCGCCAACGCGCAAATGCTTGTCGGGACTTTGGCCGATCCGCGTGGAAAGATCACGGTAAACGGCGGCGAGTTGCGTTGTAACGGGGCGAGCGTCCGCGGCAGCCTCGACGTGATGACCGGAGGGACTCTGATCTCGCCTGCGTTTCGCTATTTAAACATCGGAAACACCAACCCATCGGCCCCCGCCATCGTCACTGTCAATGGTGGAAACTTCGACGCGCCTGTGTTCTTCGGCAACTACAACACCTTCGGCCAGATCGTCGTATCCAACGGCATTGTCACGACCGACTTCGGTTACTACGGCGTTGGCTATCTTGGCGGGAAGGGAACGCTGACCGTTGCAGGCGGCACCATGACCCTTGGCTCCGAACTGCGGATTGCGCGCGAGAGTGCAACAGGCACGGTGTGGGTGACCGGCGGACAGCTCACCGTGACAAACGGAGACGTGATCATCGGCCAGAGCCGTGGCACGTTGGTAGTCTCTAACGGCAATATGCTGGCGCGCGGTGTCGCGCTCCAAGCATCGTATCAATCTTCCCCCACGCTTCTTGTCGCAGGCGGTAAGCTTACCGTTCAAAACGATCTAGCCATGGGGCAATTCAACTCGGGCAGCACCTCGACAGTCTGGATCACGGGCGGTCAGTTACTTGTCACCAATGGAACGATCACGGTTGGTCTGCCCGAGACGGGGTTCTTAACACAATCCAACGGCACCGTCCTCGCTCGCAGTTTGCATGTGAGTGACATCACTGCCTCGGCGGGTGGCAGATTCACACAGGTCGGTGGCACCAACACAGTGTCGTCCGATTTCGTCATCGGGAACTGCAGCGGCGGCGGAGCGGGCGTGGTAACGCTCGCCGGCGGGAAACTGTACGTTACTAACGCGGCGCACACCGCAACGCTGGACGTTCGCGGCGGCACGTTCACAGTCAGCGGCGGCGCGCTCGTGGTGGACCGACTGGTCGTGACCAATGCCTGCTCCCGGTTCATACATACCGGCGGAACAGTCTTCTTCCTCAGCGTCAATTATGTTTCGTCCTTCGATGCGGACGCCGATGGATTGCCAAACGGTTGGGAGTTGGCAAACGGACTTGACATGTTCGACCCCACGGGGGCCAATGGTTCCAACGGCGACCCCGACGGTGATGGCCTCCCGAACGTTTGGGAGATGAATTACGGTCTCAATCCGAAGTCTTCGAGCGGCAACGATGGCGCGAGTGGCGACCCCGACGGCGACGGACTCACCAACCTACAGGAGTTTCAGGCCGGCACCGATCCGACCAACAGCGCGTCAGGGCTGCGCATTACCGGCATCGTGCAGGAAGGCGACGATGTGGAGATCACTTGGATGACGGCGGGCGGGCGGACCAATGCGGTGCAGGCGGCCGGCTCCGACGCCGACGGCAGTTTCACGACCAACTTCAGTGACATCAGCGGACTGATTATCATTCCCGACAGTGGCGACGCGACCACCAACTATCTTGACATAGGTGCCGCGACCACCGCGCCTTCGCGCTTCTACCGCATCCGATTGGTTCCGTAGCCGCAGGCTTCAGCCTGCGCGGGTTCAGATGCCGACGAGCGCACCCTGAAGGGTGCGGCTACATTTCGATCCTCTCCAGAACCTTCGTCGTGCCGATGTAGCGGCGCTTCCCTGCCCCGAAGGCTTTCGGGGTGAATGAAGCCGCCGAATCTCTTCGGCAAGCCGACGCCCCGCGCTTCGTAGAAGCGCGGCTACAACGACCGAAGACGTTTGGGCAACCGGCCTTGAGAAGCTGCGGAGCGCGCTTCGGCGCGCGATTGCTGCGAGGAGTCGCGGCCTGACCACCTGCGCGCCATAGCTTCCGGCCGTCGCAGCCAATGCTGCTTCCGCCTTCGAGTGAGTGCCGTAGCTCCCGCCTGCGCGAGCTCGGCGGCGCGGCCTGTTCGCGTCCGCTGCCGCACCGTGCTGGGTGGTTCGATCTCGATCCGATGGCTGAACTCTATTCGTGAAAGTACTCGCGGACTTTTGCCGCGATCTGGCGATCAGTCATCTTGTCAACTGTTTCCACAGCGATGATGTGTCCACCGAGTTTGTCTTTCTCGAGACGTTGTTTCAACTCGCCCTTGGCCTCACCCGGACCAAACAGCAGAATCGATTCGGCATCACGAATCGCCGCAATCACCTCATCGTAGTAATTGTTGAGATGGCCCGTAAACTCCCTCTCGTGGCTATCATCTGCCGGCACCTGCTGTCCATAGTGAGTCGTCGAACGTACGCCAGCAAAACGTCCCGGCTGTTTCTCAACGTTTGATCTGATCTCCATAGTCTCTTCCCCTTCGGCCGAGACAATCGCGATCACAGCCTTCCGATGATCAATCCACAAACCCGCGGTCGTTTTCATGCAATTCTCCTTTTTCGATTTGGTCCAGCTAACGATTTTGAAACAGCATCAAGTTCGAATCTCGTCCTGATTTCTGGCAGACGCCGGGTCAGACTGCGTTCGGAGGTGCTGACTGAGTGCAAAGCAAAAGGCACCGCCCCGATGTTTGACCGGGCAACAGTAATCGAACTGCTCCTGCTTTCTCCCGTGCCGCACTGCCGGACGGGACAACGGGCTTTTCCTTTTCACTGTCATCGCGGCGGCAGTCATGCGTTTGGGCTTCGGTCTCCAACTGATCGACATCAATTCTGGTATCGTCCGCGTCCGTAGTCGTCGTCGGCAACGGTGTGCTGGCCGGCTTATTTTTCATGGCATGATAATAAGCACGGGAAACCGGGCGGGCGCTATGGGGTGTTCACCCTATGGGAGATTTCATGAATTCAGTCCCGACGCGGCAAGTCGGGGTGGCCGCGGGCTAGACGATGGTCACTTGGACACTGCTCTCGATGATGCCCGCCCCGATCGCGTAACGCGTGAGACCGGCAACGTCGTGGATGTTCAGCTTCTGCATGAGACTCTGCCGGTGCTTCTCGACGGTTTTGATGCTGATGCCCAGTTCACCTGCCACTTGTTTGTTGGGTTCGCCTTCGGCAATCAGTTGGAGCACCTCCGCCTCGCGCGAACTCAGGCGGGCGACTTTCTTCTTGAGCCGTCCTCCTCGACCAGGCGACTTCTGATTGCGATTGTCGAGGCGCTTGGCAATGGAGGGGCTGAAGAATGTGTTTCCTTTGTGCACTTCCCGAATCGCCTTGGACAGTTCGTGCGAGGATGTCTGTTTGAGCAGAAATCCTACCGCGCCCAACTCGGTTGCATGCTGGACGTACGCGTCATCGCTGTGCGCGGAGAGAATGAGCACCTTGGTGTCGGGAACGGCTTTGAGAATCTGACGGGTGGCTTCCAAACCATTGAGCAATGGCATCGCGATGTCCATCACGACCACGGCGGGACGAAGTTTCCTGGCCAGTGCCACCGCCTGGCGGCCGGTCTCCGCTTCGCCGACCACATCGAGATCGTCTTCGGCATCCAACAACCTCCGAAACCCCTCGCGGACAATCATGTGGTCTTCAGCCAGCAGGACGGTGATGCGTTTCATAGACATTAAACCCGGTTGCCCTTCGTGAACGGAATCTGTGCTCGGATGGTGGTTCCTTTGCCCGGCGCCGATTCGACGCCAAAGCTGCCGCCGACCATCTCCAGCCGCTCGCGCATGCCGATCAACCCCAAGCGTGTGTTCCGTTTGGAGTCCATGACGCGTTGCGCCTCAAAGGATTTGCCGTTGTCTTTTATTTCCATTCGAGCAGCGCCCGGGAGTTTCCGGATGCTCACGTCCACCCGGCTGGCTTGCGCATGACGGGCGACATTGGTCAGTGCTTCCTGGGCGACGCGATAGAGGACCGTTCGCTTGGCATTGTCCAATTTTTCAACCTCAGCAAAAACCGTCAGGCGAATGTGGATGCCCGCCTGTTTCGAAAAGCTTTTTACAAACGAATGAAGAGCGGGAATCAGCCCCAGGTCGTCCAACACCGCCGGGCGCAATTCTCGCGCGAACTGATGCACGATGTTCACCGACTTCTCCACCATCCGTTGTGTGCGGGTGATCTTTTTCTGGAGGCCTTTGGTGTTGACCGTGGCCTCCATTTTTAAGGCCGCCAGCCGCACATTGATGCCCGTCAAGGTCTGGGCGATTTCATCATGCAGCTCGCGGCTGATCCGCTTGCGTTCTTCCTCCTGCGCTACCAGGAGCTGGCGGGACAGAAGCCGCAATTGTTCCTGCAAGCGGTGCGACTGCTCCAGCAACTGGCTGTAGTGTTGCTCGCTTTTACGGAGGGACTCCTCCACCGACTTGCACCGGGCGGTTTCCTGTTTCAACTGCCGGTTCGAGTCGTCCAGATCTGCGCTGCGCCGGTTCAACGTCTCGATCATTTGATTCAAGCGGACGCTGGCCTCGCGCGCGGTGCGATGAGTCTTCTCGATCGGGGTGATGGCCTCGGCAAAAAAAGTTCCCGCCCGCCGGACCATCGCACCCCGGGTGCAGGGGGAGTAGCTCGGCAACACGAGGGCAATCAACGCTTGCTCGTGAATCCTGGCCAAGTCCAACGTCTCCAGCCCGGTGGCCATGGCCTGCCGGCCGAATCTTTGTGCCGTCTCTGAGCTTGCCTGTGAACCTTGTTCCAGGTGTTTTCGCAACGCCGCCTGATATCGTCGCGATAACCCGGTCAATTTACGCTTCATTATGGATGCCGAATTCACGAGCGAACCGACTCATGATTTTCACTGATTTTTCCACAAGCTGCTGCGTGCTGGCAATCTCTTTTTTAAGGCCCCCCGTGTTGACCGCGGCCGCCTTTTTCAACGTCAACAGCCGGACATTGATTCCCAACAAAGTCTGGGCGACTTCATCATGCAACTCGCGGCTGATCTTCTTTCGTTTGTCCTCCTGCGCCGATAGAATCTGGTGGGTCAAATGCTGCAAATATTCCTGCAGGCGACGGGACTTCTTCAACAACCGGGCGTAGTGTCCCGCGCTTTTCTTGAGGGCTTGCTCCACGGCCTTGCGCCGGACGATCCCCTGTTTCAAGGACCGGTTGGAGGCCGCCAGGTGCACCGTGCGCCGGCCCAGCGTGTTGTTCAGTTGATTCAGGCGGGCATTGGCCTTGAGCGCGGCGCGATGAGTCTTCTCGATCGGCGTGATGGCCTCGGCAAAAAAAATCCCCGCTCGCTTGATGATCCCATCTCTGCTGCTGGATGCTTCCAGTGTGGCGAGTGCTCCCTCGTGAATCCTGGCCACGTCCAACGTCTCCAGTCCGAGAGCCGCGGCCTGGCGTCCCAGTCCAAGCGCCGGCTGCAAGCTCGCCTGTGGCCCTTGCTTCAGGTGTTTTCGCAACGCCGCCACATAGCGTCGCGATAACCCGGTCAATTTTCGCTTCATAGTGTATCCCGCATTCATGCGCCACCACCAAGGCAGCCTCGGTTGTTGTCCCGCCCTCAGGGACGCCTGATCCCTCGTCGGCGAGCCACTAATCTTGTGTCAATGTCTGACAGTTGCTTCAATCTGTCGATGGGGTAAAACCCTACCTCGTTGGAATGGGCACTCCGTCGCGCCATAAATATTCGGAAGTGTGTAGTTAACGCAAATGGCCGGTGTCCGCGGGATGCGCGGTTACAACAAACCGTTGAACGTGCTTGCTCATTTTGTGGATGCGCGACGGCGTTTCTTCTCAGCGGGTCGGCGTCGAGTCAGGGTACGGGCCAAGAAACCTTTCACCATTAAAATGAATCATGTGCGTCGGAGACTCTGCGACCCAGACTTCTGTTTCCCAAGAAATTTGCCCGAGGTGCACGACCATTTCTTTGCGGGTGAGAAATGCCGTGACGTAAACCAGTCCAGCCTTTGACTTCGCGAATAAGCGTTTGAGTTCTTGATGTCGTTTCGGATTCACCGGCCCGTGCGAGGTGACTGCCTCGATCAACAGGAGCCAGTTTTTCTTTGTGTAATGGATGATGACATCGGGCATCTTGCCGTGCTCTTCCAGATGCACACCCAATTTGCTGAGTCCTCTTTTGTCAAAGCGGGCAAATTTCGTGTCGGCATCGCCAACGTAAAGAACGCGCCCGGCAGGCGCCCAGCACGCGTGCAATTTGGTGACGACGGCTCTGACGAGAGCGCGGCGTGCACGACGAGAAAACTTCACGGGAGCTGCATGCTCGATTCGCTTTGCGATACCGGCCTCAACAAAGGCTTCCAGAGTCTCACGGATGCTTTCGGCGTCGAATGGTAGGTTACGTCGCACGCTCGAATATCCTAATTTGGGTTATTCAAGTCAAGTCGTGCATTATGGGCGGGTGAGTAAAGCGAGCCAAACAGACGATTACGATTCATTCTGCGCGCTGCTCAAGAAGCTGCGCGAAGATAAAGGCTTAACCCAAGCCGAGTTGGCTGAGCGCCTCAAAGTTCCCCAGAGCTTCGTGAGCAAGTACGAAACCGGAGAGAGACGATTGGACTTTATTGAGACGGCACAAGTCTGCGGTGCGTTGGGATTGACCATTGAGAAGTTTGCAGCCGCGTACTCCAACTTCAGCAAGGCTGAGCGAGGCAGAAGTCGATGAGCAAACGGGACGAGATCGCAGAACACGATTTCCAGTCAGGTCAACGGACCGCCAAGAAAGCCGCCGACATCCTGGTTGCCAAGAAGACCGGTTTTATAATTCCGACAGCTCGGCAAAAGCAGAACCTGCTCGTTGCCTTCGCAAAGAAAGGCAAGGTCGTTTATGGGAAGGCGTTCGACATTGTTAAAGTAACCGGTTCAGTGAACTTGGACGACTTGGCGTCAGTGGAAGCCAATCTCCACCGAGTAACTGTCTTCGAAATAAAGTCCACGAAGAAGAATCTTCGATCTGACTTCTCGAAATTCTTTTTTGGCCTCACAGGCGCGGAGGTTCTGGTTGCGCAAAGCCTAAAGCGCCAGTTCAAGTTCGTGCTGGTGAACACCACAACGCGTCAGCACACGGAGATCGACTTGGCGCGGATTTTCGCCCGGGCGAAAGGAATCTACCCGACATGGAGCATCTCGTTCTGAGGTGCGGTCGCCCAAGGCTACGCGTTCAATTCCGCTTGCAGCAAGTCCGCTGCGCGAAAATCCACTACGCGACCTGTTGACGCTGACAGTCCCAAATGGTCGAGACGAGAGGGCAGCGCCTGAAGCTGCTGTTGAATCTCGTCGTCAACGCTATCTTCGACAATCCGAATGAACCGCTGTGCATCGTCCGGCAGGACTATTTTGTCATAAAGTGTTTCGTGATAGGCAACCATGTCTTCAGATTGGCCGCTCGACGTGAAGATTGTCACGGTCTGCGGCTTGATTCTCGTTTTGACGGCATGGATGACGACATTCTCCTGCAAGACATCGGCTTCATTGAAAGCAGCTTTTCGCGACTCGAAAACGTGCATGGACTTAATCGCCATCTCGTCCAAGAAAAACCTGCGAAACGGCGCGTGATATGGACCGTTGCAGAAACTGCGCGGCGTGATCGCCACCAACTCCCCGTCCTCCGCCAGCAGCTTCACCACGAGCCCGAGAAACGCCGTGTAAAGATTAACGACCGGCAATCCCACTCCCTCAAGATGCCTTCGTTCCACCGAATCCGTCGCGATCTTCCGGTAAGGCGGATTCAGAATTGCAGCATCGTAACGCTGGCGCTCTCCGGTAAAAAGGTCATCCCGCAACGCCAGACTTGCATCGGAGATGAAGTCCGTGCGGTGAATCACATGCGAGAAATAGACGCCGATTCCTGCAAGGTGTCTCGCGCAAAGTTCCAGCGTATCATCCAAGTGGACAGCAAGCGTCGAATCAATCTCGAAAGCATCCACATGAAGCGAAGTAGGCCGCTGGTCACTCTGGAGAATCCGCTCGACGACAGCCGCAGTCAACGACCCGATTCCGGCACCCGGATCGAGCAAACGAATTGAGGAACGATGCAGTGACAGCCTGTCTGCCATCAACTTTGCAACGAAATGCGGCGTTAGGACTTGCCCCAATTCGGCCCGCCTTTCTGGGTCAAGATGATCCGTCGCCGCCACCCTCGCTAGGTCAACGGTTTCACCTAAATCTACAAGTGCGACACTCGCAGCCATCGGTACGCAGTATGCCAAGGTGAGC
Organism: Verrucomicrobiia bacterium; assembly: GCA_050013395.1. Lineage (GTDB taxonomy): Bacteria > Verrucomicrobiota > Verrucomicrobiia > Palsa-1439 > Palsa-1439 > JBEKZD01. The sequence continues at coordinate 36,963 of JBEKFI010000006.1, read as the reverse complement.
CGGTCGGGGCAAGCTCTCCTTCGGCGAACCAGCCCGCGATTGAATGCCGGTACGTCTGCCGGTACGCCTGCGCCGCGATTCGCTCAGAAGGGTTGACTCTCGCGGTTCGACTTCAGCCACCGCCTGCTTGACGCCCGGTTTGCGTTACCGGGCCAGGGTTGTTGTTGGAGAAACTGGAGGGCGTCGTCGGCAAGCCGTCTATGGGGTATACACCCCATAGCGAAGGGCCAGCCCACGACTTAGCATGCTTCGTAATGGAAAACGTAACAACGCAACAAGGGAAGGGGTGATTGCATATGGCAAAGAAAAGCAGAGGCGGCAGGATGACTGCAGCTAAAAAGCGCGCGGCCAAGGGGCGTGGTGGAAAAGGGATGGTTAAGAACCGTCCAGCAGGTCGAAACATCATGAAGACTTAGTAACTGAATAACCATCCCACTTGGCTTTACGGCGAGCAGGTGATTGTAGACTGAGACAAGCGCTATGTTTGTAGGAATAACCGAAGTGGCAGGTGAGTTTCGGAATCCATTCATGCGTGCGATTGGCAGATTGGGGGAGATGGCTTGGACGCAGTGGGACGAGTTGCGGCATGCGGCGGCGGTGATTGGGACAGTCCTGTACGTCGGCGTTCGACCGCGGTCCTGGGTGCGCACGGTGCGGAACATGTTGGCGCGGCAGGTCCTGGCTATCGGAGTCGAACCGCTCGGGTTTGTCTGCGGGGTGGCGGTGTTTGTCGGTATTTCGGTGGTGGTGCAGCTCTCTTTCTGGGTCGGCGCAGCGGGACAATCACAACTGCTCGGGCCGCTGTTGGTGGCGGTCGTGGCGCGCGAACTCGGTCCGGTACTGACCAACATCGTGGTGATCGTGCGCAGCAGCAGTGCGATGGCGACAGAACTGGCCGTTCTCAAAATCAACGGGGACGTTCACGCCCTCGAAGCACAGGGGAGCGATCCGTTCCTGTATCTGGTGATGCCGCGCGTGCTGGGCGTGGCCGTGTCCACGTTTTGCCTGACGATCATCTTTATCCTGGTCGCGTTTGCGAGCGGTTATGTGTTCGCGGCATGGGTCGGAAAAGGCAGTGGCGATTTGCTGTTATTTACGGACACCGTGTCGAGCGCGGTTCGCCCCAACGACGTGTTCAGCATCCTCGCCAAGAGCATCCTGCCCGCCCTGTTTGCCGGTGCGTCCTGTTGCATTGGCGGGCTGGGCGTCGGCGGGTCGGTCACGGAAATCCCGCGGGCCACGCAACGGGCGCTCACCCGCTCCGTCGCGGGCCTGTTTGTGATCTCGGCGGTGGTGTCGCTGCTAACTTATCTGTAGCCATGAACGAAATGACGGACAAGGCGAACGAGGCACACTGATGGAAGAACGCTTCAAGTTTCGGCACGTCAACGCGATCACGGGCACGTTTGTCCTCGCCGTTGTCGCCGTGCTGATCGCCGCCATCGTGTGGACGAGTCACAGTCAGCGCTGGTTCAGAAGCAATGTCACGCTGCGGATCGTTCTGCCGGCGACCGGCGCGGCGGGCATCCGGCAAGGCTCGGAGGTGTACTTCCTGGGCACGCTCATGGGAACGGTCTCCGATGTCAGCGTCGATCCGACCGGGCGCATGGAGGCCCGGGTGAACATCCGCCGCGATTTCTTCCTGTTTGTGCGCGCGGACTCGTCGGCGGTCGTCAAACGGAAATTCGGCGTGATGGGCGATGCCTACTTTGAGATCACGCGCGGTCATGGCCAGCCGTTGCCCGAAAAGAATGCCTCCATCATCTGCAACGAGCTTCAGCCAAGCGCCTTGGAAGCCGCGCTGGAGGAGGTCCGCCGCGAGGCCGTGCCCGCGTTGAAGAAACTGAGCGCGGGCCTCGAGACGTGGACTGCGCTGGGCACGAACCTCGTCGCCGCGACGGAGCGCTTGGACAAACTGATTGTTCGCGTGGACGACATTGCCACTGACCTCCAGCAGGGCAAAGGCACGGCGGGCCGACTGCTGACAGATCCGACGGTCGCGGATGAGTTGGAGGAGTTGCTGGCCAAGGCCAACGCCTCGATGGACGAACTGAAGCTCATCTTGGGCAACGTTCAGCAAGCGAGCACGAATTTCCCGGCGATCGCCGGTTCGGTTAATCAGAGCGCCCAAGACCTGCCGGCGCTGGTGGCGCAGACGCAGCAGACCATGCACGAGATCGAACGGTTGGTCAGAGGGATGCAGCGGCACTGGCTGATCCGCAAGTACGTCGAGCAAGCCGATGCCGCAGCGACCAACAAAGCCGGCCGCGTGAAGAAGCCGTAAGCATGGCCATGGACCCCTGAACATCCAAGGTAGGGTTTTACCCCATAGCGAAGGGCCAGCCCATCGCGTAGCCTGCTTCCAACCCAAAGACGTAACAACAGAAAGAAGGAAGTCGAATGAAAGTAATGTATCCATTGGCGCTTGTAGTGGCTGTGGCCGCCCTGGTGGGCAGCAGCACGCCGTTGCGCGCGTCCGAGACGGATGACCGCATCGAAACCTCGTTCAAAAAGACCTACGTCTATAAGACGTATCTGAAGGACGAACACATCAAGATCAGCTCCAAGGATGGAGCCGTCACCTTGTCGGGCGACGTGTATAACGAAACCCACAAACCGATGGCCCAAGACGTCGCCGAGGCGTTGCCCGGGGTCAAGACCGTGGACAATCGTATCGAAGTCAAAGGCCCCGCCGAGAGCTCGGATACGTGGGTCAGCATGAAAGTGAAAACCGCGCTGGTGTTCCATCGCAACGTGAATGCCCACAAAACGGAGGTTTACGTGAAAGATGGCATCGTGACGCTGAAAGGCGAAGCCGCGAGCCAGGCCCAAAAGGAACTCACCACCGAATTCGCCAAAGACGTCGAAGGCGTCAAAGGCGTCAAGAACGAGATGACGGTGGCAGCAAACCCGGAAAAGCCGGGCGAAACCATGGGCGAAAAGATTGATGACGCTTCCATCACCGCCCAAGTGAAGATGACGTTGCTGTCGCATCGCTCGACCGGCGTCCTCCGGACCAAGGTGGAGACGAACGATGGCGTGGTCACGCTGGGTGGCAAAGCCCGGAACGCCGCCGAGAAGGATCTGGTTACCAAGCTCGTCGAGGACGTTCACGGTGTGAAGAGCGTGGTCAACAACATGACCATCGAAGAGCCCAAGAAAGAGTAACACAACCACAGGATCGCTGTTGGCTGGTGCAGGAGTGCACCAGCCGGCAACGAGCCTTGGTAATCCGAAAGGAAAGCAAACATGAAGACAGAACACTCAGGGATGATTGAGACGGTTAAAGATGGGATTGTTGCCGCGATCAAAGGGACGGGTGACATCGTCCAAGCGACGGTGGATACCATTACCAAAACGCTCGCCACAACGATCAAAGATACCGGCAAGGTGGGCACGTCCGTAACCGATGCCATTGCTGCAGTTGCGAGCGGCGCGATCCGCGGCGCAGTGCAGGTTGGCGCCGACCTGGGGCATGCCGCGAAAGGGATCATGGTCGGGGTACTGCGCGGCACCAAGGAGGCAGGCACGGAGGTCATGGATACCATCAGCCACACCGCCCATGTCACGATCCGAGACACGGCCGCGGTCGGCGGCGACCTTGAGGCCGCTGCCACCGGTCTTGTTGAAGGGGCGATCGCAGGCGCCAAGGAATTGGGAGTCAGCGCCGAGGACGCCGCGTCGGCGGCTGCCGATGGGGCGTTGAAAGCGGCTGGCAAGGTCGGTTCGACCGCAGTGGAGACGGTTCGCAAAGCGGTGACCAAGACCGCGCATGGCGCCAAGGTGGTGCTGAAACAGCCAAAGGCGGCCGTGTCCAAGAACAAGTAGACATCAATTCATTACTGGCTGGTGCGGGAGTTGTATGGGGCGCACTAGTCGGTAGTGAATTCAAAGCAAACCAAAAGGAGAATCATATGTTGTGGACAATAGCTGTCGTACTAATCGTTCTGTGGCTGCTGGGACTGGTGAGCAGTTACACGATGGGCGGAGTCATTCACGTTCTGCTGGTGATTGCCGTGATCATGATTCTGGTCAACATCATTCAGGGCCGAAAAGCGTCGTAAGAAGCGGTTAACTGATACAAGGAAACTGGAGATTCGAAATGAATACAAAAACCATTGCCGTCATCTTGATCGCTCTCGGCATCGTGGTGCTCGCTTACTCGGGCATCACTTTCAAGACTCCGGGAAAGCCCGTCGATTTCCTCGGAGTGCACATCGAGACCACCCACAGCCACTTTATCCCGCCAGTCGTCGGGGCGCTCGCGCTGGTCGGCGGAATCGTGTTGCTGGTCGTGAGCCCCAAAAAGGACTGAGTCAGGATAAAGATGGCCGACTGCGCGGACGTCATCAACATGCCGCTGGATTGCGGCATTCGTCTCGATCCGCAGTCCGTCCCTGCCCCGAAGGCTTTCGGGGTGAATGAAGCGCCGAATCTCTTCGGCAAGCCGATGCCCCGCGTTTCGTAGAAGCGCGGCTACAACGACCGAAGACGTTTGGGCAACCAGCCTTGAGAAGCTGCGGTGCGAGCTGTAGGAGCGCGCTTCTGCGCGCGACTGCTGCGAGGAGTCGCGGGCCTGACCACCTACGCGCCATAGCTTCCGGCCGTCGCAGCCAATGCTGCTTCCGCCTTCGCGTGAGTGCCGTAGCTTCGGCGGAGGCACTTGGCGGAGGAGGCTCGGCAGCGGCGCGAAAGGTCCTCCCGCCAAAGTCGGTTCAATACCTGAAATAAACTGAATTCGGCACTTGACGCACGTGGATTCGACAGGTATTTTTCGGTCGTACACAGTTGATCTGACGGTCTCCTAGGTCATCATCCCAAAGCACTGTTCAGGATATTTACCACCCAATGCGCTTGGTACGGTAATCGGCGTTATGACAGCATGAAATGGCTATTCAAGCTTGGCCTTACCGGCGGAATCGCCGCTGGAAAATCGGCCGTTGCAGCTCGCTGGCGGCAGGCCGACACGGCGGTGATTGAGACCGACAAACTGGCTCATCAGACGCTGGCGCAGGGAACGACGACCTACGACGAGATTGTCAAGGTGTTCGGCAAGGGGATTTTGAACGCAGACGGATCGATCAACCGGGCCGCGCTGGGCGAAATCGTTTTTGGAGATGAACAGAAGCGCCTGGTGTTGAATCAAATCGTTCATCCAGTCGTTCGCCAGATGTGGATGGAAGCCCTGGAAAAGCTGGAGCGCGAGGGGCGTGTCGCGGTCGCGCTGGTTTCGATCCCGTTGCTTTATGAAGTCGGAGTGGAAAATCAATTTGATTGCGTCGTGGCCGTCGGCTGCAGCGAGCAGACACAACTGGCGCGGCTGGCGGCAAAAGGATTGACCGCAACGCAGGCGCGCGCACGGATCCGAGCGCAGTGGCCGATGCAGAAGAAGATGGACAAAGCAGATTTCGTGATTTTGAACGACGGCTCGTTCCGCGTGCTCGTGGAACAGGCCGACATCATTTGGGCAAACCTCAAGGAGAACTACCATGCCCCGAGCAAAAACTAAGACGACGGAACAGGCGGTCGAGACGCCGAACGAAACAGAAGTGAAGAACGGTTCCAGCGCCGGAAACGGTGAGGAGGCCGCCGCTGCGGTGGAAACAATCGATGCTCCAGCCGCGGTGGCGGAGAAGGAAGCCCCTTCGGAGCAGCGCGCTGCGGAACAACCGCCCGGTGAGATGCTCGATCTGAGCAAACTCCAGGAGATGTCCATGCCTGCGCTCCAGAAAATGGCGCGCACCATGGGAGTCGAAACCGTCGCCACGCTCAAGAAACACGAGATCATCCACCAGATTCTCAAGAAAAACGCCGAGCGCAACGGCACGATGTTCGGCGAGGGTGTGCTGGAAATCCTGCCTGACGGCTTCGGATTCCTGCGTTCGCCCAGCTACAATTATCTGCCCTGCCCCGAGGACATCTACGTGTCGCCCTCACAGATCCGACGGTTCGAGTTGCAGACGGGTGACGTTGTCTCCGGACAAGTGCGTCCGCCAAAGGACAAGGAGCGGTTCTTTGCCTTGTTGAAGGTGCAGGCGGTCAACCGGGAAAACCCCGAGAAAGCCAAGGAAAAGATCCAGTTCGACAACCTCACGCCGTACTTCCCGACCAAGCGATTCATCCTCGAAACGAGGCCGGAGGAGATCAACACGCGCGTGCTGGACTTGTTCTGCCCGATCGGCAAGGGCCAGCGCGGCCTGATCGTCGCGCCGCCGCGCACGGGCAAGACCATTCTGCTGCAGAAAATCGCCAATGCGATTCTGACCAACAATCCCGAAGCGATTGTGATCGTGCTGCTCATCGACGAGCGGCCCGAGGAAGTCACCGACTTCAAGCGCACCGTCGATGCCGAAATCATCAGTTCCACGTTCGACGAGCCGCCCGAGCGGCACGCGCAAGTCGCCGAGATGGTGCTGGAGAAAGCCAAACGCCTTGTCGAATTCAAGAAGGACGTCGTGATCCTGCTCGACTCGATCACGCGTCTGGCCCGCGCCTACAACACGTTGGCGCCGCACTCGGGCAAAATCCTGTCGGGCGGTGTGGACGCCAACGCGTTGCACAAGCCCAAGCGATTCTTCGGCTCGGCCCGCAACATCGAGGAAAGCGGCACGCTGACGATCATGGCCACGGCCCTGGTTGACACAGGCTCGCGCATGGACGAAGTCATCTTTGAGGAATTCAAGGGCACGGGCAACATGGAGCTGTGCCTAGACCGGCATTTGGTGGACAAGCGCATCTTCCCCGCGATTAACATCGAAAAGTCGGGGACGCGCAAAGAGGAGCTGCTCTATCATCCTGACGAGCTTGAGCGCATCTACATTCTGCGCAAGGCGCTGAGCGGTGTCCCGCCGATTGAAGCGATGGAATTGATCGTCGAGAAGCTCAAGAAGACCCAGTCCAACGCCGAGTTTCTGCTCTCGATGAAATTTTAACCCGTGCATTGCACGAGCTGCTTGCTGTGCGGACAAACTGTATCGTTGTGGGAGCGGCATTCTTGCCGCGACGATGCGCTCCTAGTTCACACAGGCTCGCAAGGACAAGTTTATGAACGATACGGCTCAACCATCATCCACCGAACAAGGAGACATCCCATGCGTAGACTGATTCAGATTCTAGGTTTTCTGGCGATCATGAGCACGGCGGCAGCCCAACCGACCCGCACCGAGGTGACCAACGCCACCACGCCGGCGGAGGATTCGAAACCGAACAGCGACACGGTGCCGGAGGTGTATGCGCTCAGCGGGCAATTCGAGCGGGTCTTGGTGCTGCGCTTCAAGAATCAAACCGACCTTCTTGCAGGTCTGGAGCGCATGGTGAAACAGCACAAGATCCGCAACGCCGTGATCCTGGCGGCAGCCGGATCGGTCCGGAGCTATCATTTCCACACGGTCAGCAATGGAACCTTCCCCTCCAAGAACATCTACGTGAAAAACCCCGCGGGCCCGGCCGACATCGTGAGCATGAACGGATATGTGATCGACGGCCGCGTTCATGCCCACCTCACCATGACCGACGCCGACAAGGCGTTCGGCGGGCACCTGGAGGCCGGTACCAGCGTGTTCACCTTCGCTGTCGTGACGGTCGGAGTTTTCAAGGACGGAATCGACCTAAGCCGTGTCGACGACAAGACCTATCGTTAGGCCGACTCGCACCACCGTGAATAAGACCGAAATGGTACTGGCATTCTGGGCTGTGTCATTGCAGTCATAGGCGCTTTTTGGGATTGGACAAATACTGGAGCGATGGTTGCAGCCGGTGCTGGAGGCACGACACAGCACTTGCCGGATAACGTATTTGCGTTACCGACCGTGGGGGTGTCATTGGCAGCTTTCGTCCTGATTTCAAGTTATCGGCGCGGGAAGGTTCGTGCGTGTTTCTGGGTTGCTTTGCCGGCACTTGGCATTTCAGTAATCACGATATTCATGGCGCTCACAGCGTGAATGTCTTTGTGATGAGACGTCGGCCTCCTATGAGGGATCGGACGTCAAGCACTAGCCTGACTCATTCATGAAGTTTTGCGCAACGAACTGCCCCTCACCTTGGTCCTCTCCCCGCATGCGGGGCGAGGAGATTTCCCCTCTCCCTTTCCAAGGGAGAGGGTCAGGGTGAGGGTTCGAGCTGTGACAGACTGTCGAGCTTTCAAGCGCATCGTGAATAAGTCAGGTTAGGTCTCCATCTTCACGAGTGTTCTATGTCTCGTCTCCAAGTATTTGTCGAACGGGATGCACGTGAGCAGACCTCCGACAACCCAACCCATAATCCACCAATGGCCTCCCCTCCACGTGTGGAACAACAGTGACAACGGAACTCCTCCCACCGCCGCACCGAGCAGAAGGAGCAGACAATACAACACGCTCACCTCGAACTTAGAGCGCCGACTGCAACTAGGGCAAAGGTGGCGACCAAAAGGCGACTTCCAATATCGACGCCAAGTCAGCGGAAGCTCATGCTCACAATAAGGACATTTCATACATTCATCAAAACCTAACAGCAATATTATGAAAAAGTCGACCGGCAGATTAGACTCCGCATAGTTGCGTGTCAACCCGTTGTGCGCCGGTTTCCTGACCGTGCACGGATCGCTTTAGCGGCGGCTGCACTGACTTGTTGTCGGCTGGACGGCGGCACGGTATAAACTGGGCGGCATGCGGATCATTGTGACAGGGCTGGTCGGGCAGTATGCGTTCGGCGGGGTGGCGTGGGATTACCTGCAGTATGTCGAGGGATTTCGCCTGCTCGGGCATGAGGTGTGGTATCTCGAAGACACGGAGACGTGGCCGTACGACCCGATCAAGAACACCGTCAGCGACGATTGCAGCTACAACGTCAAGTATCTCGGCGACGTGATGAACCGGCTCAGCCTCGGCGACCGCTGGATTTACCGCAACGCGCCCGACGGCAGTTACCATGGCGTTAGCGAGGCCGAGGCCAGGAAATTCTGCGCCAGCGCCGACGTTTACCTGAACGTGTCCGGCTGCGGCTGGTTGCGGCCGGAGTACGTCGCAATCCCCAGAAAGGTTTTTATCGATTCCGATCCGATGTTCACGCAGGTGGCGCTGGTGTCGGGCAACCAAGGCGTGATCGATCGCATCCACGCCCACGATTTTCATTTCACGTTCGCCGAGAACATCGGAGCGCCTGATTGCCGTGTGCCGATGGCAGGATTGAAATGGATTCCGACGCGCCAGCCGATCGTGCTGGATTGGTGGCCGTTTGTGGGAGCGGCGTCCCCGCCGCGACCGGGCCAGAATCGCGGCGGGGACGCCGCTCCCACGGAAGATGTCCGCGATGTATTCACCACGGTGATGAACTGGGTTTCTTACAAGGGCTGCGAGTACGGCGGAGAGACCTGGGGACAAAAAGATGTCGAGTTCATGAAGTTTATTGACCTGCCTCAGAAGACGACGCAGAAGTTTGAGATCGCGATGGGCATGGGGCCGGGCATGAAGCGGCCGACAGAACTCCTCCAACAAAAAGGCTGGCGGATCATCGAGCCGAGCGAGCATCTCCCTGATCCGTGGACCTACCGCGATTACTTGGGCAACTCCAAGGGCGAATGGAGCGTGGCCAAGGAAGGCTACGTCAAATCGCGCAGCGGCTGGTTCAGTTGCCGCAGCGCGTGTTATCTGGCGCTCGGGCGACCCTGCGTGTTGCAGGACACAGACTGGAGCAAGATTTATCCGACCGGCAACGGGCTTTTTGCGTTCAGCACGGCGGAAGAAGCGATCGCGGGCATCGATCACATCAATGCCGATTACGCGAGGCACAGTGCCGCAGCCCGCGGAATAGCCGAGCAGATGTTTGACGCGCGCAAGGTGTTGGGGGCGATGCTGGAGCGCGTCGGCGTATGAGCAAGCCGGTGGCCATTGTCGCCGGTTATCTGGTGCGCTACCCGCTGGGCGGCCATGTGCTTTCCCAGCTCCATTTTCTCGTCGGGTTGCAGAGGCTTGGCTACGAGGTGGTGTTCGCCGAGCAGTACGGATGGCCGTCCTCGTGTTATGACCCGCGCACCAACAGCTCGACCAATGATCCGACCTACGGCATCGCCGAGCTGCGCCGCGCGTTCGAAAAGATCGGCGTGAACCGATGGTGCTACGTGGACGCGGACGGCAATTACCACGGCATGTCGCGCGAGGAATTGGGACGCGTTTGCTGCGACGCCGATTTCCTGCTCAGCGTAGCGGCCGTGACCTGGCTGGATCAGTTTCGCGACTGCAAGAAGCGCATCTTTTGGGATGCCGATCCCGGCTTCACGCAGTTCGGCATGCCTGCCACGCCTGCGCCGTCCTGCGACGGCTACGCCTCGCCGTACGATTTTCAATTTCATTTCACCATCGGCGAGCGCATCGGCAAGGTGGATTGCCCGATCCCGACGCACGGCCTGAACTGGCGTCCAACCCGCTGGCCGATGGCGCTGGAGTTGGTGACGCCGCGGTTTACACCGGAGGCGAAGTTCTTCACGACAATCATGAGCTGGAGCGCGCGCAAACCGGTCATTTACAATGGCGAGGAGTACGGGCAGAAGGACGTCGAGTTCATACGGATCTTCGATTTGCCCAAGCGGGTCGGGCCAATGTTTGAAATCGCCCTGGCCGGGCCGAACGCTCCGCGCGAGCAAATCGCCGCCGCCGGTTGGCGCATCGCCAATCCGCTCAAGGTAACGGCCACGCCGTGGACGTACCTCGAGTACATCGCGCAATCGCGCGGCGAATTCAGCGTGGCGGTGAACCTGGAAGTCAAGGCGCGCAGCGGCTGGTTCAGCGACCGCACGGCGGTTTATCTCGCGTCAGGCAAACCCGCCATCGTTCAAGACACAGGCTTCAGCGAAATCATCCCGTGCGGCGAAGGCCTGTTTGCCTTCAGCGCCGAGGACGACGTGGTCGAGGCGGTGGAGAAGATCAACTCCGACTACGCAAAACATTGTCGCGCCGCACGCGCGGTCGTAGTGGATTACTTCGATTCGGACAAGGCGCTGGCTGCCCTGCTGCGCGCCTGCGATCTGCCCGTGCCTGCAGATTCAGGCCGCCACAGACAGAAACTATAGGGGCCAAAGCGGACGATTTCCCGGTGGCCTGGCGGCAGCGCCGCGAGTAATTCCGCCGCTCCTTGCGCTTCCTGCCAGATGACACCGCCAATGGCGCGGTTGGTCGCCAGATAAGGCTGCCAGTCGGCGTACGCGGTCTTCTGAAAGGCCATCTCTTTGCGGGCGTAATACTGCAGTTGCGGCGAGATCCACGGGAAATTGCAGATGATCATTGCGTCGTCGGGACACGCCCGCGCAATCGTTCGGCCAAGAGACGGGATCAGGTCTTCGGGCTCAGGTTCGCCCCATTCGAGGAGGTAATAACGGTGGTGATACACGCGCGACTGCGCATAACCCCATCCGCACAGCCCGACAACAGCAGCGACCAGCAAGCAATGCGCCACAACGTGCGTACGTTTCGAACTCCACCGCTGTTGCACACAGCCCAGCAAACCATCCAACGCAACGCCGCCCATGATCGCCACGGGCAGAACAAAGTAGAAGCTCGCGTACTCATGCGTGTACGAGACGTTCCTCCACACAACCAGATAAATTGTCTGCATGCTGAACAAGTTCAGGGCAGCCCAGCCAAGCCACCGAAGGCCGTCCGAGGTCAGCCGTTTTCGCCAGCACATCGCCGCGCCCGCAATCGCCAGAATCCACAGCGGCCACAAAATCCCGCGCGTCAGAAACCGGCCCTGTCGGACGAACCACTCCGCTGCCGTGAACGTCGCCCCGCTTTCTCTCGTCAGCCCGGGGTCTGCGCTGAGCCGAAACGCAAACTGACCGAGCGCATCCCGCCAAGCGTCGGGGCACACCAGCCGAATGTGCAACAGAAACAGCATGGCTGAAGCCAGTGCGATTGCGGTGAGCATGCCCGACGCGCGCCAATCGGGCGGTCGTCGGGCCAGCAGCATTGCGGCGAGGACCACAGCCAGGATGTACATCGGCCATTCCGTCCACAGCCCGAGCGCTACGAGGCCAAGCGCCGCTGCAAGGTACGCGCTGCTGGCGGTCAGTTGCCAACGGCGGAGGCACCACAACGCGCCCAACATCCACACCGCCATCAGCGGCTCGAAATTGACCATCTGGCCGAAGTACAACTCCGTCGGGCAGGCGGCAAACACAGCAACCGCGAGCGTGGCCGCGCGCGGTCCGGCGGCTTCCCGCACGAGCAGCCACAGCAACATCGCGCCGACGACTGAGAAACTGACCGGCAGGAGGCGGGCGACCCACTCGTGTTCGCCGAGCACGGCAAAAAGCGCCGCCAAAATCAAGGACAGCAGGGGCGGATGATGAACGTAGTACGCCTCCGGCGGGATCGGTGGCGGCCCGAAATGGTTCCAAGCAGATGCGCCCAGCGTGCTGCGCAGTCCCGCGAGCAGGTGATTGTGCGCCGCCTGAGACCACAGGAAGCCATTCCAGTCGTGATGGCCCGTCCACGGGCGGTTGATGTGCAGCGACAGCACGGCCGCCTGCCAGACAAGCAGCGCAAGAAGCAATGCGTTCCAAAACCAGGTGCTACGCGGGCTTTTCAAACTTTTTCGGAGCCGTGAGCTTGGTGAGTCCCATCTGCTGCGCCGTCACATCCAAGAGGGCAATCGCCAACCGCAACGTGCGATGCGAGCGCAAATGCAGGTACGCCGCCACCAGCACCACCAGCAACCACGCCGATAGCGCCCACAAGGCATGCTGTGCCACCACGAGGAAGAGCGCCACCAGCGCGACGTCAGTCCACAGCAGCACTTTCGCCAGCAGTGTCCAGCGGGCGCACAATCGCGCCCGCAGCAATCGCTTGTCGCCGCCATGGTTTTCGCAAACGGTGTTGACGACAGCCTTGGTGAAGCGGTCGCCGTGAATCGTCACGTCATGCTCGTCCCAACCGCTATCGGCGCTGGCCTGCCACTGGTCGCGCTCCAGAACCTCCAAAAGCTTCTGCAAAAAAGCAACGCGTTCGATCCCCTGCTCGTTCCAGTAATTGACCGTGTGAATGCTCGACACGCCGTCGTACTGCTCGGCCAACTCTCTCACCGTCGCGTGCGCCGTCGTCGGCGTCTCCGATCGGCGCAATCGATGCGCGTACCTTGGCCAACCGCGCACGATCGGCTGAAGCAAATACAATCCGGTGACGAGCGGCCGCGACCAGATGCGCCGTTGCCAGGGAGGCAGATCGACGCGCGCGGCAGCCAGCGCCGCCGCACTCAGGCTCGCCAGGAGCGTTAGTGCCGGCAGTGGCCAGAGCGCCGGCCACATCATCGCCAGCAAAACCCCGCCCAACGTAAACAACACGTGCCATTCCAGGCTGGTCAGGATCGGCAGCAATCCGGCTGGTTCGGGAGTGTAGAGTGTTTGAAACAGGCCGCTGCCGAAGATGCCGTGATAAATCACGAACCGCCCGAACGCGCCCGCCGCCCGCGTCGGATTGTAAATCCGACCGTGCCAGCGCATGCCGCCGAGGCTGTTGAAGTATTCAGGATGTTTGTAGCGCAGCAGCGCCTCGGCCACGCCGTAGCCGCGCTGCTGTTTCAAGTAGGCGGCGAAGGTGTTGCGGCGGTAATGCCAGACGAAACCGGCGTGCGAAAAGGTGATCTTGTATCCGCGTTGCAGCAGCCGCCAGCAAACGTCCACGTCGTCGCCCGCCGCGCGGTATTGCGGATCGAATCCTTCGATCCCCTCGAGCGACCACTTCCAGAACATCATGTTGCAGCCGGGGATGTGCTCCGCGTTGCGGTCATCGAGCATGACGTGCGCTGGGCCGCCGGGCGAAACCGCCACGGCGCCCGCAATCCAGTCGTCCTCCGCCGGAGGAAAGTTGTGACCGCCAATGGCGGCGGCGTCTGTCTTCAGCAGGTCGCCAACGAGATAGTAAAGCCAGTCTTCGTCAGCGCGACAATCGCTGTCGGTAAAAGCGATCAAGTCGCCCTCAGCCGCCGCAATGCCTGTGTTGCGGGCGGCACTCAAGCCAAGGTTGGGCTGATGAATCGTTCGCACTGAAGGGTAATGCGAGGCAATCTTCGCCGTGTCGTCGGTCGAGCCGTCATCGACGAGGATGATCTCGTAGTTGGGATAATTCAGATGCGTCAGCGAATTCAGGCACGCGGGCAGAGTCCGCCCGCCGTTGTAGCTCGCCACCACGACGCTTACCTTTGGGTAATCCGGCAACGGAAAGTGCGGGGCGCGCTTGTACTGCTCGGCAATCGCGTGATACGAACGGCGTGGCTGCCGTTCGCGGTCGGTCAACCCGAAGAACCAGTTTTCAATTTGGTGACCACCCGTGTGCCAATCGTCGGTGAAGGCAAAAATGAACGTACCGGCCAGCCCGGCGCGGAAGGCGATCTCGATGTGGCTGCTCAGAATCTGCGCCTTGCGTTCTTCGCTCTCGCGGATCGAGTCGATGCCGAACTCCGCGAGCACCAGCGGTTTGTCGCCCGCGATGCTTTGGAGTCGATCCAGATAGTTTGAGAACGGCCGCTGCTCGTGCAGGTAAACGTTAAAGCTGACAAAGTCCAGACTGCTGGGGCGGAGGAACTCCGTGGGCGGGAAATTGACGAAGGTGACCAGCCGTTGCGGATCGATTCGTTTCACGATGGCCGCCAGGTCGTCGATGAAGCTTTCGATCCGGCGCGCGCCGTACCAGCGCGCAATGTCCGGCGGAATCTCGTTGGCCAGCACCAGCGCGAACACCGCCGGATGGCCCGCCACCGTTTCCGCCGCTTGGCGCACGGCGCGTCGGGCGTTTTCCATCGTCTCGGGGTCATCGAGGAAACAGGTGTGCTTGGACCAGACGCAATCAATCAGTACCTTCAGCCCATGCTGCTGCGCTAAATCCAAGAACCAGCGCGGCGGCACGTGGTAAACGCGGACGCAATTGGCATTGAGTTGCTTGATCAACTCGAAGTCCCACTCCACCTGTTCCGGCTTGGGGAACGTGCACCCGGACGCATCGGGCTTGAACGTGCCGTAGGTGACGCCTTTCGGGTAAAACTTCTGTGCCCCGATGCGGAAGAACTTTCCGTCCGTCAGCACCCGCTCGGCGGGGACAACAGCCTGCGGGGATACGCTGCTTACGCCACCTTCGTTGACGGCTTTGGCCGTAACAAGGGGCGCTGGCGCTTCGATGATTTGGGGTCCTGGCACAAAATCCTCGCCTTCGAGAATGGTTCCTCGGCTTGGCAACTTGCTGACAATACCTGTAGCAAGAAATCGCTCCATCGTCAATCCAAGTCCGGCTTCATGTCCTCCGAGGTGTAATCGCACCGATAGACGTATCCAGCGCGCACTTATTCAAGTGGTCACACCCGAAATAGGTACGGCCGGCTGCTCGGTGAGATGTAGCCGCGGCTCATCGACGCCAGTATGCACCGTGTGGGCAAGCCAATGGGTTCAAGGTTTCAACAAACAACATTCGGAGCGACTAATGTGCGAGATCGAACCTCACAGTCTCTGCCCGCTCCAGTTCTGGCTTGCGAGACTGGCGGGCAACGAGTATTGTGCGCTACGAGGTCGGTGATGAGAAAGGGAATTGTTCTAGCTGTGCTGTTGTGTGTAAGCTTCACTTCTGCCCTTCGGGCACAGACTTTTCAAAATCTCGATTTCGAGTCGGCTAACGTCAGCAATTTGCCTCCCGATTACGAGGAATTTGTGTCCGTTTCGGATGGACTTCCCGGCTGGTCAGCGTACATCGGCACGAAACAACTCACCCAAGTAGGGCATAACGCCATTACACTGGGCGATGCCAACGTCGGCATTATGGGGCCTCAGTATTCGTTCGGTTACCAGCCGCTTGAGGGGACCTACACAGCAATCCTCCAAGCTGGAGGCACTCAAAACGAAGGAGCACAGCCAGCAAGCATCGCCCAGACGGGTCTGATCCCCGTTTGGGCGAATTCTCTCCAGTTTGAAGCCAGGTTGTTTTATACGAATGACCTGACTGTTACGGTTGGTAGTCAAAATACAACGGTATTTCCACTTGGCTCCGGCTTCTTCGGCTGTGATATTTCCTCGTTTGCGGGCTCTGTTGAAGAAATGAGATTCACGATAGGTACCGCTCACGGTAGCGCCCCATGCGATCTTGACGCGATCTCGTTCGCCGCCCAGCCGATCCCTGAACCGAGTGGTTTGAGTTTACTGGTGATTGGAGTTGTGGCGCTTGGCTGTTGGCGCGTGACTTATCGCAAGACCGCGTGAAAACAGCGGGCAACGAGTATTGTCCTGTTCGAGGTGATGGATGAGGAAAGGGATTGTTTGCTCCTTCGTGTTGTATGTGAGTTGCACTTCCGTTCTGTGGGCGTCGGGCACCTTCACAAATTTAGACTTTGAGTCGGCAACGTTGGTCCCAATTTCTGGCGATCCTCATAACGGTGTTTACCTCAGCGAGGCGTTGCCCGGTTGGAATGGGTTTTCGGGAACCAATCAACTGGACTGGATTTTGTACGACAACGCTTTCTTGGATTCCACAGGTATCGCCCTTTGGAGTTCCAGCGGCGCGTTTCCGGTCATTCAAGGGAACTACACTCTTTCTCTCGAAGCAGGTCTTCAACTCGGCAGTTCTTCGATATCCGCTGATGCATCACTCTCCCAAACCGGATTGGTTCCGGTAGGTACAAAGTCGCTGAGTTTTCTTGCAAATGCCTTCGGTCCATTCGCAGTATCCTTGGGAGGTTCAAGTCTCAACTTGGTTTCTTCTCCGGTGACCGGTCAAAACTATAGTCTATACGAAGCCGATATTTCATCATTTGCAGGGCAAGCGGCTGAGTTAACGTTTACGGTGTTCGCCCAGAATCCGTACGAGGGCCAACTCCATGGATTGACCTTGGATTCCATCGAGTTCTCGCCTGACCCGATTCCTGAACCGAGTGGTTTGAGTTTACTGGTGATCGGAGTCGCGGCGCTTGGCTTGTGGCGTTTGACCTACCGCCGGGCCGCGTGAAAACTTCCGGGCAACGAGTATTGTCCCTTGCGAGGTCGGTGATGAGGAAAGGGTTAGTTTATTCTTTGGTGTTGTACCTGAGTTGCACGTCCGGCCTATTGCGTCAGACCTTTCAAAATCTCGATTTTGAAGATGCCGACCTCGCGCCAGTTCAGTATGGAGGCTTCGTGCCGATTACGGACGCGATTCCACACTGGACGGGCTATCTCGGCACCAATCAAGTCACTCAAGTGTTGCAGAATAACTCCACACTCGGAGATGCCAGCATCGATATCTTTGGCCCGGATTGGCCCTATGGTGGTATCATCCAAGGCCAATATACTGCGCTTCTCCAATGCGGGGGTAACCCATTTACCCGCGACTCATCAGACCTCCTCGATGCTTCCCTGGCCCAAGTCGGTTTGGTTCCGGTGAGTGCCAAGTCCATTCAGTTGGAAGTGTTCCCGTGGTTGGGAGCCAGTTTTGCCGTGAGCTTCGACGGACAAGCCATCCCGTTGTCACCCGTTGGGAGCGGCCCGAGCTATACACTATATGGACAGACCGGGGTCTGATCTATCTATTCTCCATTTGACGATGTTAGCCGGTACGTGAGCGCGAAGCGGAGATTGGGTCGGTATTCCCCAGGACGGGCGATGACGTGACGACGGCATACATCGGATACCGATGTATCGCTGAGTTGCCCCTGTGCCGATCACTCCTGCTCGGCTTTCTTGGCGGCTTGGGCTTCGGCGATGACCTTCTGGGCGATGTGCTGCGGGACCTGTTCGTAGTGCGAGAACTCCAGTTCGAAGCTTCCGCGGCCGCCCGTCATCGAACGGAGTTCACTGGAGTACTTGAAAACCTCGGCCTGCGGCACCTGCGCCTTGATGGCTTGCAGGCCATCGGCCGGTTCGACGGTCGTGATGCGGCCGCGACGGTGGTTGAGGTCGCCGGTGATGTCGCCCATGTATTGATCGGGCACATAGACGGTGACGTTCATGATCGGCTCGAGCAACACGGGCCGCGCCTTGCTCATCGCGTCCTTGAACGCGTGCAGGCCGGCGATCTTGAAGCTGATTTCGCTGGAGTCCACGTCGTGATAGGAGCCGTCATAGACAATCGCCCGCACGTCCACGACGGGATAGCCGGCCACCACGCCGCCCAGCATCGCTTCCACGCAGCCCTTTTCGACGGCCGGGATGAAGTTGCGCGGGATCGCGCCGCCGACCACCTCGTCCACGTACTCGAATCCCTTGCCGCGTTCCTGCGGCTCGACCTTGACGTACGCTTCGCCATACTGGCCGCGACCGCCGGACTGTTTCTTGTGTTTGTAATGGCCGTCGCCGCGCCCCGTGATGGTTTCCTTGTAATCGACCTTCGGCGTGCTGAGATCCACGTTGACGCCGAGTCTGCGTTTCAGGTTGTCCACCACGACCGCCAGATGCATGTCACCCATGCCCGAGATGACCAACTCCTTGGTGTTGGGATTGCGTTCCATGTGAAACGTGGCGTCTTCTTCGATCAACCGATGCAAGGCGAGGCTGATCTTTTCCTCGTCCTTCTGCGTGTGCGGATGAACCGCAAAACTCATCACCGGCCGCGGGAACCGGATCGGCGGGAAAGTGATTTTTCGCGACGGATCGCACAGCGTGTTGTTGATGTGCGTGTCCTTGAGTTTGGCCAGCGCAACGATCTCGCCCGGGCCCGCGTCGGCGACGACCGTTTGGGTCCTGCCCTGCAGCCGCAACAGTTGCGGCACGCGTTCCTTGCCGCCGCGCGTCGCGTTCAACACATCCAGGTCGGCCCGCAACGTCCCTGAGTACACCCGCACGTAGGCCAGATGACCGGCGTACGGATCGACTGTCGCCTTGAAGACAAATCCACTGAACGGCGCGTCGGCCTTGGGCTCAATCTTTTCGCCGTTTTCGGATGATACGGGTCCGCGGTCAATCGGCGACGGAAGCAACGCCGTGACGCCGTCAAGCAATTGGCGCAACCCAATTTCCTTCTCGGCGCAACCGCAGTAAATCGGGACCGTTGCGCCGCGGGCCACGCCGACGCGCGTGCCATTGGTGATTTCGTCAACGGTGAGCTTCTGTCCGCCGAGGTATTCTTCCAGCAGCTTGTCGTCTTGCTCAGCGGCGGCTTCTTCCAGGCTGTCGTGGGCGCTCTTGAATTGGTCGCGCAATTCGGCAGGCACTTCCGCTTCGGGCGTCGTGCGCAGGTTCACAACCTTTGAAAAGCCCGCCTCCTTGCCGACCGGTAGCTCAAACGGAATGCAGTTCTTGCCGAAGGCGCCCCTGATCTGTTCGATGCAGCGGAAGAAATCGCTGTTTTCCTTGTTCAGCTTGCTGACAAAGATCAGACGCGGCTTTTGCATCTCGTCGAGCAGTTTCCAAATGCGCCTCGTTCCGATTTCGACGCCGTTGACGCCATCGACGACAACGATGGCCGCATCGGCGGCACGGATTGCCGCCATCGTGTCGCCGTAGAAATCGGCGACGCCGGGCGTGTCGAGCAAGTAAACCTGATAATCCTGCCATTTGCAGTGCAGCGGTTTGGCGTGAATCGTGATTTTACGCTCGATTTCGTCGGGCAAACAATCGGCGACGCTGGTGCCGTTGGCCACGCGCCCGTGGGTGGGCACGGCTTTGGCCATGAACAGCGTGCTGTCGATGAGTGAAGTTTTACCACTGGAAGCGTGGCCGACGACAGCCACGGCACGAACTTTCGAGGCATCAAAAGGCATAGGAAATCTCCGGAAAACATTCCCGCTTCAGAACTTCGTTCTTCTCGCGCGCAACGCGAGTGCAGCGATTTTCCCAGAAAGCTGAAGCGAATCAAGTAAAAAGCCCGGTTTGAGGCAAGGACGAATTGGCTCTAACTAAATGTTACCGGGGAAGGGAAAGGGTGTGCGGGGGGAAGGGGTCGTTGACTCATAATGCAGGTTACCGAAAGGAACCTGCATTATGGGGACAAATCCCAAACACGAATATCCCGCCACGGCGGAACCATCCGTGCCCGCTATCAACACGTGGGCCGCCAGTTCAGATCCAAAATCCTCGATGAGTTCTGCGCAGTCTGCGGCTATCATCGCAAGCACGCCATCCGCCACGCCCGCCTCACCGTTCGACTGCGAACGTGATGTCTTTCTTCTCGTCGCCTCCATCGTCCTGGCCATCCTCGCCGACGCTGTACACAACGTAGCCCTTCGTCAGCTTCTTATACCGCAGTCCCGCCGAGGCGGGATCGAATGGATCGGTCGGCACCGTCTCCAGGCAGGTCGGGGCCAACATTGCCAGAGTCTCAGGAGGCTGGTCGTGCGCGAGGCGATACCGTTCGGTGGCGATAGCGATCTGCGCGGCGCGCAAGCGGGCCGTCATTGAGGCGTCTTTCAGAATGAGGTCCGAGCCGTTCATACCCCGCAGCCATTGTCCCGTGAATACATGAGATCGCGGCAACTGCCGAACAGCGCTTTGCAGGGTGCGCGCGACGGCAATCCGCTCGGGAAAGTCCGCTCGCGCCGCCTCGATGTACCGATCCATCAACTGCAGGTAACGCAGTTCGTCCCATTGCAGCAGGCCGGAGGCGTCGTAGAGACAGGCAGACGAACTGAAGAACACCGTCAGTTTGATGACCAGTCGCTGCCACCAGTGCCAATTGCGCCCGAGACGCATTCGCCACACGTCAGCCATGCCGCCCATCAATTCGAAACTGTAAATGCCGATGCAGCGTTGGCCGATGAAAGCGCGCGACAGACTGTACGAGTTGTTCGCCTGCTGCAGCGCCTCGCTCAGACTGCCCAGTTGTGAATCGGTCGGGGTCACCTTGTTGAGGACTTGCTGGAAGCTGGCCACGGCAACGCGCTGACACTCAAGGCGCGCCAGATAAGAGCGCACCAGCGGTTCGGCCGCCAGGGAGCGCGCGAGACCCAGCAGCGAATCCACCGAGCGGGCGGCCAGCGCCGGATTCTCGTTCTCAGCGTAGCCGACGGCCTCCAATTCCAGCAAATACGCGCTGCGGTGCAGGTTCACCAGATGCGGATAGGGCAACAGGGAAAGTCTTTCCAGATTCAGCGGATAGCGGCTCCGCTTGGTGGATGCAGCCTCGTGCAAGAGGGCCATGGCCTCCGCGTTGCTGGCCAGCAAACTCGTCATGGCCTGCTTTATGGCGTCAGACAGCGGCGTGGTGTGCGGAGTGAGGCCGGCCAGATCGACGCGAGGCGATGATGGCGGATCCGTTCCGTTTGCCAATCGGGTGAAGGCCACGCCGAACGCGTCCGCGCCGTTCCCGCCCGCGAGCACTTGCGGATACCATTTGTCCAACTCCGCCAGCGTGACCGGGTAGCCTTGCTTGCGGATCGCCTCCAGCTTCGATGCCAGCACGCGTTCCAGAGTGTATCGATAGACAGTAAACAGCGCGACCAAGACCAGCCCGGCAATCAGCAGCCGCAGCGCCCACTTGCGTCTGCGACTCCAAAGAGAACTGGTTGCTGTCGCGCTCATACCTGCCCCCTTACCTATCGTTTTTTCCTCCGCCGCGCAACCAGAACCGGTGCCGGAGTGTTTGGGACAAAGTTCTGCCTGTCGCTCCCACGCTCTAACGCTCCACGCTTCACGACCTCTTATCGCTCGACCGTGAACGTGATGTCCTTCTTCTCGTCGCCGCCATCGTCCTTGCCGTCCTCGGCGACGCTATACACGACGTACCCATTCTCCAACTTCTTGTATCGCAACAGCTGGCCATCGAAGGGATCGGTGGGAACGGCAGCGAGATAGGTGGGCACAAGTTCATCAAAGCGATCAGGCGGGTTGCCACTAGCGAGTCGATGGCGTTCCAAGGCAAAAGAAGTACGGCAACATCGCAGGCTGGCGATAGCAGCCAAGTCTTTCGCAACGAATGCGCTCATGCTACCACTACCATAGCCGCATAGCCAGTTTGACATCACACAGAACTTCGGTAGCTTTCGCGTCTCGCTATCGACAAACTTCGCAGCGGCAAGTCTTTCAGGCAGGGGAAGCTGTGCGGCATGAAGATAGCCTTCCATAATCCTCAGATGATGCAGAAGATCGATCTCCATCAATCCTGACGCCTTGAGAAAATAGAATTGCGGCCGCCTGTACCAAGCCGGGATCAAAAAGCCAACGCTGTTCATAAAGCCGTCGGGCGGCGGCGGCGGAAGCATCGATGTGAGTTGGCGTTTTACCGGCCGATGGAAGAGATCGACATGGATGACGATTTCACTTCCAAGCGCCCGCGCAAGACCGTTGGTGGTTTCCGATTCGCCTAAGGCAGCGTCAAGTTCCCGCAATTGAGCATCTGCGAATGCAGTCCGATTGAGGATGTCTTCCAGGCATGACGCGTCTATTCGCAGCACTGCTACCCGAACAAGTTGGTCAACAAGTCCCGGTTCGTCTGTCAGTGAACGTGCCAGAGCCACCGCTGCAGAGATGGAACTGGCCGCACTCTGCGCTTCGCCCCCAGCAGCATGCAAGGTGGCCTCAAGGGAGAGCAGCCGGGCCCCTTGACGCACTTCGTTCAAGTGTGGCAAAGGTGTTTCGACTCCCTCGGAGAAACTGACAGGATACCGACAGCGCTTCCGCGCAACTCCGGCATGGAGCAGTCTCAAGGCCGGTTCGCTTTCAGCCAAATAGGTTGCAGCAGTTTCGCGCAGTTGGCTTGGCAATGGTTCGCCACGTTTTGGCCGGCGTACGTCTCCCACTACAGGCAAGACCCGAAGTTTCTCGTAGTCCCATTTCGCATACCGTGAGAAGGCGTTTTCATAAACATCCGCCGCATTCTCTCCCGGCGGCGGTTGCGGATACCATTTGTCCAACTCAGTGAGCGTGACGGGGTAGCCTTGCTTGCGGATTTCATCGAGCTTGGCTTCGACCATGCGATGGAGCGTGTAGCGGTACGCGGCGTAGAGAGCCGCGAGGACGAGGATGACGACAAGAATCCGTCGCGGCCAGCGGCGGCGTTTGGCAGGAATTTGCTGTGGTTGCTCACTCATCGTCGCGGTGTCCCGGTCGCGCCAAGAATGGCGATCCTACGAGATAGATGCAAGACTTGTCGCGACCCTCCCGCCCCGGCAACAAACGCCGCGAGAAAGTCTCGCGGCTACAATTCCCTTGCGCTCCACGCTCTCACGCTCCGACGCTCCACGCTTCACGACCCAATCCCCGCCATCAACCGCATCAGTGTCTCCTGGTTCGCCTGGTCGCGCGAGACTTCGCCAACGATCCGGCCGGCCCGCAGCACGAGGATGCGCGTCGAAAGATTGATGACTTCGGGCAGTTCGCTGGAGATCAACAGCACGCCGCTGCCTTCGTTGGCGAGTTGATCGATCAATCCATGAATCTCCGCCTTCGCGCCGACGTCCACGCCGCGCGTCGGTTCGTCCACCATGAGAATGCGGCAGTGGGCGGCGAGCCATTTGGCGAGGACGACCTTCTGTTGGTTGCCGCCGCTGAGCGCGGCCACGGGCGTCTCGATGCTCGGCGTTTTCACGCGCAGATGCGCGAACAGCTCCCCGGCCTCGCAGGCTTCCTGTTTGCGGTTCAGCAACCCGAACCTGCGCAATCGATCCAGAATCGCCAACGAGAAATTGCCGCGACCGCTCATCATCAACACCAGTCCCTGACGTTTGCGGTCTTCGGGGATCAGACCGACGCCGCGCCGCAGCGCTTCCCGCGCGGAACCGAGCCGCAACGGTTGGCCGTCCACTTCCACGGTGCCGCGCGCGTCCGGGTCCAGGCCGAAGATGGCTTGCGCCACTTCGCTGCGGCCGGAACCGACGAGGCCGGCCAGGCCGACAATCTCCCCGGCGCGCACCTCGAAGGAAATATCCTCAAACTTTCCCGGCGACGTGAGGTTTTTGACCCGCAGTTTCATCCCGCCTCGCGGGACGCTGAGATGATGCGGGAAATAGTCGGCGAGCGGGCGCCCGATCATCATCTGCACCACTTTGTCCTGTGTGGCGTCGGCGCGGCTGAGCGTGCCGACGTAACGCCCGTCGCGCAACACGCTGATGCGGTCGCACAACCGGAACACTTCCGGCAGCCGATGCGAGACGTAAATCATCGTCACGCCGCGTTGACGCAACCGCTCGATCAACTCGAACAGGCGTTGCGACTCGGCTTCCGACAGCGAACTGGTCGGTTCATCGAAGACGAGGATCTTGGCGCCGGTGCCGACCGCAGCGGCGATCTGAACGAGTTGTTCCTGGCCGGTGGTGAGTTGCTTCATCGGCTGACGCACGTCGAGCGTGACGCCAATCTCGCCGAGAAGTTTCTGCGCGCGTGCCACCATCGCGCGGCGGTCGGTCATGATGCCGAACCGGCGCGGGTACTGACCCAGACTGAGGTTTTCGGCAACGGTCAGGTCGGGGCAGAAAGCCAGTTCCTGGTGCACCATGCCGACGCCAGCTCGCGCCGCGTCGCGGGGCGAGTGGAAATGATGCGGTTTGCTGTCGATACGAATTTCACCGGAGTCGGGACGATGAATGCCCGCCAGAATTTTGCCGAGCGTGGATTTGCCCGCGCCGTTCTCGCCCATCAACCCGTGACATTCGCCGCGCTCGATCGCGAGGCTGACGCCGTCCAGCGCCGTCACACCGACGAACGTTTTGGTGATGGAAGAGAAACCAACAAACGGAGTGATGGAGTGTTGGAGTGCTGGAGTACTGGGTTCGGTCGTTCCCATCGCTCCATTACTCCATCGCTCCATTACTCCAATTCCCCCGTCCGTCTACTTCTTCAACCACTTGTCCCAGTTCTTGGCGAACTCGTCCACGTTGTCCTTGGTAACCCGCGTCAACGGATCGATGACCCGGTCGCTCGGCGGGTTCTCGCCTTTGACGAGCTTGTTCAGCAGAATCTCGACGGACTTGTAGCCCCAGCCGTAACAGTCCTGCCCGTACAGCGTCGCCACATGGCCGCTGCGCAGGTAACCCAGTTGCGCCGGCAGCGCGTCCACGGAGACGGCTTTCACCGTGCCGGGCGCCCACTTCAGTGCGTTCCTGGTGAACAGCGGCCATCCGCCGATGATCGCCCAGCCTTCGATTTCGGGATGCGTGCTCTGCGCGGTGTTGATGGCCTCGGCCGCTTGCTCGGGCGTCTCGGGATTATGGAACACACCGTCGGGCAGCAGCTTCATGCCCGGATGTTTCGCCAACTCCTCCTTGGCGCCTTGGACGCGCTTCTGGAGGTTGGGCGCGGTCTGGTTGCCTGCCAAAATCGCGATCGTGCCCTTGTCGCCCATGACCTTGGCGAGTTCCGCCATCACGCGCTGGCCGCAGGACACATCGTCGGTGCCGTAATAGCACAGCCGTTTGCTGCGGGGCGCATCGGAATCGAAACACATGACCACCGAACCGAGTTCGATGGCTCTATTGATGGCTGGCGTGCAGGTATTGGCGTCGGTGCAGGAAACCGCGATGGCTTGAACCCCGCCACGCGCGAGTTGCTCGATAGCTTCGACCTGTTTCTGGGCGTCTTCATCGGCCGGCGTCTGCCAGTCGATCACGACCTCGACGCCGTATTTCGGGCCGAGTTCCCTCGCCGCATCCTTCGCGCCAACGTAGCACGCCTGGAAAACGGGATTGGACTGGCTCTTGGCGACCAGCCCGATGGTGATCTTCTTCTTCTCCGCGCCGTTGGCTGCGGCCACGGCCAACGACAACAACACGCCCAACGCCACTGTGATTCTTCGCATAACCTTTCTCCTCCTGTTCGATGTTAAACGACCATACCCCTCACCTTGATCCTCTCCCCCGATTAAGGGGAGAGGAGAGTTCCCCTCTCCATTGTTGTGCAAGGGAAAGGGTCATGGTGAGGGTTCTGAGTCAGTTCTTCCACTTTGTTTTCGTCAATCGTTTCGTCCGTAAATACTCGCTAAACCTGTCCACCGCCACCGCCACGATGATGGCGATGCCGATGATGATCTTGCTGTACTCCTTTGACAGCGGCAGTTTGACAAAGCCGAGATTGATCTGCCGTAAAATGTAAATGCCGTTCTCGATGAGTTTGATGATCAATGCTCCCAACAACGCGCCCAGCGCTGAGCCGCGCCCGCCTGTCAGGCTCGCCCCGCCCACGACCGCCGCCGCGATCACCGTCAGTTCGTAGCCCTCGCCCGTGGCGGTGTTGGCCGAACCGAAGTAGCCCGTGGAAACCATGCCCGCGATTCCCGCCGCCAACCCGCACAACGCATACACGCGCAGTTTGATCAGGTCGACAGGCAACCCGCTGAACCGGGCCGCCTCCTCGTTCCCGCCGAGCGCGTACGTCTCGCGGCCCCAGACGGTGTGACTGAGAAAGATCCAACCGGCGATCACGCACAACACCATCACCACCATCGGCACCGGCTGCAGCAACAACGGCGGCGCATTCCCGCGCGGGATGGTGACCTGCCACGACATGAACTGTGAGATGAAGGCATCGGGCAACGACTTGTCGCCGTACGGCAGCGATTTGGAAGGCACGGAAACCAGCGCAATGCCCCGGAAAACGCTCAGCGTGCCCAACGTCACGATGAACGGGTGCATCCGCAGGCTCACAACCAACGCCCCGTTGATCAATCCGCAGACCAAGCCGACCGCGAGCGGGACGGCCATCGCCACCGGCAGGACCACCCACGGACTCGCGTTCGCGGGAAAATTCTGCAACACCGCCGCCGCGCTCAGCGCCGAAAGCCCGAAGATCGACCCGACCGAGATATCGATCCCGCCCGCCACGACCACGATGGTTTCGCCAATCGCCATGATCGCCATCCACGACATCGGCGTGGCGACGTTGGGAATGATGTTATCGATCCGGAAGAAATTGTTGACCGTGTGCCCGCGCACGTTGATCGGCTCCGCCGCAAACGTCAGCAACAGCCCGAGCAAAAAGATCACCACCAGCAGCCCGGCTTCTTGCACGCGCGGCAGACGGAACCCACCGGGGCGCTTGTCGGTAGCGGTCGGAGAGCTTGGTGTATTGGTTTCCGTTGCCGTCGGCTGACTCATGGAATCGAGCCGCTATCCTATCGACTCGCCGCGCTCTCTGGCAACAATGTTGTTAGTAGCGCGGGCGTCTCGCCCGTGTCCATATCGGTTGTAGCCGCGAGCCTGCTCGCGGCCTCTGCGGTCGCCGATAAGGTACGATTCACCGCGAGCAGGCTCACGGCTACAATCTGGTGGCGGGAGCCGTCGTTGCCGAACACAGGTAGGGACGGCTCGCCGAGCCGTCCGCCGCGTGCCGCCATCCGCCTCACCGCTCGACTGTGAACATGAAGTCAGTGCCGAGATAGTAACCTTCAGCCCAGTACGGTCACACCGTACTTCTCAAAGCGTTCGTCCGCCGTCACCACGGTCAGATCGTTCAGCTTGGCCGTCGCGATGATGAAACGGTCGCACGGGTCATCGTGAATCGGTGGGAGTTCGGCGGCTTCGACGCAAACGTTGACATCGAGCGGAAGAACCGCCAACCCATGGTGCTCGACGACTTTTTCGAACCATTCTCGCGGCGGATGGGGCAGTTTCAGTTTTCCTCGCGCGGCCTTGATCGCGATCTCGAAGCCGCTGATGGCGGAGACATACACCGCGGGCGCTTCGTTGATTTCTTTGAGCGTGGCGCGGCTGAGTCGTTTCCCGCCGGCCGCAAGCCAGAGCAACGCGCACGTATCCAGAATCATCGGCTCGTCTCCGGCCATTCATCGGTGGAAAGCGGCTCGACCGGATCGTATCCGATTTTGATTTTGCTCAGGGCCGGATGCAGCTTGATCCGGTTCTGGCGCTTGTGCGGCACCAAATCGGCGACCGGCTCTCCATTGCGGCAAATGACGATCGCCTCGCTGGTTTCTTCCACCCTGGCCAGCAGACTGGAGAAATTGGTCTTCGCTTCGTGAACGTTGACGGTTTTCATGCCGGCGGATGTTAGTCCACTTAGTCCACCGTGTCAATGGTGGTTTTGTTTTGCCTCGCAGCCGCGGCCGGTTATGGCGCCAATTCCGTTACGCTCTCACGCTCAGACGCTCCACGCTCCACGAGCCGTTACCGCTCGACCGTGAACGTGATGTCGGTGCCGGGCCAGTAGCCCTCTGTGCCGCCGTTATCCACCTTATCTTCTCCGACGCTATACACGATGTAACCCTTGGTGAGCTTTTTGTACCGCAACGGCTGCCCATCGAACGGGTCGAGCAACGTTGATTCGGTAAGATTGTCCGGCAAGTGTGCGTTCGCCAGCCGGTATCGCTCCACGGCCAAGGCAACTCGCGCAGCACGGATCAAAGCCACACACGTCGCTTGTTTGACCATTGCGCCGGTAGAGGCGGGCATCAACAGGAACGATGAACCGTTCATCTCTTGAGACACGATTTGCTTTGCTAAAGAGATTTGTTCCGGAAACGGTAGTTGGCTCGCCCGTATGCAAGCAGTTCGGAACTCTATCGACATCAAAACTTCCAGCTCGAACAAACCGGAAGTGGCACGCCGATGAGCTTCCATGCGATCGGCCGGATAGTAGTAGGCGTCTCGCCAAGTTAGTTGCCGGAGTCCCTCAAGCGTGGGCCAAAATCGCACCGGCGCTGCCATCGCCTTGCGAACTTGGTTATAGGCCTTGAGAACGTTGCAGCGATCACCGACGAACGCGCGAGTTAATCCCTGCGGGTCTTCAGCTTCGGCTAGGATCATGTCCAGTTGCTCAAGCTGTTCATCAGTGAGTGTCGCCTTGGTCAGTACCCGCTCAAGATTTCTTGCACCCATCACCTGACAACTGAAACGGATCAACTGCGACAGGACCACGGGTTCATTCACCAGAGAGTGAGCCACGCCGAAACATGCTTGGGCTGACTCCACTGCAAGTTCCGATTCACCTTTCTCTGCATGCAACAACATCTCGAGTGTGAGCAGTTTGGCACCTAGTCGAACGTTGTTCAGGTGCGGCAGGCGAACATCGAACCCTCGGGTCGAGTCGATGGGATACCGGCACGTTGTCATGGATGCACCCTTGTGCAGAAGTTTGAGCGCTGCGTCATTTTGCGAGAGAACCTCGGCAATGGCGTCCTTCATTTGCTTTGGCAAAGGCTCTGTTCCAGGAGGCAGTCGAGCAGAGCCGATTACCGGCAACAGGGACCAATACTCGTCCGTCTCTCGCCACCCTCTTGAAGGAGGGTTAGGTTTAGAGTAGACAGCGAACGCTTCCTGCAGAACCGTGGCGGCATTCTCACCTGGCGGAGGCGTCGTGTACCATTTGTCCAGTTCAGCGAAAGTCAGAGGCAGGCCTTCTGCGCGTAGTGTTTCGAGTTTAACTCTGAGTGCCGCGTCTATCCTACGTTTGAGCAACTCGGATGTGGAGTGGTAGTATAGGAGACTCGCGACACAGATGGCCGCAGGCACGAGAACAAGAACGGCCACGACTGCGCGCAGCCAACGGCGTTTACGACGGGGAACAAGTAGGCTGGGTTGATCTGTCATAACCTCACCGGTCGCGGCAAGAATGTTTACCACGTTTCACGTGGCCGCTGCTACGAAAAAGATGCAAGCCTTGTCGCAGCAAACAGCAAAGCGGCGTCACGTGTCCGACGTAGCTTTAGCGAAGGCGGAAGCCGCCGCACTCCAAGTTGAAATTATCCGCGTGCATCTGTGGCCGTTTGCGGTTAAAACTTTGTCATGATTCGACGATACAGCCGGGAAGCGATGTGCCAGATTTGGACGGACGAAAATAAATTCCGGATCTGGCTCCAGATCGAGATTCTGGCGTGCGAAGCCCGCAAGATTCCGGCGAAAGACCTCGCCATCATCAAACGCAAGGCGAAGTTCGACGTGGAACGCATCCGCGAGATCGAGAAGGTCACCAACCACGACGTCATCGCCTTCCTCACCTGTGTCGCCGAACACGTCGGCCCAGCTTCGCGCCACATCCACGAGGGGTTGACCTCCTCCGATGTCGGCGATACCGCGCTCGCGTTGCAGATGACGCAGGCGGCGGACATCCTGATCGGAGACCTCAAGAAACTCCGCGCCGTCGTCGCCGCCAAGGCCAAGAAGTACAAGATGGCGCCGATGATCGGCCGCACCCACGGCGTCCACGCCGAACCCGTCACCTTCGGTTTGAAGATGGCCCTGATGTACGACGAATTCGGTCGCGCCCTGGCGCGGCTGGAGCGCGCCCGCGGCATTGTCGCCGTTGGAAAAATCTCCGGCGCCGTCGGCACTCACGCGCATCTCGATCCAGAGGTCGAAGACCACGTCTGCAAGAAGCTCGGGCTGCGTCCCGCCGCCATCTCGACACAGATCATCCAGCGTGACCGTCACGCCGACTTCCTCGCTACCATCGCGTTGGTCGGCTGCTCCATCGACCGCTGGGCGCAGGAATTCCGCCATCTCCAGCGCACCGAAGTGCTCGAGGCGGAGGAATATTTCGCCGAAGGCCAGAAGGGCAGCAGCGCGATGCCGCACAAGCGCAACCCGATCACGTGCGAACGCCTGTGCGGTCTGGCCCGCGTGCTGCGCGGCAACGCATTGGCCGCCATGGAGAACGTCGCTCTCTGGCACGAGCGCGACATCTCGCACAGCTCGGTCGAGCGGATCATCCTGCCCGACTCCACCACGTTGCTCGATTACATGCTCGTCACGCTGACCAACGTAGTGGACAAGCTGTTGGTTTATCCCGAGCGGATGAAGGCCAACCTCGAAGCCAGCAAAGGCCTGATCTATTCCCAGGCCGTGTTGCTCGCGCTCACCAAGAAAGGCCTCACACGCGAGAAAGCGTATGAGCTTGTCCAGCGCAACGCGATGAAGACTTGGGCCGACGCCAAAACCTTCAAGGAATTCCTCCTCGAAGACGCCGAGGTGATGAAGGCGCTGACGAGGCGCGAAGTGAATGTCCTTTTCGACCTCGGCGTCCACCTGCGTCAGGTCAACAACACCTTCAAGAAAGTTGGAATCAAATGAAAGCAAAAATCGTTGTCATGCCGAAAAAGACGGTTCTCGATCCGCAGGGCAAGACCGTCAAGAACGCGCTGGAGTCCATGAGTTTCAAGGGGATCAAAGACGTGCGCGTCGGCAAGTTCATCGAAGTCGAGATGGAAGGCGGTAACAAGGCGGAACTGCAGAAGAAGATCGACGAGGCGTGCCACAAGTTGTTGAGCAATCCGGTCATCGAGGAGTACAGCTTTACGCTGCACGAATAACACGAGGGAGACACGAAGCCCACGAATGGACAGCGACAAGATTCTGTATCGTGAACTGTCGTACCAAATCGTTGGCTGTGCCCTGGAAGTCCACAAGAAGCTCGGGCCGGGATTTCCTGAGGCGGTTTACGAACGGGCGTTGGAAGCTGAGTTCAAGAAGGCGGGCCTTCGGTATGAGCGCCAGAGAGTCTTTCGCGTTGTTTACGAACAGAAACCCGTTGGCGACTTTCGGGCCGACTTCGTTGTGGAAGACAAAGTGATTCTTGAATTGAAAGCTCTGACCGACATGCCCAAGGTTTTCGAGCGGCAACTGCATTCGTATCTGCAAGTGAGTGGTTTGCGGCTTGGCATTCTGATCAACTTCGGCAGGGAGAAGCTTGAAACCAAACGCATTGTCTATTAAGCACGAAGGAGACACGAATCACACGAAACCGCAGGTTTGTCTTCGCGTCCTTCGTGTCTTATTTGTGGGGTTCGTATCATGAGGTTTGGAATCATCCAGTTCCCCGGCAGCAACTGCGATCAGGATGTGTATCACGCATTGGCCGACGTGCTCGGCCAGCCGGTACGCTGCATCTGGCACAAGGATACCGCGCTCGGTGACGTGGACTGTGTCGTATTGCCCGGCGGGTTCAGCTACGGCGATTACCTGCGCACGGGCGCGATCGCGCGTTTCTCGCCCGCGATGAAGGCGGTGATCGAGCACGCGAAGGCGGGCGGACTCGTCATCGGCATCTGCAACGGCTTCCAGATCCTCTGCGAGGCTCACCTGTTGCCCGGCGCGCTCATCCGCAACCGCGGGCTGAAGCTCATCTGCGAGCACGTGTACGTGCGCGTCGAGACCACCGACTCGCCGTTCACCAATGCCTGCCAGAAAGGTCAGGTGTTGCGCATCCCGATTGCGCACGGCGAGGGCAACTACTTCGCCGAGCCGAAGGTCATTGAACAACTCAAACGCGACGACCGCGTCCTCGTCCGTTACTGCACGAAGGACGGGAAACTGACCGACGCGGCGAACGTCAACGGCTCACTCGACAACATCGCCGGTATCTGCAACGAAGAACGCAACGTTTTCGGTCTGATGCCGCACCCCGAACGCGCCAGCGAAAAGATCCTCGGCAGCGACGACGGCCGGTGTATCTTCGAGAGCATCCTGCAAAGCGAAGTTGTAGTGCGGTAGGGCGCGACCGCCGGGCGCGCCGATGAAACGCACCGCTACCTCCAAAGACTGGCTGCCCCTGGCGAAACAGGACAAGCGCCCCGGCGACTTGCCCACCGGGGAAGCGTTCCGCGCGGAGTGGATCGATTTCCAGCACGGCATTCGGGTGGGCAACCTCGAACCGCACGAACGGATCACGCAGATCCTGAAGTTCCATCTGGAGCAACTTCACAGCACATCGTTTGTGACCGATCGTTGGGGACGCGGCGTGTATTGGCAATGGATTTGTTGGCTACCACGCGCGAACCGCGAGGCCAAGCCGATCTCGCACGACGTGAATTTCGGTTGCGCCAAGCTGTTCATCTCAGTGGAGCAAGAGAGCAAAGTTTTCAAGAGCGGCTTGCAAATCGAGCGCGGGTACGCCGTGGGGCCGGAGCCGTATCCGGGCTGTCTGCTGAAGGACGACTGGGACTGGCACCGACTGATCGGGCAATGCGCTGTGGGCAGTGCGTTGGACAAAGAACTGCACCGCCTCATTGAGCGCGAGGAGTTCGTCGTGGAAGTCGGCGACTTCGAGTCCAACGCCGTGTTTACGAAAAAGATTTTTCAATCAGCCCGCCAAGTCCGCGACGCGGTGAAAGATTATTCGAAACGCGAGTGGGCTGGTTTCCAACTCTACTATCCGATGCCCGAACGTGAAGTCCGCTCCTGCACCGGCCTCGAACTGGTCAAAGCCATCTGCGGTGTCTTCGCCGAAGTCACGCCCGCCATGAACTGCTGCATGCAGGTGCCGTTGGCCACGAATCCACACGAATAAGGCACGAATGCCGACGGAGCACATGGCAATGCCCCGTCCACTGTTCGGTTGACCCGCGCCCGTCGTCCTCCGACTACCATCCGTCTCCGTCATGGCAGGGGAAGCTAGTTTCTTTGTCAGCTACGCTGGAGCAGACGCACGGTGGCCGGTAGGGCGCGACCGCCGGGCGCACCGCTTGGCGTGGTCGGATCGCTTCGACCATTTTGGGATTGAGTCCCAGCCATCGCCGAGTACGATTCCAGCCCAATCAGGTGAACTGAGTTGTGGCCTTTTCAAGTGAAGAATGGCGAGGAGAGAAGATTACCGCCCGGCAAAAGGGCGTACTGCTTTTCTTTGGGTATTCAACTCGCGGACTTAGCAGGGGCGAGGCCTCCGATGTCATCACGAAGCTTTTTGATGTTCCGCGAAACAAACAACTCTGGGAGAAGACAAAGAACGCCGAGGTTCGTGAGATCAAGGGGACAAAACTGTACGACTTCATTCGTCGAAACCACGACATTCAGGAAGGTGACACAGTAGATTTAGCCTTAGATTCAATCGCGTGTTCAGACATGGCGTCCGAACGCGATGAAGAGTTGGCGGAACTCGATCGATGGCTCAAACGACCTGACCGGTGGGACGAACCGTCTGTCCGGAGGACTAGAAGACGGCCTTCTCAGGCGCAAGTGTCGTCTCGATCACAAGCCGCCAAAGAGATGATCGCCAAGGAATCTGAAAAATGGTTGGGAGACACAATGCTTGGTTGCTGCGGTTGCTTGGTAGTGCTAGTGGTGCTGCTGGTAAGCCTTGTGATGGCGCTACGAAGCTGTCTGTAGCTACTCTCCGTCGGGCCGACCGACTTCAAACGAAGTTCAAATTCCCCCAAAATGCCCGTGTGATCTTGGTTTCAACCTCGATGAGGCAACGAACCGAATCCCCGTCCATCGGCGCTTGGTCTCGATAGCTCCGAATGGACACACGGTTGATTAGCTTGTCGTCCTGCAACAAGCAGTACATGCCAGATGTTCCGTAGTTGAAGGAATCAGAAGATGGGATCTCGGACGCAGCAGCCGGAACCCGAAGGGCATCGAACAGCGTTTTGATTCTGTTGTCGATGTCACCTCCGTTATAAATGATTCGGCCAACGTTATGTGGCATGAGAATCGTGATGTTGAGATCGACGACAGTTGCGAGGTATTCAGAGATCAAGAACCAGAACCGCTTCCCACTGAACTCGACAAACATCCGCGGTTCATCGGCAGGGCGAGTGCCATTGAGATCGCTTTCAAATGCGTGCGTGAATTGATCCGATGTGCAGAGAGATCGCACCTGCTCGTGAAGTGCTTGGCGGATGGCGTGTTTACCGGTCGCATCGTCGCGGCTCTTTAACTTACCGTAGTAGTGGAGGCAGAACTCCATTGGTGAGTGCGGACTTTACCAGGCCGCGCCTACAGATTCAATCGCTTTACGTTTTCCAGCACGTGGTCGGCCGACTTCTTCAACTGGCCGAGTTCGTCGGCGGTCAATTTCACTTCGATGATTTTCTCGACGCCGTTCGTGCCGACGATGCGACCGGATTGCACGGCGATTTTCGGATTGCGTCCAAACCGCTGGCGAATTAGGCTGTCATGCGGACAGGAGATGTGCGATGATCCTCATGCGCGAAATGGAATTCGGTTTGCCCTCCGGTAAAGCGATGCTGTCTGTCTTCATGTTGGTGGCTTCCTTGGCATTCGCCGGCGAAACCAACTTGACGCTCACCGTCGATGGGGTCACCTACTCCAACGTCACGTTCGGCACGACGACGCCATCATCTGTGAGCATCCGTCACAGCATCGGCATTACGACAGTGCCGTTAGACAAACTTCCACCAAACTTGCAACAACGTTTTGGATACGACCCGAAGAAGGCGGCAGAATATCGCAAGGCCGAAGCCGAAAAACAAGCGGCGTGGCAGAAATCCGAGCAGCAGCGTCGGGATCTCTTAAAACAGCAGGCGAAAGAGAAAGAGCTCGAGAACAAGGCAAACGAGCCGAAAGGACGCCCAGAATACAAACACGGTAACGTCTTTCACGTTCTTGACGATGGACTGTTACTCGGAGACCTTTCCGGCAATTCCTATCTTCTTGTCGGGTATCCCGACCAGAAAAAAGCCGTCGAGGGTGACGAAATTACGTGTTGGGCGGCTCGAAGTGGGAAGTACGTTTATATCGACACCTCAGGAGCTCAGCGAACTGTTGGGCGGTATATTTGGGTTCGAAAGTATGTGCTTGGTGAGCCGATCTGAACCCTTTCAGCAGGAAAATGCGATTGCCGCACTGAAGAATACGACGGCGGATTATGGCGCGGACGCGTACGAGTTTGCCAAAGGCAAGCCGCTCGTTCTTCTGAACGGCGCAAACCTTCTTCATCTTCTGGAAAAACACGGCCACAAGGCGAGGATCGGACCTGAAATAAGCGAAGTAGGTTTTAGCTGGAGGAGGGCGGTAGATGTTATGAGCAACCACCGAGGAGTTTAACGAAACATGGTTCCAGCGCTCAGAGATGGTCAGGGCATCTCACTTTACTTAATGTGCCCGTCTGGGCGAAGAGTGCGTGCTGAGGGCGTCTTAAGACTGACAAATGACCGCGTCTCCGCAGAGATCCCGGCTGAATATCCGAACTGGATGATCAGAAAACGGCTTAAAATTGAGCTAATTCCGCGTTTGATTGAAGCGCATGAGGAATACGGGCTCCGGTACACGGGCGAGAGCGCTGGAGCCGTTATGGCACCTTCGGAGTATTTCGTCCCAGAGAGACGGTGGGACGCCGTTTGCCAAGTCTTCCTTGCCAAGACTGATGAACCGCCCGAACCACACGGTTCCGGCGTGCTGCTGAGGATAGGTCACAGGCCGTTTCTTCTGACCGCGGCCCATGTAATTGATGCTGATTCACAAGGTGACTTGCTAGTGACTACAAAGCGCAAGTTGATTCCGATTGCGGGCCACAAAGTAGCGATCGGTCTTCCGTCCTCAGGTCGGAGAGAGGACGACAAGTATGATGTTGCATATTGCGCCGTGGATGAAGCTTGCGAGGCTTCACTCATCGAGGATGGCTCCGTCTTTCTCGAACGAGACGATGTAGACCTTAGCGTAGAATCGCATTCTGAAGATTGTTACATGTTTGCAGGTTATCCTTGGCGCAAGACCGAACGAAAACATGGATGTATTGAAGCGTCTTTTCGCACAATGACTGGTCTTACCCTATCGGCAAGAGATGTCACCCGTCACGGATACCGACCCCAAGACCATATCATTGTTCGATTTCGGAGAAAGCGTTCTAAGCCGTTGGATACCGACGAACTGCGCATCTCTCCCTTACCCCACGGAATGAGTGGAGGTGCCATTTTCAAATGGCCCCGTACGACTAACGCAAAACACTCAGATTTCAAACTCGCAGGAATTGCGACCGACTACGATTCGAGAGCAAACCTTCTCATCGGCACACGCCTCCATTGCTTCATCAGATGCATTGCGATGGATTATCCTGACTTGCCAATAGTGGTTTCAGATAAGGAGTAATGGGGAATTCAATGCCACTTGGCACAGTCATTTCCGGATCAGCGATTTGGTTTCGCCCGCGCCCGAGCGGGGTGGCTACACGGATCGAGTATATCTTTATAGATTTAGCCGTTTCACGTTCTCCAGCACGTGGTCGGCTGATTTTTTGAGTTGGGCGAGTTCGTCGGCAGATAGTTTCAGTTCGACGATTTTCTCGACGCCGTTTCTACCGAGCACGCACGACGCGCGGCAGGATGGACAAGCATCGTCTGGAAAAGAGATTCTTCGCTTCGCTCAGAATGACAGACTTGGTAAAGTGCACCGTCCAATGAAAACCGATATACCGATTTCACCTGAACTTAT